>NZ_QLNF01000086.1:394786-692276 GCF_003261015.1 Agrobacterium sp. MS2 | reverse complement strand
GTGGAGCAGCCCGGTAGCTCGTCAGGCTCATAACCTGAAGGCCGCAGGTTCAAATCCTGCCCCCGCAACCAAAACAACAATCCAAAACAAAACAGATAAACCACACCCAAAGCCACCCTTCACGCACAAGCACCCGCACTGAAACTTGCAAATTCGCCCATTCAAGTCGCTTCTCAAAAAGCTCCTCCGCGTAGCCGTCGAGGAGCATTTTTTGTTTTTGCTGCGTGTCGATCTCGCCAGCTTCCATGACCTTTGACCTTGCCCCCCAAATTTTATCCAGTGTTGGGTTTGCTCCAACGTTTTTGGGTTGCTGTATTCTGGGAGGTAACGGCGGGTTGCGGTGCGGAGCCATTCCGGCTGCGCAGCACCGCATCACGTCACGTCGCGGGTTGATTGTCTGAGCGAAGAACTCGGCGGGTGTCAGCCACCCGAGTCCGGAGTTCAGTCGATGATCGTTGGAATCGCTGCGCCAGTTTGAAAGCGCTGGTCGGGCGTATTGTCGATAGGCCAACTGCATTGTTATAATTCTGTCAGTGGCCGTAGCAATCGGTTGTCTCCTGCCTCGCCGTTCTGCGCGGCCATACGGGCGTATCGAGCAGGAGGGATGCCGGTGCGTCGGGCAAAAGCCACGCTGAACGTACTTGCTGATCCATATCCCACCCGCTCGGCTACATCGTCGATTGCGAGATCACCACTCCGCAAGAGCTGCCTCGCCAACGCCATACGCCATGTCAGCAGGTATTCCATCGGCGCAACCCCGACTATTCGGTTGAAGCGCGCAAAAAATGCCGAACGGGAGAGCGCCGCCTCTTTCGCCAGATCAACGACGGTCCAGGGATGGCCGGGACGGTCATGCATAGCCCGAAGTGCCGCCGAAAGGCGCTCATCACCAAGCCCTCTGCCGAGGCCCTGTGCAGAATTGGTGTCGGTTGAGGACCGTAGTGCCTCAATCAACAGCACCTCGATAAGTCGTTCCAGAACCGGTTCGCGCGCTGCGCGCCGTTCCTGCGTCTCCTCGTCGATCAACTGCATCAACGTCGCAAGCCGGGGTTTGTCGCGAACCAGAATCACGTCCGGCAACAAAGAAACGAGCAGGGCCGCATCCGGCGTGCCGAAGCTGCAATGTCCGATACGCATTCGTAGTGCGGGTGGGCCGTCATGTGGTCCCACACGAAAATGTCCCTCATTGATCTTTGTCGGAACCGTTGCCGGCAAGTCGGCTGTGGCGTCGGAGCTTTCATTGACGAGATCGCGCATGGCAGGCGCGAGAATGAAGTCTCCGGCCTGCAGGATAAACGTTTGTCGGCCACCGAAAGTGACCCGGCATTGCCCTTCCAGGATGGCACAATAAAACGGCTCGCCTGTGCCCTCACGACGTATACGCCATGCACCGGCGCACTCCACCAGTTTCGAAGCCCGCGCGGCGGGTTGCAGGAGTGTGACGATCTCGGTGAGCGGGTCTGTTGTCATATCCAGGACTATTACTAAAGAAATGAGTAGCTTGGAATATATAAAGTCTTCCTTCGGGTCGCTACCATAATGACACAGCCACTTATGGAGAAAATAATGCCCGCAATTCTGATAACCGGTTGTTCCTCGGGTTTTGGCCTGGAAACTGCAAAACTGTTCCTTGAAAAAGGCTGGGACGTGATCGCCACGATGAGAACGCCCGACGAGAGCTTACTCCCTGCGTCCGGGCGTCTGCGTGTTCTAGCACTCGATGTCACCGTCCCGGACAGCATCTCACAGCTTATGAAGGCAACGGGTCAAATCGATGTGCTCGTCAATAACGCCGGGTTCGGAGCACCATCTCCTGTCGAACTGACTGCATCCCAGACCGCACAGGCACTATTTCAGACGAACACGATAGGCACTCTGGCGATGATCCAGGCCCTCGGCCCGCAAATGCGTCGTCGCCGGGCTGGCGTCATTATCAACGTTACGTCCTCGGTCACACTGAAACCGCTACCGGTCATTGGGGTTTATCGCGCCAGCAAGGCCGCAGTGAATGCGCTCAGCGAGTCCCTTGCGATTGAAATGGAGCCTTTCGGCGTTCGCGTCCACATCGTTTTGCCCGGACGTTCGCCGGAAACGAGTTTCGGCGCCAGTGCCCGCCCACACCTGCGCGGCATGGACGATGCGGACTATGCGCCTCTTTTGCAGCAGTTCGTCAGGAATGTTCAGGACGACAAGGGCCCTGTGACCCACGCGCGCGATGTCGCGGAAGCGATCTGGAAGGCTGCCACCGATCCGTCTGCGCCACTGCGCATACCGGCAGGTGCAGACGCAGCGCTATGGATGGCTGAGGCGGGCCTGTAATCAGCGAAATTGCGATCCGTCGCTTCTCTGTCGAGCCTTTGCTGTACCCGGTCATTCCAGATCGGGTACAGCGCTTCGAATTCTGGCTCAGACCTGCCGCAAGCCGCCATCGACGCACAGTTCGGCACCGGCGATGTAACTCGCCTCATCGCTTAACAGGAACAAGGCAGCTGCAGCCACTTCGGCGGGGCGCGCCATCCGTCCCATGGGAATCGGAGCGACAATGGCCGCGCGCATGTCTGGCTGAACCGCAGCCATCATTTCCGTATCGGTTGGACCCGGTGCGACGACGTTAACGCGTATACCCTTGGATGCCAGTTCTGCAGTCCAGGTTCGTGCATAGGAACGCACGGCTGCCTTGGTCGCAGCATATGTGCCATAGGAAGCATAGCCGCCGCTGTCTGCAATTGACCCGACGAGGACGACCGAGCCGCATTCCCTCATCGCCGGCAGAGCCGCCTGGAAGCCGAAGACCATTCCTCGAACATTAACGTCGAAGTGGCGGTCAAAGTGTTCAGGCGTTATCTCCGTGATCTGGGCGGGCTCGGAAAGACCGGCGTTCAAGACCAGCGCGTCGATACGGCCGTGTTCCCTTCTCACTTTTTCGACCGCCTCCCGCATATCTTCGGGGAGCGCGGCATCGGCGACAATGCCGACCGCACTATGACCGATGGCAGTTGCCGCCTTTTCGGCATCTTCGCTTCGGCGACTGGTGATGAAGACCATCGCTCCTTCGGCCGAAAGCCGCTCTGCAATTGCCAAGCCGATACCCTTGGCGCCCCCGACAATCAGGGCAACCTTGTTACTCATCCGAGCCATCGTAAGTCCTTTCAATTGATGGTCGCTGCATGATATACATTAGATATCTGCTATCAATTACGCACCTTAAGTAGCCTAGATATGGACGAGTATACTGACCTTGAAGCACTTTCTCAGTGCGCCCTTAGAGACATGGCGCAGGTTCGCCCCGTGCTCGACAAGATCGCGGACAAATGGACAATCCTGATCCTGACGGTGATTTGTCCCAGGCCCTCGCGCTTCAACGAGATCAAGCGCCGTCTCGACGGTATCACCCACAAGGCCTTGGCCGATGCTCTAAAGAGGCTTGAGCGGAACGGTCTTGTGACGAGGACCGTCCTGCCGACCCAGCCGGTGGGTGTGGAATATGCGATCACCCCGCTGGGCCATTCTCTGCGGCAACCGTTTGAGGCCCTGTGCTCATGGGCAGTAGCTAATGGCGATAAGGTCGAGGCCGCTGCGCTGCTTTATGACAACAGGGCAAATCATCGCTGATATCGCGATGGCCGCTTGAGCACCTACTGGCCGGAAGGCTCGTCGTTTTAAACCGGAGAGCCATACCCCGGCTAAGCAGGACCTTTCCGATAATCGTAGGCTGGTTCGGATCTGCGGTCGCCGAACAGTTCACCTCGTTGAACGAAAGGAGATCGGCACTATTTAGAAGAGATGCGGAAACTCGAGAAGAGCGATATCGAACTGATCAGGACGTGGATGTTGTCGCCTGCGATGACGCTGGGATCGTCCGTGCGAGCGAAAGGCATTCTGCAGGAAATGCAGGCCCGACTGCCTGCGGCTTTGAAGAAAGCGATCAGCCTGGAGGGCAACGAGATCACGCTCACGATGCCAGCCCGCGACAAAAACGCCTTCGACGCCGCTGCGAGGACCGTGGCAGGCGTGATGATGGAAGCCGAAACTCTTCCGGTGATCCCGCGCGAGATACAGGACATCCTCGCCATCAAGACGAGCGAGCGACATCGCTGGCTCGCGGATGGGCGTCTCAAGAGCGTCGGGACGAGAACCGTGCGGCTGAACGGCCGTGCCCGGCGGATCACCTTCCATGTCTTCGATCCGAAGGTGGTCGAGGACCTTCTCGATCGCGGGGTCGTGGAAGAGTGGCGGGTGGAGGACGCCGAGGCGAAGGCAGAGAAACGACAGAAAGCGGCCTATCAGAGGCGGCTGGCTCGATCGCTCAAAAAGAAGATGACGCCGGGAGACAAGACGGGTCAAAAGGTTGACGAAGGTGCGGCCGACCTTCGTGGATGGGGAGAGTTCGATCGGGATGGGTTCCTTCGGTAGGCAATCGGGCCAAACGTGGTGCCTCTAGCGATTTCGAGAGGCTGTCCCTCCAGCGTTACGGAACGTTCTGTTGTTATCACGCAGCATTAATCGTGGCGCGGGCCTGGGTCGACCTTCGCGGAATGGAAGGTGGCATAGACTTCCGGCCGGGACATAATGGAAGCCGCCCCACCACAATGTGGGAGAAACTTCTGATTGAGGGAACAAACAGGGCAAAATCCCCGTTGCTCGTCAAAATAATTTCTTTGGAGGCGCGTCATGAGACTCAAGCTGGCTTTAAGCGTGGTTCTAAGCGTTACCTTTACGGCGGCAGCGGCGGAAGCGCGGACCCAATTACATCTTTACGGCACCGTTCCGGTGACGGGTCACCATGTACTGGAGATGGCCTATCAGGCAGCCCTCGACAGATGCAGTATCGAACGTTACCCATCATATGGCGACGTGGGTTTCTATGCAGGTGCCTATGGCTCCGCCCAGGTGCGCAGTTGCATGTATCGCAAGGGTTTCGTTTTTGAGAATGGTGAGCCTTTCGCATATCCTGTGAGAAAAGCGACCTACCTTTCATGGTGACGAGATCACGAAACGTCTGACGGCGGAGCGCCTGAGGGTTGCAACCTCGGAGCGAGGCCGTCTTCGTAATTCACAAGTTGCGGATTTCAGGAGCATGTGATTTTTCAGTCGAGTGGCCCGAATCCGTATTGAAAACCGGCGGCAGAGTATCGATTTCAGGGGTAACCTGGAGGTCGAAATGATCTACGTTATTTTCGCGTTGTGCGCGCTCGCGGTAACATTCTTTGCCTGTCGGTATTTCGCCGCCAAGGCTCTCCTTGTCGAACGCGAAATCGACAAAGCCATCGCAAGGCGGTTTGAATCGAGCGGAAAGGTCATCGAACTGGCGAAGCTGCGAGAGGAAAATGCGGTCATGCGTAATCTTCTGCTGGACCTTCTGGAAAACGAAGCCATTTTTCCAGTCCAGTCAGCACCTCCATCGAGGGTCGATTTGCGCAGGATGGGCGCCGCAAAGGTCCAGAGGTATCGCGAAATACTTGCTGAAAGTCGGTACGTCTTGCAACAGCGTGGAGCCAGTGGGGTCTTCGAAGACCACGGCGCATTCAAGGCCGATCAACGCAGGTCTTGATTTTAGGAACAGCTCGCGCAGCTTCCTCGTGGGAGTGCGGTAGGAAGATAACGGCATCATACTCACTGCCGGTATCGGCCCTTCGAAAACGAAAAACCTGTCGTCAGAGGATGCCGCGGTTCGCGCAGCTGGCAAGGCGTTCTTTGAACGCACCCTTACCAATGTCGCCAAGCTCGACATCCATACGATTGGCGGCGCGCTGCACTCCTACTGGCCGATCGACTACTCGCAGCCGGTCGACAAGGCAGGCGATTATGCGCGCGGCGTGGAAGGTATTCACGGCATTGCCGATTTCGCCAATGAACTCGGCATCAACCTTTGCATCGAAGTCCTCAACCGCTTTGAAAACCACGTGCTCAATACGGCTGCCGAAGGCGTCGCTTTCGTCAAGGATGTCGGCAAGAACAACGTGAAAGTCATGCTGGATACGTTTCACATGAATATCGAGGAAGACAGCTTTGGCGAGGCCATCCGCACGGCTGGCCCGTTGCTGGGGCATTTCCATACCGGAGAAAGTAATCGCCGCGTACCGGGCAAGGGCAGGATGCCCTGGCACGAAATTGGCCTCGCCCTGCGCGATATCAATTACACCGGCGCGGTGGTCATGGAGCCTTTCGTCAAGACCGGCGGCACGATCGGCTCCGACATCAAGGTGTGGCGCGATCTGAGCGGCGGCGCCGGTCTCGCGAAAATGGACGAGGATGCGCGCAATGCCCTGGCATTCTCCCGTTTCGTCCTTGGCAGCTGATGCCCCATGGCGCGGATGGAGCGGGATGGCTTGATCAAGCGTGAGCCCCATCCGTGAGACAAGCGGTCCAGTCTGGTATCATTGACGCAGGCGGCACTTGCGCGGTTGCCAGCTGGCCGCGCTTTTTGCGCCAGGGCAATGCGGGACATGACCAAGGGATTATCGCGGGAAGAGGTGGACACACTGGTGTCTTTGCTTCGGCGGGTGCTTGATAACGTAGAGGCACTTGAGGCGTGAGTAGCTCTCCAAACGCCCTTATATGCACATGGGTGACGCATGCAATGCAAGAGGATCACCCATTAGGCCGAGACCGCTCCACAAGGGGTCTCGATCTGCCAGTGCGATTGCCAGAGATTAACGGGAACGGCCTAGGAAGCAAGAGCATGCGGCTCGATCGGGACGACGGCTAAAACCGTTCTTCCAGGATCTGGTGTCAAGAACCGATGTCCAGACCCGCCCCACAATCGGCAAGGAGCGTCGATCTCCTAGCCGGTCCTTTCGCGCTATGAACAAGGCCTATCGGGAACTCCTTCTGCTACTCATTCGTTCACGGGTCAGTTTTCAATGATCCGCGTTCTCGCCCCTTGATGCGAAACCTTTGATTTCTCCAATCGATGAAGTGGAACTGGCCATGCCAGGCACCGGCATATTTGAACTTTCACGCCGAAACTTACTTATATCGTCGGCCGCGACCGTCGCTGCCACCACTGTCACCAGGGGAGCGGCAGCCCAGTCAGGAGGAGAAATCATGAAACACACGTCAAGCGTATCGTTGAAGGTCAACGGACAGGTCCGAGACCTCGATGTTGACAATCGCACGTCCCTTCTCGACGCACTGCGCGAACACCTTCACCTGACCGGAACGAAGAAGGGTTGTGATCACGGGCAATGCGGGGCCTGCACCGTGCTGGTCGGTGGACGCCGCATCAACTCGTGTCTTTCGCTTGCCGTGATGCATGACGGTGACGACGTGACGACGATAGAGGGACTGGGACAGCCCGGCAATCTGCACCCGATGCAGGCGGCGTTTGTCAAGCATGACGGCTTCCAGTGTGGTTACTGTACACCGGGACAAATCTGTTCCTCCGTGGCGGTGCTTGAGGAGATCGCGGCAAACATTCCGAGCCATGTCACGCTGGATCTTAACGCGCAGACATCGGTGAGTGAGGGCGAAATTCGTGAGAGGATGAGCGGCAACATCTGTCGCTGCGGCGCCTATTCCAACATTGTCGAGGCCATCGTCGAAGTTGCGGGGACAAAAGCATGAAAGCCTTCACCTACGAAAAGGCCTCATCTATCGAGGCTGCAACCAGGTCCGCCTTTTCGAACTCGCAAGCAAAGTTCATTGCAGGCGGCACCAATCTCCTCGATTTGATGAAACTGGAGATCGAGACGCCGACACATCTGATCGATGTGAATGGTCTCGGGCTCGATACAATAGAAAAGACGTCTGAGGGAGGCCTGCGCATAGGAGCGATGGTTCGCAATACCGACCTTGCCGCCGATCCAATTGTTCGACGTGATTATGGGCTCCTGTCGCGCGCCTTGCTTGCAGGGGCTTCGGGCCAGCTTCGCAACAGGGCAACAACCGCGGGTAACCTCTTGCAGCGAACACGATGTCCATATTTCTACGACACCGCACAGCCCTGCAACAAGCGTTCGCCGGGAAGTGGCTGTTCCGCCATCGGCGGCTTCAGTCGCCAGCACGCCGTGGTGGGTGTGAGTGATAGCTGTATCGCCACGCATCCCAGTGACATGGCCGTTGCCATGCGCGCACTCGATGCCGTTATCGAGACGGTAAAGGTCGATGGTAGCCGCCGATCAATCCAAATCGCCGACTTCCATCGCTCGCCGGGCGATACCCCTGAGATCGAAACGGTTTTGGAAAAGGGTGAGTTTATCACCGCAGTGGTGCTACCGCCGCCAACTGGAGGAAAACAGATCTACCGCAAGGTCCGCGACCGCGCTTCCTACGCGTTTGCTCTGGTCTCTGTGGGTGCAGTCATCCAGCCTGATGGTACTGGCCGGGTGGCAATCGGCGGCATTGCTCATAAGCCGTGGCGCGTGGAAGCTGCGGATGACGAACTCTCAAAGGGAGCGAAGGTCGCAGCGAAAGCTCTCCTCAACGGTGCTCGTCCGACCGAGCAGAACAAGTTCAAGATCGATCTGGTGGAGCGCACACTCGGCGCCGTGATCGCCGAAGCGAGGAGGTAATTGCCATGAAGTTCGATACACCCGCAACGACCAATCCGATCGACCAGCTGAAAATCGTCGGTCAGCCCGTTCACCGCATCGACGGTGAGCTCAAGACAACGGGGCGGGCCATGTACGCCTATGAGTGGCATGATCCGAACCTGGTCTATGCCTACGGTTACCCCGTCGGATCGACCATCGCCAAGGGCCGCATCATCTCGATGAATATCGAAGCTGCCGAACGCTCGCCGGGCGTGCTTGCCGTGGTAACGACGCTTGACGTCGGCAAACTTGAGAAGGGCAAGTACAATACTGCGATACTTTTCGGTGGCGATGAGATCCAGCACTATCATCAGGCGATTGCCGTGATCGTCGCCGAAACCTTCGAACAAGCCCGCGCAGCGGCAGCTCTAGTAAAGGTGGATTACGCGGAAGAACAGGGTAGTTACGATCTCGCCGAGGCAATGGGTTCGGCAGTCAAGCCAAAAGACGCAGGCGGAGCTCCACCCGATACCGCCGTTGGAGATTTCGAAGGGGCGTTCAAGTCCGCCGAGGTGACATTGGACGAAACCTACACAACGCCGGACCAGTCACATTCGATGATGGAGCCGCATGCCTCCATCGCTGCCTGGAATGGTGACGAGCTGACGGTCTGGACTTCCAGCCAGATGATCGACTGGTGGCGGTCCGACCTTGCAACGACGCTTGGTGTCGACAAGGAGAAAATCCACCTCATGTCGCCGTTCATCGGCGGCGGCTTTGGCGGTAAGCTGTTCCTGCGTGCCGACGTTGTTCTGGCCGCGTTCGGCGCGAAGGCAGCAAGGCGGCCTGTAAAGGTGGCGCTGCCGAGGCCTTTCCTCGTCAACAACACGACGCATCGTCCAGCAACGATCCAGCGCATCCGCATTGGTGCAGCTCGCGATGGAAAAATAACGGCAATCGCCCATGAAAGCTGGTCGGGCGATCAGCCCGATGGCCAGCTTGAAACGGCTGCCATGCAGACGCGGCTTCTCTATGCCGGTGAAAACCGCATGACGGCGATGCGGCTGGCGACGCTGCACCTTCCCGAGGGCAACGCCATGCGCGCACCCGGGGAGGCACCCGGACTGATGGCGCTCGAGATCGCCATCGACGAGATGGCCGAAAAGCTCGGAATGGATCCAGTGCAGTTCCGTATCCTCAACGACACACAAGTGGATCCGGAAAAGCCCGGACGTCCGTTTTCGCATCGCGATCTTGTCGGTTGTCTCAAGCTCGGAGCAGAACGGTTCGGCTGGCCGGGGCAAGCTCAACCCGGCTCTCGTCGCGAAGGCAACTGGATGATCGGTTCCGGTGTTGCGGCTGCGTTCCGCAACAACCTTCTGGTGCCATCGGGCGCTCGCGTCCGTCTGGACAAGGAAGGGGTCGTCACCGTCGAAACCGACATGACGGACATAGGCACGGGGAGCTACACGATCATCGCCCAAACCGCGTCGGAAATGATGGGCCTACCGATTGATAAGGTCGCCGTGCAGCTTGGCGATTCTCGCTTTCCCGTATCTGCAGGCTCCGGCGGGCAGTTCGGCGCGAACTGCTCGACCTCAGGCGTCTACGCAGCCTGTGTCAAGCTTCGGGACGCTATCGTCAAGAAGCTGGGCTTCAACGAACAGGACGTCGTCTTCGAAGATGGTCAGGTCCGTTCCGGTTCGCGTTCGGTTCCGCTGGCCGAAGTGGCGGGTTCCGAAGGGCTCGTCGCCGAAGACACGGTCGAGTGGGAAAAGCTTTCAGACAGTCATCAGCAATCGACTTTCGGAGCGCATTTCGTGGAGGTTGGCGTCGACGTTGCCACGGGCGAGACGCGGATTCGCCGGATGCTTGCGGTATGTGCCGCCGGCCGCATTCTCAATCCGATCACGGCCCGCAGCCAGGTGATTGGTGCGATGACGATGGGCGCCGGTCTGGCGTTGTCAGAGGAACTTGCCGTCGACACCCGTCGCGGGTTTTTCGTCAACCACGACCTCGCTGGCTACGAGGTGCCGGTTCACGCGGACATCCCGTACCAGGAAGTCGTGTTCATGGATGAGACTGATCCAGTTTCCTCGCCAATGAAGGCGAAGGGTATTGGCGAACTCGGACTATGCGGAGTTTCGGCAGCGATCGCGAACGCGATTCATAACGCAACCGGCATCCGCCTGCGACACTATCCGATGACCTTGGACAAGCTTATTGGGGGCCTGCCAGACGTTGCGTAACTCCGCCATGCCCCTGGAATTCACCATGCTCAAGCCGCTTGGCGTCTGTTCAGGTTCAACATCGTCAATCACAAGATGATCCGGAAGGCGGGGTCAAAACGACGCTTATTTTCCTGCCAGTGGGCGCGTGGGTAGATTTGCCAGGATACGCGAGCTCGTCATCAATGGTCCGCCCTACGTCGCCGCCTGATTGATTGCCGAGACAACAGTTCGAATTCTTGGCTTACTCCATGGCGTGCTTGCGACGCTAACGGTCGCAGTGCAAAGCCACAGTCCGGAAACCGCCATGCGGATCAGATGTCGCTCAACATTTGGGCAGTCACCACCGCGGCACGCGACGTTCGTAATCTGGTTCAAAGAGCTTCATGTAGGCCGTGTCATCCCGCTCTTTCATGGCCGTCTGTTCGTACAAACCAGCGAATACTGACAGTTTGTGTCGATCTAACGATATCCCCAATCCTGGATTCTTTGGCACCTCCAGGCTGCCGCGTTCGAAGACAAAAGGGACTCCTTCAGTCACATCAACACCAGTCCAGGGAAAATGCGTATCGCACTCGTAGCTTAGATTGGGTGTCGCCGCAGCGACATGGGTCATAGCAGCGAGCGTGATCCCAAGATGCGAGTTGGAGTGCATCGACACTCCGAGCCCCAATGTCTCGCAGATTTTGCCGAGATGCGTTGAAGCACGAAGACCGCCCCAATAGTGATGATCGGACAAGACGATTTGAACGGCGTTCTTTCGGAAGGCTCGAGCAATCTGGTCAAACTCAAGGACGATCATGTTGGTGGCGAGCGGAATTGACGTGGCCGCTGCGACCTGTGCCATCTGGTCCATACCGATGACAGGATCTTCGAGATACTCCAGAACGCCTTCCAATTTGCGCGCTATGTAGATAGCGGTGTCGATGGTCCACCCCCCATTGGGGTCGATCCGCAAAGGGTGATCTGGAAAGGCTTCGCGCAGTTTCAGCATCGTCTCGATTTCGAGATCGGGATGCAAAACACCCCCTTTGAGCTTCAGTGACTGGAAACCGTATTTATCCACCATCCGTCGGGCTTCCCCGACCATCTGGTCTGGCGTCAGCACTTCCCCCCATTCGTCCGGTTCTTCTCCAATATGAGCGGCGAATTTGAAAAACAGATAGGCGCTGAAGGGAACCCTGTCGCGAACCGCACCACCAAGCAGGTCACACACCGGTCGCCCGAGCAGCTTGCCCTGAATATCGAGGCATGGAACTTCAAACGCCGAGGCGACAACGTCCGTCAGTTTGTGGTCGGCAACGGCGCTTTTTGCATTGATGCCACCACCACCTGGCAAAGCGGCAAGGACCCGTGCCTTCAATTCGTGAAGGTGAAACGGATCGAGACCGATCAATGATGGAGCCGCACGTCTTAGACCGTCCAGTGCTTTGATACTCCCGTAGCTCTCTCCCAAACCAACGGTGCCGTCATCACAGGTGACTTCAATGATGGTTCTCAGGGCGTGAGGCTGGTGAACACCCTTGCAGTTCAGCAATGGTTTGTCGGGAATGGCAACCGGCGTTAGTTGAATGTCGGCAATACGCATAAGTACTCCTATCGCCACCAGGCGCGCGCTGCGATCAACGCGTCATCCAGACGTGGCAGTTCGGGATGCCAGTGGCGCTCCCATTCGAGACTGAGAGGGAGGTGTCGGTCATTCGATCCGACAAGCGACAGAAGATCCGCCATGGGGAAGTTACCCTGGCCTGGAAGCACGTAATGGCGTCGGCCGTCGTCTCCCATCTTGCTGTCCTTGACATGTAAATGAACGACATTGTCGACAATATCAGGCCAAAGGCGCTTGATATCGGAACCCTTGGCCCAGGTGTGATGGGTGTCCCATAATATCAGGGCATTTGGCACAAGCCTGATGAAGGTAGAGAGTTGCGTTGCATCCGCTAGAGCATCATGGGTTTCGATCATCAGATCGACATTCAGCCCCCGTGATTGCCGGTCGACTTGCCATTGATCGAGCACTGCACCTGCACGTGTCATCTCGCCGGTCGTTAACCGATTTCCGCCGTCAAATATCCTGAGATGTGCAATGCCTGCCGCTTCCGCCCACGCAATGAAGGGCTCAACGGCAGACATATCGTCGCTATCAAACAACCGGATCGATGTATTGAGGGCCGTGACCTTGAGGTCACGTTGCGCCAGAAACGCAGCAAAGATTGAAGGGCTGCCAAACTCACCCTCCAGTGCCGAAATCAGGTCGACGGAACCGCAAAGCGTGCGCAATTCCACGGACGAAATACCGTGCCGTTTCGCCAGGTCAGCGGTTTCATGCAGGTTGAGTTCAGAGCAGCCAAGCGTGGAAAAACAATAGTTGAAAGCCCTCATGCCATGCGCTCCATGTCATGTTTGCGAACGGGGTAGAGCGGTGGAAGACCCGCAACAAAGCGCTCGATTTCAGTGATTGCGACATCAGAAAGCGCGCGCAATTCATTGCCCAACGCACCGGCGATGTGTGGGGTCAGCACGACATTCGGCAAGTCGTAAAACGGGCTGTCGACCGGTAGCGGTTCGGGTTCCGGCGTATCGATCAGGATCCGCAGGCGACCGGATCGCGCCTCTGATAACAGTGCTTCGTGATCGACCAGCCAGCCACGCGCCGTATTGATGAACACCGTATGGTCGGCCATCAACGCAAGCTCTTGCGCACCAATCATGTGACGGGTTTGCGGCAGGATCGGTGCATGCAGCGAGACGATGTCGGACCATGCGAGAAGCGTATGCAGTTCCATTTTTGTCGAGCCAAGTTCCGTTGCCTCAACCGCGGACAGGAATGGGTCATAAACGCCGATTTCGAAACGGCCCCGTGTCAGCATATCGATGACCAGTCGCCCGATGCGGGAGGCACCGACAATGCCGACCTTGCGGGAATAGCTTCCAAGCCAGGGCAGGTTCATGCCACGGCGGCTGCCAAACCCACCGGTGCCGCGCTCAGCCCGGTGTTCATCTCGCAGGCGAGAGGACTTCAAACGGGCCTGGCCGGCTGTCCTTCGCGGCACGGGTGTCGGGACGTTTCTCGGCGTACTTCCGGGCGGCAGAGCCACTCTTGCCTCCTTTTGCGCCTATTCGGTCGAGAAAAAAGTATCCAAGCGTCCCCAGGAGTTCGGCGAGGGTGCCGTTGAGGGTGTCGCCGGACCGGAGGCTGCCAACAATGCCGGCGCACAGTCCTCGTTTATCCCGCTTCTGACCCTGGGCATCCCATCGAACAACATGATGGCGATGATGCTGAGTGCGTTCATCATACACGGCATCACCCCGGGACCGACGGTACTGGCAACCCAGCCGGAAATCTTCTGGGGACTCGTTGCCAGCATGTGGATCGGCAACCTGATGCTCGTCGTGATTAACCTGCCACTGATCGGCGTGTGGGTGAAGCTCCTGACGGTTCCGTATCGTCTGCTGTATCCGGCAATCCTTCTCTTTTGCTGCGTCGGTGTCTACAGCATCAACAACCGCATATTCGACGTGGTACTGGCTGCCGGGTTCGGCCTGCTGGGCTATGCCTTCCGCAAGGCCAAGTGCGAGCCGGGTCCGCTACTTCTGGGGTTCGTCCTGGGACCGTTGTTGGAAACCAACATCCGTCGCGCCCTGACAATTTCGCACGGAAACCCCAGTGTCTTCGTGGAGCGGCCGATCAGTCTGGTCCTGCTGATCGCGACAGCCGGCGTGCTTCTGCTGATGATCCTGCCGTCATTCCGCAAAACACGCGAAGAAGCGTTTCAGGAAGAAGAAGCCTGAGGCTGATCTTAAATTGAGCGACCGCTTGGCCGCTTGATCATGGCGGCAGTCGCGGACACCGGAGCGTTCCTGTCTGAATTGTTCCGCGCTGCGGTTGCTGCGGCCGATCCTGACGAAGCGATCAAGGCAAACCTTCCGCAGCAGCCGAAAGGTCGCACTGTCGTCGTGGGAGCAGGCAAGGCATCGCTGGCGATGGCACGGGCATTTGATACTCTTTGGAGGGCTCGCTCGAGGGTGTCGTGGTGACGAAGCGCGGCACAGGGGCATCCTGCGGTCGGATAGAGGTCGTCGAGGCCTCTCATCCGGTTCTGGACGGGGCAAATCTGGAGGCGTCCGGACGATTGTTGCAAGCCGTTGGAGTTTCCTTACGCCTGGAGGCATTGAAATCGTTCGTGCACGCATTGGATTCAGAGTGAACAACGGCGACATGCTGCGAGATGCGGCGATCGCCGGTCTCGGTATTGCACTCCTTCCGCTCTTCATCGCAGGACCGGACATTCGCGATGGGAAGCTCAAGATCGTCGATGTCGGCGTTCGGCCGGACGCGGAATTCGTCTTTCTTGCGCACCCCGAGGGTCGCCGTCCTTCGGCAAAACTGCGCGCACTGGCGGCTCACTTGAAAGCGTCGTTCGGGGACCCGCCCTACTGGGAGGATGGCGTGGGTTAAGGGACGCATCATAACGGCCCCGCGCGCCTGCGCCTCGTCAGAGAGTTATATATATACTAACCCGATGAAAAGTTACGTATTGATCGTCGCGGTGGCATAGGGTGGATTAGATCAAGTATCTTCATCGATCGGCCGGTTTAACGTAAGTACGTTTGCCGGCCGGGCGCAGACAAGCTGGGTCAATACAGCTCGCCGCTGAATTGTCGATGGTGATTCAAATTCCGAATGTTGAGCTGGAGTGGATCCGGTCGCTTTCACGGATTTGTCAGGCCCTGAACACGCACATTATAGGTTCGTACGGTGCCGCGCTGATTTTCAGCGTATGCACGTAGCGAGCCTGCAATTCCGGTTTTGATGAAGGCTTCGAACATCGTCTTCGCATCTTCAAGGACCGAAACCTGCGTCGATAGGTAAGCCTGGTCGAACTCACTTTGTGAAGCGGTTTCTAAAGCTCTCATCTTCTCGGCATATTCGGCGCTCAGGTCCGTCGGGACCGAGGTACCATCCTTTTTCGCAGCATCGGCGAGATCGACGAGCGCTTTCTGATGGTCGCGCATGATGTCATTAGCGAACATTTTCGTCGCGTCATCCTGCGCGCTTCTAAGCGCCAGCCTGCTCGCCTCCACTTCAAACTGATTGAAGGAAGCCGCCTCGGCAGTGAAGTCCGCGGGTGATTGCGCGTTCGAGAAAGCGGGCATTAACATCGAAAGACATAGAGCGGCGCAGCAGGCATGGAATGGCTTCATGTTAAACTCTCCCTCAATGACTATTGTGGTCAGGGCGTTGTGTTCTGGCTGCCCGGCAGCGCATTCCTGTCAGCAGGCCCCGTAGGTGCTTGGTCTTCCGTCTGCCCCCTGTCTGGTGAATTTGACGGTGCTGTATCCGGAGTCGTCCTGACGAAGTAGACGGCCACGATCAGCGCGAGAGCCACAGCCGCGGCCCCTACCAAGGGCCATATGGTTCTATAGTTCATATCAGTCTCCGCTTCCGGTTACTGTCCGTCGTAAAGCTTATGAACCTTGCGAGCTTGTTCTTGTTGCTCCTTGGCGGATAACCTGCGCTGACGCAGCAGGACATAAACGACCACGGCACCCAGCAGCAATGGGCCTCCAGCGACAACAACCAGCCAAAATACATCCGCCATAATCCGTCCTGTCAGTTCATGAGGTTGGTGCCACGACGAACCACAGACCAGGGCCAATGTTCCTGGAAATTTGGAAAGCAAGCAGATGGGACAAAAATCGCCCGTCGGATGAGGCGCTGAAGCAACGCTCAGACGGTGGATTTCATCGCGGAAATTTCGCCAGCCCTTTGGCCAAGATCGGTCCGGTCGGTCTGCCTGTCGGCGATCCTCCCGCTTGTTCGAGCGTGATCTCGTATAGCTGGTTGTCACGCGGGGTGGGCAATGCGGGTCCATCAAGGCGAGCCGAGCGAACGCCTTTCAGCAATCCGAGCGAAACAGGCCCAATTTCTCGAGACGGAAGCGTCCATACCTCTATCGTCTTATCGTTCGGCACCGCAAAGTCGGCCAGTATACGGATCATCGCCCGTTCATCGCCAAAGTCCTCGACAACCGCCTGAATATCTCCAGCCTCATTGATCAAAACGGCGACGACAAGCGGCTCCGCCTTGTGAATGAGGCTGTATCCAAGACCGATGGCAAGCAACAATGCGGCGGCAATTGACGAAAGCGCAGCGATCTTCCAGCCTTTGCTGTTATTGTCATTCGCAAGCGTGGAAACAGACATGTAGCGGGTCGCAGGCTGCGAAGTCAGCCCAGATTCAATGCGATGCCACAGGCTCTCGTTGACGGTTGCCGGTGTGATAGCGGTGTCGAGCGGCAGGAAACGCTCACGGCTTGCAGCAATCGCGGCCTTGAGTTCGGTATCTCGTTCCATGGCGTCCTCGATTTCCGCGGCGGCGGTGCCTTCGGTCAAGCCCAACACATACTCGTCAGCGAGGTTCGGTATATCCTTGCGGTCGTAGATCATCCCATGCACTCCCGAAGCGTCAGAAGCCCGCGCCTGATCCAGGATTTCGCTGTGCCAAGTGGAACGCGCAACCTTCCGGCGATCTCGCCGTGAGAATAGCCTCCAACATAGGCCATCAGAATACCGCGCCGCTTTGTATCATCGAGCGATCCCAGGCATTCGCGCAGGCGCGATTGTGTGTCCATGCGGTGCCACGCACCCATGATCGCGTCTGCCTGTTCGGCTTCCTGAAGTGCTTCTACCTCTTCGACCGAATGTTCAAGTTTGCCATCCCGCAGGAGATTGAGCGCTCTGTTTCGAACAATGGCATAAATCCATCCGCGCGCGGAGCCACGGTCCGCACTGTATTGATAAGCGTGGGTCCATATTCGGATAAAGGCTTCCTGCACGACCTCTTCGGCAAGTTCGCGACGTCCAACGATGCGTTGCGCCACGGCGACCAACCGCCCAGCCTCCTGATCGAAAATTCGGCGTAATGCCGAACGGTCACCCTTAGCGCAGGCAGCAAGCGCCTTATCCAGATCGTCCGGCCCGGAACCCATTAATATCCTTCCATGATCCAGCGGTGAAAATCGTCAGCTTTCACGAACTATACCCATCCGGCGATCAAATGGATGCATCCTGAGAATTATTTTTACGACCTGCATCCATTCGTCTCCCTTGCGGTGTCTTCAATGATGAAGGGTCAAGCGCCGAGTGCCTGACGCCTTCTCGAATGTTAAACGCACGGGAGAAAGACATGAAGACCATCCTTTTCGCACTGACCGCATCCGCCGCCTTTGCTGCCATGGCATCGACAGCCTTTTCGGCACCCGTTCTCGGGCTGACGAGTGACAAAACACTTGTCATGTTCGATACCGCGAAGCCCGCCGTTACAAAGACCATGGAAGTAACCGGCGTCGATAAGCTCGTCGGCATTGATTACCGCCCCGCCAACAAGACGGTGATCGGTGTTACTGCGGACCATCGTATCGTTACCATCAACCTTGAAAGCGGTGCTGCCACTGATCTCGCAAAAATGGACAAGACGCTGACGGTGACACAGGCTCCGATCGTCGTCGATTTCAATCCGGTGGCTGATCGTCTTCGTTTCATGACTGGCACCACCAACCACCGTGTCCATCCTGACACCGGTGCAGAGACGGTCGACGGGGTCCTGGCCTTCGAAGATGGTGACATGCACAAGGGCGAGACGCCGAACATTGTCGCAGCCGCCTATACCAACTCCATCGGCAAGCCTGAAAAGACCGCAATGTACAATATCGATGCGACGATTGGCGCCTTGATCCAGCAGACCAAGCCGAATGACGGCACTTTGAAAGCAATTGGCAAGCTGGGTTTCAAAGACAAGCCAGCCACCTATGCTTTTGACATTCAGGGCACGGAAGCCGGAAAGAACACTGCCTATCTCGCTGCAAACAAAATGCTTTACACCGTTAATCTCGACACCGGCAACGCTACCGAAGTAGGCGCTATCACCGGCACGGACAAAGAAGTCCGCGACATCGCTGTTCTTCCCGAAATGTGACACAGGAAGACGGGCGGAGGCCGATGACCAGCAATCTGCCTCCGTCCGATTTACTCTTCGAGTAATCAGGCCTCAATTGTCCTTGCGAGCTCGACCTGTCAACGGTCGAGCCGAGCCTTGCAGGTTTTTGCCGACCTCAGGACAAGATCCAGGTCTGCGGCACTCGCGATGCAATCCTCAACATGCGAGAAGTGCTGGCCATTTTTGTCGAGAGTAGCCCGAATCATGGCGCCGTTGCGATCGCCGCAATTACCAGCTGTACAAATACTTCGTATCCCCCGTTTGCTAATTGCCGCCGGCTTGCGCGCCTGGAAAGCGACGGAGCTTGGCATTCGACCTGCGGCATGGGTCAAGACCTCACTGGTGCCAGGCTCGCTTACCGCGGAGCGATATCTCCGCCGCGCGGGCTTCCTGCCGATCTGGAAGCTTTGGGTTTGGGGGTGGTGCGAATGTCACCCGCACCGTGCGAGGATCGGCTTTGAGGAAAAAGGCCTCCTTCCGTTCCAGTCGAATAAGTCCCACCCAAATTTGGGCACTAAGTCCCAATCGATGAACCCCTCCGCATAATGCGTGTTGATTGTTTGGAAGTTGTCGCTCGAGGAACTCCAGCCGGAAACGATCCGGAGAACTCGACACAAGCCAATCATGGGCGCATTTCGCGCCCGGCGTCTCGGATACGCAATCGATCGCACAGCATCTGATTGCAGAACGTAAAGAGGATAAGATGGACCAGAGCTTACGACCTGAGCCTTACACCGTTGAGCAACTTCAACAAAAATACTCTCTGAGCATTTCGAAGGCAGTCGACATTCTGGATCACTGTAACGGAGACAGGGCCCTGATCGACAAAATGTTGAAGAGATGCCACCAGAAGCAGCTCGATGCTCATCCGAAAAGCGATACGGACGGGAGCTGCTGACGCTTACTTTTGAGACGACGTTGCTTTTTTGGTCGCGCTGAGCCAGCGGGAAAGTGCAGGGTTTCTTCACTTTGTTTTACGCGCGGCTCTTGTGCAACCATCACGTCAGTCGCTTTCAGACGGCGATTATTTCAGAACAAGCGGGTTCAAGACTACCCCAGGTCAGTTCTCAACCGAGCCAAACTCTGGCAGCCTGCGCAGAGATAATTGGTTCGCGTCCATTCCAGCAGGACGGCAGATATGGAGAACGGAGTGCGTACAAGAAGAAACATGCTTAAGTACCTCTTCACCTTTCCCATGGTCGGACGGCCCGTGGTTGCGTTGATCGCTGTCCAATTCTTGCAGGCCGCTGGTGTTCGGGTTGCTGTCGCTCAAGGCAATGGCGGCGGCAATGGTAACGGGAATGACGGCGGTAATGGCGGAGGGAACAACGGCGGCGGCAACGGTAACGGGAATAACGGCGGTAATGGCGGAGGAAACAACGGCGGCGGCAATGGAAACGGAAATGGCGGTAACGGAAGCGCAAACGGTGGCGGCAACGGCAACGGCGGCAGCAATGATGGCGGACATGGAAATGGAGGTGGCAAAGGGAACGGAAAAGAGAGCGGAAGCGGGAAAGCACCAGATCCTGGAGCAGCCGGAAATTCCGGTCAGAACCGGGCTGGCGTTCAGCAGTCTGGCCAGGCTCTCGAAGTGCGCCACGCCAATGGCATCACCGAGACTTTACGAAAAGGCCGGTATTCGATGCGCGACAATAAGGGCCGTGTCATCGTTGATCGGCTTGCGACGGTCAAGGATCGTTTAAGGTTTCAGGGCTCACGCTGAGCAGAGATACGATCTCTCCAAAGAAGTGCCGCCTCCGTGCGATTGCTGACCTTTAACTTGGCAAAAATCCTTGTCACGTGATGCTTCACCGTTTTCTCGTGGAGACCCAGTTTGCGGGCGACAAGCTTGTTGCTCATTCCGATGGCGATGAGGTCCATGACTTGCCGCTCTCTTCTGCTCAGATCCTGACGCTGCTCGATCAGTTCCGATGCGGCCTTTCTTTCAGCCAGCAACTTGGCGCCCAGTTCGGGTGGAATGTAACGCCCGCCGTCTGCGATGGTCCGCAGCATCTGTACCAGCTCACGAGAGCCGACACCTTTCAAGGCATATCCCGCCGCGCCTGACTGGATTGCTGTCTGAAGATCATCCACGCTCTCAGATGCTGTGAGAATGAGAATTCGAATGGACGGAGACAGGCTCAATATGGATTTGATCGCCGCTAGGCCGTTGCCGGGCATCGAGATATCCAGAAGGATGATGTCCGGCGCTAATCTGGTTGCAAGGGCTAGTGCGTCGTCGGCGTTTTCTCCTTCGCCCAGGACGTCGAAACCACACTCTTTTAGGCTCTGCGATACACCCGAGCGAAACATCGGGTGATCATCAACGATGACGACCTTTATATTTTCTGTCATGGATCGCTCACATCGACGGTGTTCAGTCTCATGGTGAGGTGCGTTCCGCGTGCCGATGTCTGCACTTCGAAACGGCCTCCCAGACTTTCAATTCTTTCTTTAAGGCCTGACAACCCGATGCAATCGGGTCCAATCTCGTCGAACGAAAAACCACTGCCGCCGTCTGAAACAGTAGCGACGATCTCTGTGCCTTCCTGTCGGAGTGACACGCATTGATTTGTTGATGCTGCGTGGCGCCAACCGTTGTTCAGACCCTCCTGGACGAACCGATAAACGCAGATTTTAACGGGAACGCCGACTTGCGCGTTCACATCCTCAATTGAGGTCGTTATTCGCGTACCAGCACGGGACTGATGATGTTCAACTGCCCGACCAACAACGTCTTCGATGGGCAGATTTTCTATATCTGGCAAAACAAGGCCGCGGCAGATGTTGCGGATATCCCGGATAGCTTCATCCAGACTGGCCTTGATTGATGTCGTCTCGGATTCTCGTTCATTCCGACTAGTCTGGTCGCTGACGAGCTTCTCGCTGTCCACCCGCAGTGCTGCGTAGGCGATGAGCTGTGCAGGCCCATCGTGCAGATCGGCACCGATCTTGCGCAACAGCCGCTCGTTCAAGGCCACCGTGCGCTGCGATCCTTTCTGCACGCGACGCGCCAGGTCCTCGATCTCACGCAGTTGATGCCGGATCATCCTGCTGCCCTTGAGCACAATTGTGGAAAGAACGGCGAAAAATGCAGAGGCAACCGCGATGACGACGATCCAGCTCTTCCAGCGCGCTCGCGCCAGGCTTTTCTCAAGATCCGTTGCCCGCTCATAAAACTCTGCGACGGCAACCACCTCTCCCGACCATGGCTGCAAGACGGGATTATATATCTCCAGGAGGGGTTCCCCGAGCGCTCGCTCCGCGTCGCTCTCTGGGTCTCCTGCCTCTTCGAAATTTGCGACGAGCTCGCCAGCGAACGCTTTTGTCCTGTTTTCGCCAGGCGGCACGACCATGTTCATCAGCCGCTTGTCGTTCGAGTAGATAATGGTTCCGTCTTTTGTCCACAGCCGGAAGGAAACCAGTCGTCTGCCCAGTGCACCCTGTCCCAGAGTTTCATCCAGCGTTCGTTCGATGGAATCGTCGAGTTTTGTCGCGCGGGTAAGATCCGGCAGGATAGGTGCAATGATGCTGTCGACGTAAAGCGCGGTTGTCGAGCCTGCATTCCTTGTTACAGTCTCAACAATCTGATCTGTCACCAGCAATCCAATCAAAACCGTCGCACCCAACGTAACAAGACCGCCGGCGAGGAAAAACTGTTGGGCGAGTGACAATGAGCCCAAGGTCTTCGATGAAAGACGAGTGATTGTGCGACCTGACATAGTGACACGCGTGCCTGTGACTTTGCCGCCGAGGGTCAGCCCAGCGAACTTCAGACAACAGTAAATTATGATCCCGAGGACGGAAAGAGAAGCCTGAAGGCATGAAGATTTTTATTTCTGAAAATACTAATTTATTCCCCCAGGAAAAGGCCTGCCGGGAAGAAAACCCGGCAGGCAATGCCATCAGTTGATAACCTGCACGACTTTGCGCGTGGTCGGTTCAACGATTACTCGCTGCTTGTTGACGATGGCATAAGAATATTTCGGTTCGTCCGGAACCTGATGAATGACCACAGTCGAAGGAAGCGGCTCGCCCACAACGACCTTTTCCTTCACGACAACTGTCTCGGCCGGCATCGGAGCCTCCCGAACATAGGTAACGACGCGCGGGGGCGGCGGATCGATAGCTGTGCCTGCGACGGCGCCCACGACGCCACCAACGGCTGCGCCGACCGGGCCGCCTACGATTGCCCCGGTAATCGCGCCGCCAGCGGCGCCGGTCACAGTCGATTCCTGAGCCTGAGCTCCGCCGGCGACCAGTATTGCGAACGTCAGGAAAGAAAGCTGTTTCATCTGCATGGGTGTTCCTCCTTCGGGCAGAATTTCTACAGCCAAACAATATTTTTCGATCTGCATCAGTTCCGGGCATAGGACTTTGTGCCCTGTCTGGAACACTTTCCGCCCAATTTGCTTGAAATCCCACCTGCAACCGCAGGCAAAAAGCAACACTTGCCAAGGTGGAATGATATGAAAACCCGAGTCCTCGCAATGACGGCTGCAATGATCGTTATGGGCACGTCGAGCGTTCTGCACGCGCAGACCGTCGTGATCAGCCCGGAACAGGAAGTTGTGATCCAGAAATACGTGACTGCGCACACGGTCACCTCAGTGGATGTGCCAAATGTCGATGTCGTGGTTGGCACTGCCCTTCCGGAAACGGTGGAGCTGCACAGGATTGATGCACCGGATGTGACCTACAGCTACGTCGTCGTTAACGGAAAGACCGCGATCGTCGATCCCGGCACCCGCAAGGTCATCAGGATCATGAACTAAGCCGGTAACCCGGGCGATCGATGGAGGCGAGATGTCACGTCGTCGTTCATCGATCCTGCAGGCTGTAAGATCATCTACGTTTTTACGATCTGACAGCTTTCCCGGCCACTCAGCGTTGGTCGCGGTGGCGCGACCAACAATTTGATCGGCTACCCGTGTGCCGAGCGGCACGAAATTTTCCGTCCTGCTGCTCTGGCGATATTTCGATGCTTTTTAGTGATGCGCCATGCAAAACGTTATCGTCGGCTCCCTACTGTTTCTCTGCTCATTACCCGTTGTTGGCGGTGGAATGAGGATTGCGTCCGATCTCAGGTCGCAGTCCCAGCCACCTGTCATTCTTGATGTAAATGAGGAGCCCTTGTGGACCACGCAGGTCAAGCGTGTTGATCCAAATGAGCAAGCCTATGAGCGTTTGCCGTCCGACGTTGATGACGCGCTCCTCGCTTCCAATGATGTCCCGCGAAGCAAGCCATCCATAGAAGATAGCGGTCTACCGCTTGGAAAAGCGACTGGGATTGATGTCGCGGAGCACAAATCAGATGAATGGTGCTCCCGCAAATACCGGTCGTATGTGAAGGCCGATAAAAGTTACCAACCCTTCAGTGGCGGGCCACGCAGGCGCTGCGTCCCACCGATAGATCTGGTCGAGACGGAGAAGCGACCGCAAATCGCCTCGCTGAACGACGACCATGTTGCCTGGTGTATGAGCCGGTATCGGTCTTACCAGCCTGAGGACAATTCTTATCAGCCGTTTTCAGGTCCGAGGAGAAAGTGCCAATCTGGTCTAGAAACGCCAGATCAGCGCTACCGGACAACTCTACTCGCCCAACAGGTTCCCAATTAGACAGACGACCTCTGCCGTCCTCGATGGCGGCTCTTTCAGTAGGCCAGCCAGCCAAGAAATTGCCAATACTCCAACATCATTGTCTGATTCCACTGGTTGTCTCCTTCCCCTCGCCGTTGCGTGCTGTCACGAGGGCGTATAGAGGAAGAGGGAATGCCGATGCGCCGGGCGAAGGCCACGTTCAAAGTGCTTGCTGAGCCCTATCGGAGCTGTTCGGCTACATCCTTAACCGCAGGTTCAGCGCTACACTAGCAGGTATTTCACCGGTGAGCCCTGGTGCTGACAGTTGCAGTCGGCAGCCATGGACGGTCGGTCGAAAACTGGTTTGCCGATCATGGTTGCCCCTCATTATGGCTTCGGCTCGATGTCATTGCTCGAGCTGTGAAACCAGCGCCTGCATGGTCACACGCAGTCCGTCAGGATCGTAATTGATCTCGACGCCCCCGGTTCCCAGGAGGCCCATGCGGATCAGCTTCGATCCAAACCCTTTTGCCGACGGCAGTTCCACCGGCGGGCCGTCCTGTTCGTTCCACTCGACAACAACCATGCCATCCCCACCGACGGGCTCAACCCTCCAGGTCACGATGACCTTTCCGCCGTCGCTCGACCACGCGCCATATTTCAGGGCGTTGGTGCCGAGTTCGTGCATGAGAAGGCCAAGGCTGAGCGCAGTCCGCGGCCCGATTTCAAGGTCGGAACCTGACAGACGGTAACGATCCGGAAGAGAGAGTTGTCGAAGCGCGGTATCGATCACGGTCATCATACGCGCCGATGACCAGTCGTGAGTGAGCAGTACTTCATGCGCCTTTGAAAGTGCGTGCAGCCTGCTGACAAACGCTTCGACGGGCGCTCTGTCGGTGACGGGCCGAAGGGTCTGGGTCGCAATTGCCTGAACCATCGCCATCGTGTTCTTCAGCCGATGGCTTATCTCATGGTTGAGAACCTGCTGTTCCTGTTCCGCACGTATCCGCGATATTGCTTCGCGGGTGCGATCGGCAATCGTCCGCACGAAATCCCGTTCTTCTGAAGAAAATTCGTGCGGCTTTTCGTAATGCAAAAACATGACGCCGACGAAAGCGCCCCGCTCAAGAATAGGGACGTTGACGAGGACGGAGATGCCCAGCGAGTTCAAAAGCTCCGCTGACGCCGAGGTTCTTGGATCGGCCGCAACGTCAGCTATGATGACCAGTTAGCCACGCTTGAGGTCTTCAATATAGGAACCGTAATCGCGAAATTGATGCTGGCCGGCAACGGTGAACATTCCGGGCGCGCGCCAGTCAGGCAGCATCTCCACGGTCTCGGCGATCGGATCGACGATGCCATAACCGGCTCGCGTTGCCCCTTGCAGGTTTCGAGCCATGATTTCCGCTGCTGCGAAAGCGACCTCGGCGACCGAGTCGAGTTCGCGGATCTTTTCGCCCAGCTCCAGAAAAGCCAGCTCCCGGTCTTCCGACAGCTTTTGGGCTGTCGCGTTTCTCGCCACCTTGATGAAGCCGGAAAGATGGGATGAGGAGTGATTGGGCATCGGGCGTATGGTGCCGTCAAGAAACACCCGCGTACCATCGGCGGCAAGATGCCATCGGCGATCAGGTGCAACACCGTCGCGGCCCGCCGTTTCGATCTCAAACTGCGGAATATTCGCCGCCCGATCTTCCTGTGTAAAAATTTCTTCGAACGGTCTGCCGAGCATCTGCGCTTCCGACCAGCCGAAAGTCTCCTCCGCGCCGCCGAACCAGCTGGTGATGCGTTGGTTTTCATCAAGCGTCAGGATGATGTAATCCTTGGCGCCTTCGACGATCAGTCGCAGCTTCGTCTCGCTGTTGCGTAGCGCCTCCACCGCCCGCATCCGATCGGTGACGTCAACGAAGATGATGACGAATTTATCGTTGCCAGTCGCCTGGACATAGCCGTCGAACCAGCGATCCAGGGAGCGAATCTTGCGAGTGAAACGCTTGCTTTGCCTGGTCTCCATCGCTTCGGCGACATCGGAAATCCATTCTTCCTCGAAGTCGGGGAAGACATCCCGCATTGTTCGGCCCGGGACGCCATCTCCGGGCAAGCCAAGGAGAACACTCCAGGCCGGGTTGATTTATCAAACCGCCAGTCGATGATCGTTCCTTCAAGATCGCGGATCACGGAGCCAACGACGATGCCTTCTTCCAGCTGTTGAAAGAGTGTTCCCCATCGACGCTCGGAGAGGAAGGTCGCAATCTGATTGGAGACGACGCGCCCGATCCGGCTCAGCAACTCCAGCTCGCTTTCGGTCCAGTTTCGCGGCTCTCCGTCGATTGCCGCGAGCGCACCGATTACCAGGCCATCCGGCATCGTGACCGGGACACCCATGTATGAAATCACGCCGAGATCGGTGATGGCCAGATTGTCCCTGACGAGGTCGTGGAGCGTCGCATCCCCGATGATGAGAGGTATCTTGTCGCGAACCACGTGCTGGCAGAAGGAATGCGTCAGCGGCGTTTCTGCCGCCTCGGCCCATTTTTCCGGAAGGCCGAGATGGGCGATGAAGACCTGCCGGTGCTCATCAAGAATGGAAATCAGTGCCACCGGAGATTTCAGCCCGGCTTTGACAACCTCGATAATATCCTGGAATTCGGATTGGCCCTGAACATCAAGCAAACCAGAATTGCGAACGGCTTCAATGCGTTCAGATGGTGAGTTCAAGGTCAATCCCTAATCACGGATGCGTTTCACGCCGACAGAGCAGCGAGCAAACGGGGTGATAAAACGAGGCTTGGAGGCGCGGTGACGGACTGGTGCTCACCGTTCACAATGGTGTCGATGAATTCCAGCGCATTTTGCAGTCCGTTCATGGTGTAAGGTTTTTCGATCGCACCAAGGGCGCCCGCAAAATCCTCAGGAATCCGCTTCAGATTTCCGGAAACGAAGACATAGGGAATTGAACGGGACGCAAGATGACGGCCGACGTCGATACCCGTGGGACCGTCCAGCAACTGAATATCCACAAAGGCGAACTGTGGCGAGGACTTTTCGATCAAGGATAGAGCCTGCTTGCTTTCGGCGGCGACGCCGACGATCTCGTGTCCGGCCTCTTCGACCTCGCTCTCAAGCTCCATAGCCAGCAAAGCCTCGTCTTCAACAATCAAGATTTTCACGCGATATCCTTTCAGTCTTTTACAGAGAGCGTGACCCGCACGTCAGTACGGCGACCATCGACGGTCCTTACGATCGTTGCACGCAACTGCTTTAGTGACGCTTCCAGCATCTTCTTGCTGAAGGCGGCTTGTTCGCTATCCACTTCCACCGGGACAACGGTGTCAACGACCCGAATGAGGAAGTGACCGTTGAGTCGCTTCACTTCCAGATGCAGTTCACCACCGCCTTCTTTCAGTCCCCGGCCAATCGCGTCTCCAATGAGTTCGTTGATGATCAAGGCCAGAGGAGATGCCTTGGTTGCTGGAACCACGACCTCGTGAAGGTCTGTCGTGAGACTGATATCGGTCCGTTTCAAGGCACCGATTTTGTCCAGCATCAGGGTGTTGGCGAAATCCGCCACGTCGAAATGGCCAACATCCTCATCGTTCAGAAGTTTGCGTTGAACGGTGCTCAGTGCTTCGACGCGGTTCAGCACGGACATCAGTGTCCGCTCGACGACCTCGTTGTCTGTCATTCGCGCCTGGAGCTTGACGATGGAAGCGATCGTCAGAAGATTGTTTTTCACGCGGTGGTCGACCTCATGCACGAGCGCGGTTTTTGCGCGCAAGGCCTCGGTCAGATCGGCCGTTCTGAGCGCCACTTCTTCCTCGGCAATGTGCCGGGCGCGGGCGAGTTCGGCTTCCTTACT
Source organism: Agrobacterium sp. MS2 (assembly GCF_003261015.1). Classification (NCBI taxonomy): domain Bacteria; kingdom Pseudomonadati; phylum Pseudomonadota; class Alphaproteobacteria; order Hyphomicrobiales; family Rhizobiaceae; genus Agrobacterium; species Agrobacterium sp. MS2. The sequence continues at coordinate 664,139 of NZ_QLNF01000086.1, read as the reverse complement.
CTTGATATTGGTGAAGTCGAGCTGCGAGGCGAAAAAGTAGATCACGGCTCCGGACACGTCGCGCACCGGGCTTACGAAAAGTGCATTCCAAAATTTGGATCCATCTTTCCTGTAGTTGAGGATATCGACGGCAATGTCTTTTTGCGATGCAACGGCGTCACGAAGTTTGGTGACGGCGTCCGGATTGGTCTGTGGTCCCTGCAGAAGTCGGCAGTTGCGTCCAATTAGCTCGCCAACCTCGTAGCCGGTGAGGGTGCAGAACGCCTTGTTGCAGAAAATGATGGGATTGTCCGGCTGCCGTGGGTCCGTAATCAGCATCGGCATGCGGGTGGCCTTGAATGCGGCCGCAAACGGATCTTCTGATGCATGCGCTGACACAAGACGCTCACCGGCGTCTTTGGCGTCCTGCCGGGAGTTCTGGTTATCGATCATTCAGCGCCCTGAGAATTGTACGCCGATGAAATGGGCCACTTCCGATTTTGTTCCAATGTCGCGGAAAAAAGAGCCCTTCTCCGATGCTCCAACGGACTCGCTTCTTATGACGCCTGCGACAAGCTGCCAGTACACGGGACCAATTGGAGGGGCGTTCCCGTGGCGGGATTCGTCGCTCCAGGCCAAGACACCTGGTTTCCAAACCAGGTTGGGGACGCCGTCACGCCATCTCAGGATGCGGGGATGCCGTCCCCTGAGCGACGAGCGGCGCAGAAGACTTAGAATCCGGGTGGGAAGCGTTAAGTCGCCGGGCAACAATATCGTGGTTGAGCCAAAGGACGGGACCCGCGGGTTCAGACGATTCGCCAAAGATCAGTTGCCCTGTTGCAGTCACAACGAGACTGCTCAGGAGATCACTAATCATCGTCTTGCCATCCCGATGCATCCGGGTGATCTCGTTTGACGTGCCGATGGTCAAATCGGCCTGTGCCTGGCTGTTTGCCATGGGCCATGCCGAAAAATCATAGAATGGACGCATGACCTCGCTGGCCTGCATGTCGGTGATCTTCCGGAAAACATCGTTCATGGTTAAGCCGTCCATGAGTAACTGCTCGCAGGCCTGCCATTGTTCGTCGGCCCATTCGCTCCCGTTTTCCTTCTTCAACGCAAGCAGCAGTGGTATCAGGGGCAGCTCGATACCGGTGAACACGTCGGACGAATTGGTCCGGATTTCAGGGCAGTTGTAGACGGTTGCCTTAATGCCTTTCGCCCAGGCATCCTCGGCGATGCCTTCGAGACGCATCTTCGCATATCCCTGGGTGTAGTTGGTATAGGTTTGCCAACGATAGCTCCCATCGATCAAGACCGCCGATCCGTGATAGCCATAGGCCGTATATCGCACTTGTCCGCCCGAGGCTTCGATGCGCTCGCGGATCGCTGTGCTGAAGTCGATGAGATGGCGAAAGGTGTTCGCAGAAACATCGTCAAAATTCTGCAGAATGAGCTTTCCCATATCGCTGTCGAGCAGCGTCTGAGAAGACATGTGGCGGGGGCCAGTTCCCTTGTAGATTCGATTGGCGACGACCAGGAATGTCTTCGCCTTCGGAATGCCCCCGGCCATTGTGTGGGCGAAGAAAACATTGCGGCCATTAGCGATCATTCCGTCCAGAGCGGTCATGACCTTTGACAGCGATGCCTTGAAACGCGCAGTGGCAATGTCTCGACATTGCTCCAGATAGTCCCAGTCGAGCCTGTCGTGTTCCCAGCTCTCAAGCGTCATCTTTGCCAGAAGATCGGTTGGAGTCGGGCCGTCTGCCGGCGCATCGAGATCGAAACCCGCCATAAGCGGTATGTTGATGATCCTACCGCCCAACTGGGCCTCCGCAGAAGACAGTTCCTCGGCGTCGAGCGGCCGCAGGGCGTTATTCTCGTCGCGCCGTCCGACGGTGATCCCCACGATCTCCATTCCAGCCCGTCTGGCTTCGTCTAGCAGGCCGGTGGCATACCCGCGACCGAACAATTCGCCGAAGAGTACGAAAACATCGCCCTTACGGAAGATCGTGTTTTCGGAAAGACGATTCAACGCAACCGGATTTTCCATACTGTCAACTCTTTGCTTCGCGTTTCGTCGAGCAGGTGCCCATACGATCTGAGCAAGACATGACCGCATAGTTCGCCGATGGGAACTCATTTTCGGTGACTGCTCATTTCAAAACGTGAAGAGCCGCGCAATCCGAAAACACCTCGGGATTACATCCGCCTTTCGCCGCGGTTGCTTCAGTACGAATTAGCGACAGCATTGCCGGCGAAGAGTTGGGAATGATACCCATATTGCCGGTTTTCTATACGCAGACAGATTTTCGCTAAGCGGTTTCAGCGCGTTATTTCTCGGCGGCCGCCAACCTGCTCTTTTCACGAGTACTCGGAAGCGCCGTCTATAAACGGCTGTCCTTGACACAATCGAATTATAGGCGACCGGCCAGTTCCCTTGCACGTTGCTCTCGATCACCTGAACCGACTTTGGCGCGGCCGTATATTCGCCTGGCGAATGATGAATGGAAAAAACATTCATTTGATAAATCAGGCGGAGGCCGGAATAATACTTTACGAGCCAACGTGGCCAAGGCGGTTCATCGCTCAAAGAAATCAATAAAAAAGGGAACGAAATGAGGAAAAGTGCGGTTTTTCTATGCTTGGCGGCCTGCGCCAGCTTTGCGGTTTCTCCGGCTATTGCGAAGGATATTAAGGTAGGATTGAGCGGCACCGTGACATCGGTTGATCCGCATTTTTATAATGCCTCTCCAAACAACAGTATCGCCATGCAGATATTCGACAGGCTGACCGAGCGGACAGCCGAAGGGCAGCTTGTCGAGGGCCTTGCGACGAAATGGGAGGCCGTTTCCGAAACCAAATGGCGTTTTACCCTTCGTGAGGGAGTAAAATGGCATGACGGAAAACCCTTCACCGCCGATGACGTTGTTTTCACGCTCAGCCGCGCTGGAAATGTTCCAAATAGCCCCGGCGGGTTCGGCGGTTTCATCAGAAATGTCGCAAGCGTCGAAACCGATGGAAATCTTGCGGTCCTAATCACCACTAAGGCACCGGCGCCTACCCCTGACATGGCACTCAAAAGGAAAAGCAAGGACAGACCTGCGTGCACTACTTGACCCCCGTTGACGCTTACATCCTGCTTGAGATGAAAAGGAAGGATAAGTACGCAACAGTAAACAGGGCTCTGTTTACGCTGCGAATGCTGGGAATCGCGGTCCGTCTCAGAGGGTCACCCTCGTCGAAATAGTCGTCGGGAACCGGTTGCCATGTCTGGTTACCCGTCCGGGAGGCGTGACGGGTCGATCAACCCGTCCTGATGTTGAGTACACGAAGGGCATTGAGAATGACGACCACGTCAATGACCTGCTGCAATAATGCGCCTTCAACGGCTGTGAGGTAACCAAATGCAGCAGCAAGCATGCCGAGCGTCGACAATCCCATGCCGGCGACGACGCTCTGTGTCGCAATCTGCCGACACCGTCTCGAAATTCTGATGCCTTGAACCACCAGGTCAAGGCGGTCCACAAGGAGGACGGCATCCGCGGCCTCGGTTGCTGCGGCTGAGCCATGGACCCCCATTGCAAGACCGATATCCGCTGCGGCCAGGGCTGGCGCGTCATTGACGCCGTCGCCAATCATCAGAACGGGCTGTTTCCTTTTTTCTGCGTTTACGATCTCGATCTTTTGTGCCGGAGAAAGTTCCGCACGGACCTCGTCCAGAGGCAGATCCGCACTGATCATTTTTGCGACATCCTTCCGGTCGCCGGTCGCAAGGATAATGCGGTTTACGCCAATCTCCTTGAAGTTTCTGAGAACGGCATCGCTTCCGTCTCGGAGCCTGTCCGAAAAGAGCAGAATGCCACCGAAGTTGCCATCGATTGCGACCGCAGCTGCCATGGTTCCGGGGCGATCGGCGTGGGGTATGTCGATGCCAAGCTTATCGGCGATATAGGCTATTCCCCCGATCGCCACGTTTCGACCGTCGACGATGCCGGAGACACCTTCGCCAGGATTTTCGGCGACGTTCATCGGTTGTGAGAGTTCCATGGTGCGGGCCTGGGCTGCCTGCACCAGGGCTTTTGCCGCCACATGGTTCGATGCCTGATCCAGGGATGCGGATAATCTCAGAAGCTCTGCCTCAGGGATTGCTGCATCGATCCCCGAAAGTGTTGGTGAACCTTCCGTCAGTGTTCCAGTCTTGTCGATAACGAGGATACGGATCGTTCCAAGGCCTTCCAGCACACGGGCGCCTTTTACGAGAAGCCCCAGACGCGCCACCCTAGATACGCCGGCCGTCCAGGCGATTGGAACGGCCAATATCAGCGGGCATGGGGTAGCGATGACGAGAACTGCAACCGCGCGAACGGGATCTCCGGACAGCATCCACGCTAGCGAGGCAAGCCCAATCGTCACCACCAGGAATAAAAGTGCGTAACGGTCAGCCATTCGCGCCATGGGTGCCTTGCTGCGTTGAGCGGTTTCCACCAGGCGCAAAATTCCGGCATATGTGCTGTCCGCGGCGCGTGTCGTCGCGGTCATTTCGAAGAGGTCGCCGACGTTGGCAGCGCCACTCAGAACTGTTTCGCCCCTGTTCCGCTTGACTGGCAGCGGTTCGCCCGTCAGGGCAGATTCATCGAGCGTTGCGATGTCATCGCCAATTATCCCATCGACGGGGACAAGGTCGCCACGGCGTACGACGAGGACATCGCCCATGTCGATTTCCTCAATTGACACTTCCTCGATGTGATTGCCGTTTCGCCGGTTGGCTTTCCTGGGGGCTCGCGACAGGAGGGCGGTCATCTCGCGTCTGGCGCGTCCTTCAGCTGCATGCTCAAGATATTGCCCGCCGGAATACATGAGCGCCACGACGGCCCCCGCCATGTATTCGCCAAAAACAAGCGCGCCGGTCATCGATATCATGGCGATCAGGTCGAGCCCGAGTTCACCCGCGCGGAGACTTTTCAGGATTTGAAAAACCAGAGTGACGAGAACCGGAATTGTCCCGGCGATCAGCGCGAATTTTGAAAGTCCGATAAGATTGCCGTATTGTGCCCCGACGCCTACCGCGAGCCCGAGGATTGGGAAGATTGGCAATAGCATCCGGATTATTCTTGTCGTTTCATACGGAAGCATGTGCGACCTTCTGACGATTGCTCGACATTGAACAGGTATTTTACATATATTAAAAATTGCATTCGAAAAAGATATCCACCTTAAGACTTGATATGTAGGAGTTGTCGAAAGAGCGGTTGAGCAGGATGCCAGGGGCGGAGGGCGGCAGTGACAGACCTAGCTATTTTACACGTATGCAGTCCCAATATTGGCGAAGCCCAAATATTGTCCGTGGTAAACGCCACGAAGGCCCTCTGCGGATATCTTTCCGTTTTTGTTATTGGCACATCCGCCGTTCCTCCCATCGGTGCACACGTCAGCAATGTCTCTGTTCCCTGGATGAAGGAAAGGCAAAGGGACCAAGCGCAGATTGATAAGACGGTGCGGGAACTCGAAGGTTTCCTGGCTGGCACGGGTATCCCCTACAATGTGGAAAGTGCCTATACGGAAGTGTTCAGCGTTGATAACGAGGTTGATCGGAGGGCGAGACTAGCCGATCTTGTCATGATCGGTGCCGATCTTCTCGGCGATCAAAACACCTTGGAGGCCGTTCTTGACGGTGCCTGGTTTCATGCCGACGTGCCTGTGCTGTTCGACCCCGCAGCATCGCTGGTTTTCGACAATCCGACTGTAATGATTGCCTGGCAGGAAACCGCGGAGGCGTCTTCTGCGGTGAGGGCCAGCGTGCCCCTTCTGAAACTCGCCGGGTCGGTCCACATTGTCATCGTTGACGATAACCGCGATCTACGCGATCCGGCGGCAGGCTTATTATCCTATCTTTCTTCTCGCGGCGTCGAAAACCTGTCAGCAGAAGTCGTGCCGCGCAATGATCGTCTGGTGTCTCACGTTTTAGATGATCACGCCGAGAGAGTAGGTGCGAATCTTGTGGTGATGGGAGCCTATGGCCACGCAAGACTTCGGGAATGGGTGTTCGGCGGGGTTACGCGTTCCGTTGTCCAGCATCTGACAAGGCCGACATTTATGGCCCGCTAACCGGCGCAGGCATCGCTGGAGCCTGCCCCGCTCGGTTCATGCCCGGCGGAAACAGCGGGGTGGAGGAAACCTCTAGCCAGCTTTCTGCCCGTTGACATGAGCTGCAGTCCTTTCCGGCACGAAAAGATTATCAGCCATGAAGTCAACGAATACGCGGATTTTTGGCGATAGATAACGGCTTGTCGGCCAAAGGACGCGGAAAACACCCGCTTCTGCTGTGAAGTCTTGGAGTATCGAGACCAGCGTGCCTTGTTCGATCTGTTGAGCCACGGCGAAGTGTGGCAGGCAGGTTATGCCAAAGCCGTTTTCTGCGAGGTGGATAAGCGGTTCAAGCGTGCTGGCCACCGTCGTCGTCGGCAGCGCGATGCGCAGATCTTTGCCGCTTCTGGCCAGCGGCCATGGCTCCAGTTTGCCCGAGTTGGCAAATCGGTGATGCATGCAGCGATGACTTGACAGGTCCTCGGGAACGAGCGGGATGCCTTCTCTCTCCAGATAGGCAGGCGAGGCGACTATCCGGTGTCGGAAAGAACCAAGTTTGCGGCTCATCAGCCGCGTGTCGCGCACCTCGCCAGTGCGGACGACGGCATCGAAACCTTCTTCTATCACGTCAACCAGTCGGTCGGTAAAATCGAGATCCAGCGTGATGTCGGGATATGCTTTCATGAACGCGGATATTGCCGGCATAAGCAGCATTCCCGTCAGCGGAAAACTCACGCGCAACAGGCCATGAGGTTCGCTGTGGGACCTTGAAAGCTGCGCCTGCGCCCTGTCCAGCTCAGACAGAACGCGCCGACAGGTATCGAGAAAAAAGCTCCCTTCCTCCGTCAGCGTCATGCTGCGGGTCGAGCGATGGAAAAGCCGTACTCCCATCTCCTGCTCAAGCCGCGCAATGGCCTTGCCAACGGCGGAGCTGGAGAGCCCCAGCCTTTGAGAGGCTGCAACGAAGCTGCCGCCTTCCGCCGCCTGAACGAAAATACTCAGCGTACCAAGCTTATCCATATCGCTCCCATTAAGGAATATTCTTCCGCTCTGATTGGAATACGCGACTGTTTATCGCTTATCGCTCGGCCGATATCCAGTGGGACCCGACAATGGGTACCGATTTTCACGAAAGGAAAGCATATGGACAGGACATTCACCGCCGGATTTGCCATCGCCCCGGAGCCGACAACTTTCATCGTCAATGTCATTCATGCCCATCCGGGCAAGCAGGATGAAGCGTTTCAAATCATTCAGGACGTGGTCCACTACGTGGCAGAACGAAAGCCCGGATTTCTGTGGAGCAATCTTGCGAAGAGCACTGACGGGCTGACCGTGGTCAATATCGAAGCAATTCAGGGGGCGGGCAACGTAGACGAATTCTTTTCAGATCCGGTTTTCGTTGAAAAATTCCGTAAGCTCGACACCGTCTCCACCAGCGAATTCCATACATATACTGTCGGTGATCTCGTTTTGCCCAAATTGGGCAAGACGGGCTGACACCATGTCACATTCGTTCCCGGACAACCGCAAAACGGCCGCAGGATCAGATGGCAATCGATTGCCGATGGCGGCGCTGCTTGCCCTTGCCACGGCTGGCTTCATAACCATTTTGACGGAGGCCCTGCCAGCAGGGCTTCTTCCACAAATGAGCACGGACCTTGGCGTCAGCCCCGCTGTTGTCGGCCAACTCGTCACGGTTTACGCCATAGGGTCTCTGGTGGCGGCCATTCCGCTCACCGCAGCCACTCAGCGGTTTCGCCGCAAACCACTTCTCCTCTGCGCCATTGCCGGTTTTGCCGTGGCCAATACGATAACATCCGTCACGGACAGTTTTGGCATCCTGCTGATGGCGCGATTTTTTGCCGGCGTATCCGCAGGCCTGCTTTGGGCGATGGTTGCCGGTTACGCGGCGCGCATGGTTCCGGATGAGCTGAAGGGGCGCGCCATCGCTGTCGCGATGGTCGGTACGCCGCTGGCCCTGTCATTGGGTATTCCCGCCGGGACGCTGATAGGGTCCGAGATCGGTTGGCGAAGTACATTTTCGGCCATGACCGCGCTCACCGTGGTTTTGATCGGCTGGGTGTTGGTGAAGGTGCCCGATTATCCGGGCACCACGATCAACGAACGGATCACGATCGGCGGAGCGTTGGCAGCAGGTGGGATCAAGTCTGTCTTGATGGTGACGTTGCTGTTCGTCCTGGCGCACAACATCCTCTATACCTACATCGCCCCGCTCGTGGCTCCCGCGGAATTAACTCAGAAGCTCGACGTTGTTCTGCTGTTGTTCGGGGTAACGGCCATCGCAGGGATTGGTATTGTCGGCTATCTGATCGGGCGCTGGCTGCGCGAACTTGTGCTGGCAAGCATCATGCTCTTCGCTGGCGCCGCCTTGACCTTCGGCCTCGGAGGAAACGTGCCTGAACTCTTCTGGCTGGCAACCGGTGTATGGGGATTGGCTTTCGGTGGCGCAGCCACACTGTTTCAGACCGCTGCCGCCAAAACCTCGGGAAAGGCGTCGGAGGTAGCGCAAGCCATGATCGTGACCGCCTGGAACCTTGCGATTGCGGGCGGCGGCATCATTGGTGGCCTGTTGCTCGAACACTCCGGCATCAACTGGCTCGCCTGGTCGGTTTTGGCGCTACTGTCTCTCGCTTTTGTTATTGCTTACCTGGAAAAGGAGAGGGCATTTCCGTCGAAGCAATCTACTTGATGACAGACGTGAGCCGAATGCGGACATGATTTCCGCAAACGGCTCACGTCGTTCCTAAAAGCCGTCATCGCGGGCGCCTCGGACCAACTTCAAGGCGCCGCGCCTGGTGTCTGTCGCCATCGTTGCAGCTCAGCAAGTGTAAAGCGCGGCGTTATGTGCTGGGGGCAGTTCCAGTCGAAAGCTTCCACGCCGATGAGGACAAGACGTTCCACCCGAGCGGAATAGTCTGGCATGGTCAGCCTCTCCGCCAGCGACGGATCATCTGCTGCGTCGATGATCCGGATGCGTCCAAAAATTTTCAGGCGTTGCCGGTGTGCGTAGTCCATCAGGAACAGTGACACACGGTCATTTGCCGTCACATTACCTGTCGTAATGTATTGCCGGTTGCCGCGAAAATCTCCAAAGCCCAGGAGTGCCGGCTCGAGAACGGTGAGAAAACCGGCTGGTCCGCCCCTGTACTGGACGTAAGGCCAGCCCGTTTCCGAGACACTGGCAAGATAAAAACCGTCACGCTCCCCAATGAAGCCTGCCTCTGCGGGGCCAAGGCGCTGGCCCGGGGTCGTTTCATCCACGCCACCGCGCGCGGCAATCCGCGCCCATTGCTCCGCGCTTCCATACTTATCCTGCGCGGCCGCGACGGAAGGAGTCGTGGCAATATCGAGATATCTGCTCATTTTCCATCTGCCTTTCCAGAGGCCTGAACCGGCCTCAGTCTTGCAAAGCCCAGTCCGCAACCTGCCAGCGGATTTGTCCCCGATCGGCAACGACGTGGCCCAGCCCCGGGAACGGCATGTGCGTCGCTGCTATGAGTGTGCCTTCCGAAGCAGCGCGGGGAAAGAAGCGGTCGCGCATTGCCTTGGCCGCTGCCCGGTCCTGTTCGAACAGAAAGAACACGTCAGTCGCTGCCGGATGTACGACCGGAAAGATCATGTCTGAAACCATGATAAGGCTCTTTCCCTCATCTTCCACGCGAACACCGATATGGCCGGGTGTATGGCCGGTCAGGTCGACAATCGAGACGCCCCGCACGATTTCGCGCTCCCCGTCGATCGCCTGAAGTCTGGGGTAGAGACGCACGACCTCTTCCGCCATCTGAAAGCTGGTCTGAAGGTAATCCGGTGCGCCACTACGCTTGGCCGGGTCGGTCCAATGCTTGACGTCGCGTCGATCGATATAGACTTCCGCGTGCGGATAGTTGTTCCTGCCGCCGGCGATCAGGCCGCCCATGTGGTCCTGATGCATATGCGTCACGATCACCGCGTCAATCTGATCAAGCCGCAGACCGAGCCTGGCGAGGGCCTGCGGCAGGTTGCCGGTTTGCCCGATGGAGCCCGCTGCGCCGGCATCAATCAGGATGCGGCGTTGGCCATCATCGACGAGACACTGATTGAACAGAAATCGCACTCCGCTTGGCCTGGCGGTGAACTGGGCGGCAGCCGCCTGTTCCACCTCGGCCGGATCCCGCCCCGGGAAGAAGTTGTAAGGCATATCCGCATAACCATCCGTCAGCGCCGTCACCGTAAAGCGGCCGATGCGGATCTGCGCCAGCGGGGTTACGCTGGCCGGCGCCGCGACCGGTTCCGGCGTTGCGGCGATCGCCTGCGCACTATGGATCAGTCCTCCCCCGAGGAGGCCAAAAGGAAGGGCGCTGGCAAAGGCACGACGCGAAAGATCGGGCATGATGTCTTTCTCCTTATTGTGGCAATGGGGGAAGATCCCCGACGTCATGAAAGCTAGGATATCCAAAACCAATAGGGTATCCTGCGATTTCAGGAGATTACCTCTCAATTTATAGAAGGATGGAATGGATCGGTTCGAAGCGATGTCAGTGCTGCTGGCGGTGGTCGATGCCGGCAGCCTCTCGGCCGGCGCACGGCGATTGCAGGCGCCGCTCGCCACGGTCAGCCGCAAGGTCGCCGACCTCGAAAAGCATCTTGGTGCCCGTCTGGTGCTGCGTACCCGCCGCGGGCTGACCTTGACGGAGGAAGGGCGAAATTACGTCGCCGCTTCCCGGCGTATTCTGGGGGAACTGGACGCGGCTGAGCGGCAGGCAAGCGGCGATTACGGCGCGCTGCGCGGAGGGCTGCATATGACGGCTCCGATCGCGTTCGGGGAGCGCCACGTTCTGCCCATAGTGCTCGAATTCCTGAGGGAACAACCCGAAATCGACATGCGGCTGACGCTGACGGACCGTCAGATAAGTCTGGCGGATGAACCCGTTGACGTAGCGCTGCGTATCGGCCATCTGGCCGATAGCGCGCTGATCGCAACCCGTGTCGGTTCGGTCCGTCGGGTCGTCTGCGCCAGTCCTGACTATATCGCCCGGCGAGGTGTTCCGCTTGATCCCGATGACCTCGCCCGGCACGACGGTATAAGCTTCCAGGGCTTCGCGACCGCGCCCGAAGTTCGTTACCGCCGCGACGGGACGACCTTCAATGTCGAACCCCGCCCCAGGCTTGCGGTCAACACGACAGAGGCCGCAATTCAGGCAGCCATGTCCGGTATTGGCATCATCCGGGTGCTCTCCTACCAGGTCGCCGATCAACTGCGTTCCGGCGCCTTACAGGAAATTTTGACCGAGTTCGCACCTGAACCGCTGCCTGTTAATGTCATTCATGGGCCGGCCGAGCCCTTGTCGATGAAAGTGCGGTGCTTTCTCGACTGGCTCACACCCCGCCTGCGCGAGCGGATGGCTCAATGAGTTCCGCTCCGGACCCACGGCCGATTTGCTTCATTTCTATAGCCGACCGAGCGCAAGGTTGGCTGCCTCATGTCGTCGGAGGGGTCCGCGCAGTCAGTTTATTTCCATCGGGATCGCGAAGATATGCGACGAACGCGCCGTTCGGACGCGCCGTCGGCGGGCTCTCGATTGCCGTGCCGCCATGCGCGACGCCGGCGGCATGCCAGGCTAGAACATGATCGGGGGTCGCCGCCGCAATACCGATCGTTCCGCCGTTGGCAGCAGTCGCCGGCTTGCCATCGATCGGTTTCGTGATCATGAGCCGCCCACCCTCATGGGCGTAAATCAGTCGGCCTCTTGCATCCATTTCGCCGGGCTTGCCGCCCAGTGCGACAAAGACGGCATCGTAGAATTTCCTGGCCCGCTCCAGGTCGTTACTGCCGATCATGATGTGGGTGAACATGTTTTATCTCCTCTCAGGTGTTGCGGTGTTTTTTGACGTTCAGCGGTCGAAATTTCCCAGATATCGGGCAGGTGATGTGCCAAGCGCCTTCTTGAACATGGTTATGAACGCAGACACGGATTGATATCCTAGATCGCCCGAAACCTGCTGCACCGTTGCCCCCGCGGCAAGGCTTCGGATCGCGACAATCACCTGCAATTGTTGTCGCCAGCGGCCGAAGGTCAGGCCCGTCTCGTTTTGGACGAGGCGGGCAAGCGAATTCTCGCTCATCGCCATTCGTTTTGCCCATTGTGCTATCGTACTACGGTCGGATGGATCTTCCGCCAGTTCCGATGCAATGCGTGCAAGCCGGGGCTCATCCGTCACCGGCAGATGAAGATGCTCAACCGGCATCCGCGACAAGGCCGACAGAAGCAGCGTTGCCATGACTTCCGAGTCAGCAGTCGCCACTGCGGACTGGTCGGCCATCTCGATGATCAACTCCCTGACGAGCGGGGACAGGGAAAGCGTGCAACACCGGTTCGGCAGATCGGCGGCCCCCGGCTCGATGAACAGGAAGAACAAACGCGCGTTGGCGGTCGCGACGTTGCTGTGACGCATGCCTCCTGGAACCCAGACGCCACAATGAGGCGGAACCATCCACATGCCGCTTGGGACGCGGCATGTCACGCCTCCCCGCAGAGGCATGACAAGCTGGCCCTTGCGGTGCTGGTGTTCCGGAGCCTCGCGTTCGTTCTGCGACACGTCGATCCTCACAGCGCGAACGCGCGACGAGGAGCTTTCGAGATCATGGTCGGCGAGGGCGCCGGACAGGGATATCGGCGCCTGGTGGTATTTAGTGATCATTAGAGAGAATATCTAAATTCTTCTTCCGGTTTTGTCGATAGGGTCATCCGGAAAGATGCTGGAGAAGAAGATTATGGCACTTCAAAAATACGACGACCGCTGGTGGTCGGATATTATCCGGACTGAACTTCGTCTTCCCCTGAAAGGACCTCGCGGGTTCTGCGTCCTTCTCCCGTTACGACCGGGAGCAAGGTTGGCCCGCGCTACGGTGCTGAAAAAGATGACAGACGGGCTCGTTTCGAAAGCCCGAGCGCTCGTTGCCCGCCATCCACCGGCCATGTCGCCCGGTGAGTCCGCCGACCCGGCCGAAGCCTATCTGCACGCCTGCCTCGCCGTACCCTTCTTTTGTTATGTGTCGCCAGCGACTTATGGCCTCGCAGACGAGATCACCAGCAATAAACAAGGCATTGAGCGCAGCGCCCCCGCGCCGGAGGATGCGGTGTGAGCAGCCGGCCAGTTGTCACCAGCGGGAACGTCGTCTTTTCGCTGAAATCATTCCTTGCGGCCATGCTGGCATATCTTGTTGCCATCAGCTTCGATTTGAACCGACCGTCCTGGGCAGTTGCAACCGTCTATATTGTCGCTCATCCCCTCTCCGGTGCGATATCGTCGAAATCGGTATATCGGCTTCTGGGCACGGTCATCGGCGGCGGTGCGACGATCCTCATGGTCCCGAACCTTGTGAACGAACCGATATTGCTTTCCGGCGCGATCATCGTATGGGTCTCCGGGTGCACCTTTGTCAGTCTTCTCGATCGCACACCACGCAGTTATGTTTTTCTGTTAGCCGGCTATACCGTTCTTCTCGCAGGACTGCCGCTCGTCAACGCCCCGGCAAACACCTTCGATATTGTCGTTTCCCGCACCGAAGAGATCGGGCTCGCGATCATATGCGCGTCGATTGTCAGTCACGTTGTTTTTCCGGTTCACGTGGGGACAGCGCTTCTCAACCGGATCGATGGATGGATGGCCAGGGCGCAGAAGCTTTTCGAAGTCACAGCAACCGGCAAAATGGACGAAACCCAAAATCGGATGGAACGCCACGCCCTGGCGGGGGAGGCGGCCGATCTGCGGTCGTTCGCGGTGCATCTTCAGTATGACGGATCCAGATACCGAAGCAGAGTGGCGCTGGTGAAGTCGCTGCAGCACCGGATGGTTTCCTTCCTGCCCCTACTGAGCGAACTTGAGGATTTGCGACGATCGCTGGGGAGGTTGGACCCTGCCGGCCGGTACAAGGCATTGGCGATAGTCGCGGAGGCGGATTCGCGTCCGGGAGGCTCCTTCTCCACGATCGGTGCGCTGGCCTTCCCCGCCTCGCTGCCGACATGGGAAAAACTCCTCCTTGTCAATTTCGCCCGAGACTTGCGGACTTTTTCCCGGCTCTCTGACGAGTGCCTTACTCTTCGAAAATCCATTGAAGATGAAAACGGAGAAAGAGGCGCCCGCGCGCCTGATAGAACGCCCGCACCGCATCGCGATATCGGAATGGCGTGGCTGTCGTCGGTGGCGGTTGCAGTATGCCTCGTAACATCGCTCTTCTTCTGGATCGCCACCGGCTGGTCCGACGGAGTTACCTTCGCCCAGATATCCGGTGTCCTTTGCTGCCTCCTTGCCACCATGGACGACCCGGTTCCTGCCATGCGCAAGTTTGTTAATGTGACGATCGGTGCAGCCATTGCGGCATTCGTCTACGGCTTTGCAGTCCTTCCGGTAATCGACGGGTTTGCATCGCTCTCTGCTGCGTTGGGGCTGTTTCTGATACCGGCGGGCATATGTCTTGCAGTGCCTTCACTCGCCATTGTCGGCATGGGGCTTTGCATAAACTTTCCCCTTCTTCTCACCCTTCAGGCATATCCCGCGACAGACTTCGGCACATTCGTGAATGCCGCGGGGGCGACCATACTCGCAATGGTCTGGACGATCGCGGTTTGCGGCCTCTTTCGATCCGTGCGAGTTGAGACAAATGCGAGAAGGCTTCTTTCTGTTGTCCGGAAACATGTCGCGAACATCGCCGTTGGTAAACAAACCGACATTCTCGCCGCCCATTATCGCATGATTGACGTTGCCGGCCTGTTCGCCTCAAGACTGGCGAAACTGCCTCCGGTGTCGGAGGTCGGCGGCTATGACCCGTTAAGGGATATCCGGGCAGGGCTGCATCTGATTGCAATGCAGGAGCTTTTACCCAAGGTTTCTAACGGTATTCACCTTGCTGCACAACCGGTCTTTCGGGCGGTCACAATTCTATACCGCGGCCGTGCCGGTAAAGGTGGAAAAATCCTGGAAAGCGCCGTCCGGGCGCTGGATGATATGATCCTTTCTCCTGCGGCCATCACCGTGATGGATAACGAACTTCTGCTGCGCGCCGCTGCTCTTCGCCTGTGCATTGCACCGGACGCTGACGCGCCCGTTCCCCAGATACCCGGGTCTTGGAGGAAAGCCGCTTGAAGGAACAGCTCGATCTCTATGGCATTTTTCTGCCCTCGTTCGCAGCGCTCGCATTGTTTGCGTATGCAGGATTTCGTCTTCTCACATCACTTCTCGAAAAGATGGGATTTTACCGGATGGTATGGCACCGCTCCCTGTTCAACCTTGCGCTTTACATTACCCTTGTCGGCGGATTTTCTGCCGCTATCGACTGGTTTCCATGATCATGAAAAATCTGACGTTTACCGCGGGTCGAATGCTTCTCACCCTCTCCATGACGGGATGCGCTGCGGTGCTGGGCTGGCACCTATGGTCTTTCTACATGGAGGCACCATGGACGCGTGATGCCCATGTCCGGGCGGATATCATGCGATTGGCACCAGATGTTTCCGGGGCTGTCGCCGAGGTTCTGGTGTCGGACAATGCACAGGTGGAGAAAGGTACGCCGCTGTTTCGCATCGAAACAGATCGCTTCGAGCTCGCGCTGCGCGAGGCAGAAGCGCAGGTAACAGCGACAAGGGCGGCGGCGGAGCTGGCGAAAACCGATTTCGAACGGTATCAACTGCTTGCATCAAAGGAGGCGGCAAGCCTCAAGGAGCGTCAGTACGCGGAAAGCCGGATGTATCAGGCAGAGGCCGCCTATCAATCTGCGCTGGTTGCCCGGGATCTGGCAAGGCTCAACCTGGAGCGCACAACGGTCAGGGCACCGGCATCCGGTGCAATCACCAACTTTTCCCTGCGCAGGGGTAACTATGTCGTTTCCGGCAACGCCGTGGGAGCCCTTGTGGAAGAAGAATCCGTCTATGTCGCAGGATATTTTGAAGAAACGAAGCTCCCCCGGATCCACATTGGCGATCCGGTAACGATCAGTATCATGGGCGAAGCCCAGTCGGTTACCGGACGTGTTGCGGGCATTGCCGCGGGCATTGAGGATCGGGAGCGAAGCGATAATGCGGGTTCTCTGGCAAGCGTCGCCCCGACATTCTCATGGGTCCGACTTGCCCAGAGAATCCCGGTGCGGATCGAGATCGATGACGCCCCAAAGACGGTTCGGCTCGTTGCGGGAAGGACCGCAACCGTTTCGATCGAGCAGAGGAGTAACCGGGTGGCACGTCGTCATCCGTTACCCTCCGCCATCACACCCTGATCGCTACCGAAGCAGAGTTTTGAGGGGACCCGCGGTTCCAAGCCACGGCAGGCCGAGATGGAACCGCTGGTGGCAGAGAGCGTTCGTTCCATGATCCAAGGGGAGCGCGATGTTTGAAAATTTCAGGCTGGAAATGATCAATGTCCCGGAAACGACACTCCGGGTTCGCCATGGCGGCAAGGGCCCGCCGCTTCTTCTGCTTCACGGACATCCGAGAACACATACAACCTGGTACAAGGTGGTTCCCATTCTGGCCGACAAGTTCACGGTTGTTTGCCCCGATCTGCGAGGTTTTGGCAAGTCTGGCAAGCCGTCTGACCCCTATGATCATGAAGCATCGTCAAAGCGGGCCAAGGCTCGTGACTGTGTTGCGCTCATGGAACATCTCGGTTTCGACCGGTTCTTTCTGGCCGGCCACGACCGTGGAAGTTACACGGCATTTCGCACCGCGATGGACCACCCGGCAAGAGTTGAGAAGCTCGCGATCCTCGACGGTGTTCCGATCCTCGAAGCGCTGGAGCGATGCAATCTTCGCTTTGCACAGCAATGGTGGCACTGGTTCTTTTTTGCTCAACACGACAAACCCGAGCGGGCCATCCTTGCCGATCCCTTGGCATGGTATGGCGGGAGCGAGGCTTCGATGGGAAAAGAAAACTTCGCGGACTTCCGCTCGTCCGTCGAAGACCCCAGGACTGTTCAGGGCATGCTGGGTGATTATCGCGCGGGTATGCACATAGACCATCTCCACGATCTTGATGATCGAAGTTGCGGAAGAAAGCTGACATGCCCACTCCATGTCCTTCGGTCGCTGCAGGACGATCTGGAAATGTTGTACGGAGATGTCCTGTCGGTATGGCAGCCCTGGTCAACCCTTCCCGTTTCGGGTCTGGGAATAGACAGCGGACATCACATGGCAGAAGAGGCTCCAGCGGAACTGGCGCATGAGCTCATCTCGTTTTTCACCGCATGAGGCTATCGATTTCGTCCGCCCCTTGCTGTGTAGGCGATGGGCATTGCCGCCGGATTTTACCGCCCCGCAGTCGAACACCCGAGACCATAGAGTTGCCCTCTTCCATTCGATCAGGACCGCGACCTCAATCCGGAACGGAGCAGCAGCATAAAGGCGGGCGCACCGATAATAGCGGTGATGATGCCCGCCGGAAGTTCAAGTGGCGCGATAATGCTGCGACCGATCGTGTCGGCGAAAGCGAGCATCACAGCGCCGAGCGCCATCGCGACAGGAAGGCTTTTGGCATGGCGCGCTCCGGCAAGGAGCCGAGCCGCGTGGGGCGCGAGCAAGCCAACGAAACTGACGGCTCCGATGGAAGAAACGGCGATTGCCACCGCGACGGCGGCATAGAGCATCGCGTATTTGCTCGCATTTCCCGTCGCGAGGCCCAGTGAGCGGGCTTTTTCGTCCCCAAGCAAAAACGCATCAAGATGACGGCTGAACAACAGGCCGGTGGCCGACAGGGCGAAGACCCATGGCATCAATACGACTGCGTCGGCGTAGCCACGGGCGTGCGTCGAGCCGATGAGCCATGAAAGTGCCTGCGCCGTTTGCAGGCGAGCCTCCACGACGATGATCGTTGCGGCCGCGCCCAGGCTTGCTGCGATTGCGACACCGGCCAGAACGAATTTCTCGGGAGAATATTTCGGCGCCAGCAACCGGAGCAGCAAGAGCACGGTAATGGCCCCGGCCAGAGCGACCGCCTGGAAAGTTGGCGTTGCGGGTGCAAATCCCAACAGGAGCGCGACGAGGCTAAACAGCGCTGCTCCCTGTGTAAGGCCCAGCGTCTCCGGCCCGCACAGCGGATTGCGTGTCACCGCCTGAAGGACGGTGCCGGCAGCAGCCAGCAATGCACCACAGCCAAGTGCCACAAGAAGGCGAGGCGCGCGCAGGTCGAGGTTTCCCGTCACCTCGGCAATCGTCAGTGACAGCCCGTCGCCTGTCGCGAGACTTGCCGCGATGACTATCAGGCCCAAGGCGGCAAGCGCTGCCGCGGCAAGGGGCAGGGGCGGGGGCGCTATCCCTACGGGCAAGCCGATTCGGCGCTCTCCCCCGATCTTTGCCTTCCGGAGCAGGAGCAGCATGGCCGGTCCACCAAGGCAGGCAACCGTAACGCCTGTGGGTATGCTCGTGCCATTGCGCGCGAGGGACTGCGTGACGATATCTGCGACGAGCAGGGTGTTTGCTCCCCAAACCATCGAAAGCGGCAGATGGCGATGATGCCGCATTATACCCAATGCGCGCAAAACATTCGGGACTGCAAGGCCGATGAAGCCAATCGGCCCTGCGAGGGTAACGGCGGCGCCGCAGAGAAGAACGCCGACGAGCAGACCGAAAAGTGTGACGGCCCGCGTCACCCCGAGACTGGCCGAGGCCTGATCTCCCAGTCCCAGCAAGTCAAGGGCGCGCGCCATCACCATCAGCATCAGGAAAGAAAGTAACACCAAGGGGATCGCCGTGGTGACCCTGGCCCATCCGGTCTGGTCCAGGATACCGGAGGACCAGAGCAACAGACCGGACGCCCGTTCGTCGGCGAGAAGCACGATGGCCGATGATATGGCGGAAAAACAAAGTGATACGGCGATACCCGAAAGAGCCAGCCGGCCGGGCGCGGCTTGAAAGCCGCCTGCCAGCGCGAGACATGCAGCTGCGCCGGCCAGACCGCCTGCGCTTGTTGCGATGATGGGTGGCAGAGCCAAGGGAAGCAACAAGGTCGAGACGACGAGGAAAAGCTGCGCGCCGCTGGTAACGGACAGTATATCCGGAGCCGCCAAAGGGTTTCGCAAGACGGTCTGGAGAACCGAACCTGCCAGCGCGAGGGCGGCGCCAGTTGATATTGCTGCGACCATACGGGGCGCCCGGGTCGTTTCCAGAATTGCCTGCGCGAGTGTTTCCGGGGCTGTCGGAAAAAGAAACACGTCCCTCCAGCCGACCAGACTGCTCCCCACTCTGAGTTCCAGCGCCGCCAGGAGCAGCAAAAGAATCACGCCAACGGGCCAGACAAGGGATGGAGCCAATCGATGAAGGGCGAGGCGAGACAAAGTCATGGTTGAGCCGAAGCCGGGCGGTTTTGCCGATTGCCGGTGCCGACCCAGTCGACCATGCAATAGGTTCGCCCGCTTCCGTCGGGATGTGGAACGAGATCGACGTCACACTCAAAGGCCTGCCGCAGCAGGTCAGCCCGAAGCACCTGGTGTGTCGGCCCAGCCGCGAGAACCTGACCCTTCTGCATCAGGACGACGTGATCGGCGACATCCATAACCTGATTGAGATCGTGAAGCACCGCGATGATCGTGAGCCCTTCCACCGAGTTGAGTTTGCGCAGGAGTGTCAGCAGCTCGGCCTGATGTCTGATGTCGAGAAAGCTCGTGGGTTCATCAAGAAAGAGGACACGCGGTTCCTGCGCCAGAGCCATGGCCAGCCAGGCGCGCTGCCTTTCACCGCCGGAGAGGGTCGTGAGTTGACGCGCACGTAAGTCCTGGAGGCCGACGCGAAAGATGGCGCTTTCGATAATTCTGCGGTCCCGTGTCGACAGGCGTCCCAGCCAGGGGCGATGAGGATAACGGCCTTGTTCAACGAGTTCCTCGACGCTCAGACCGATCGGAACCTCCGGCGTCTGGCTCATGACGGCAACCTGACGGGCGACGGTGCGCCGTGACAAAGCGTTGAGTTGCTGCCCGGCCAGGTGGACCTCTCCCTCCGTCGGTTGTTCGAGCCCGGCGAGGCATTTGAGCAGCGTGCTTTTCCCGGAACCGTTCGCGCCGCATATGACGGTAATACGGCCTTCGAATGCGATTGAATCGACCTGCCGAAGCGCTTGAGCCTGATCATAGATGACGCTGAGACCAATCGCCTGAGCGGCGATTGTCTGCGTCTTCTGTTTGCTTGCGAGCCCCGTCATCCTGCAGCCTCGCGCATGGCTTTGCGCAGAGAGGACAGGCTGCGATAACCGACGTCTGCGGCCGCCTCTTCCAGGCGCGCTCCCTCCGCCTGCCGGCGCATGACATGCGCCATGCGCAAGCGACGCCGCCATTCGGCGAAACTCATGCCCGTCTGGATTCGGAATTTCCGGGTCATGGTGCGCCGGCTCATGCCGAGATTGTCTGCCCAGCGGTCAATATCAAGATCGAGCGATGGGGTTTCGGAAAGATCCCGACACAGCCGCTGCAATCGCTTGTCACTTGGCATTGGAAGCGCAAACGGGCCTTCCTCCGCATTGGCAATTTCTTCGAGTATCAGAGCTGCCAGATGTCCGCCGCGCCCATTTTCGTCATAAAGGGTTGGTTCCTTCAGGAACGCGCCAACCGTGGCCGAAAGGAGCGTCGAGGTCGAGATGACACGTGGCGGCTCCCACGGCATGGCGATCCCCGGGTCCGGCTCGATATAGACCGACTGCATGGAAACCCGCCCGTGTGAATGGACGGCATGTGGTATCTCGGGCGTTATCAGCAAACCGTAACCACAGGGGATGATGAATGAGGTGTCGGGGGTGCGGGCGGTCATGAAGCCGTCGATGATCTGGAGCAATTGCCCTCGGCGATGGCTGTGCCAGCCAAAATCGACGCTTTGCTCGTAGGTCCGCGCCATGGCAGCGACAGGCCGCGGCACATTTTGAAGATCGGCTGCCCTTTGCGGCTGTTTCATCGTGTTTCCAGGCAATGGGATTCCTCACGGGGCCTTGCCGCCGCATCCAACGGGAAGAGCCATAGTCGCGTCGCGTCCGTATTTCAAAAGGAAAAATTGGCCCGATGGAGCAGAATAATATCATTTAACAGTATCGGGCCACAAAATGGCCCGCAAGAGCTCGATTTTGACCTGACAATGCTGATAAAAAAAGTCTAGTTAAACGGCCAAGCGTGCGGGAAAAGAAAATCACTGCGGACAGTCCGGAGTAGCCTTTACGCAGTATTCCTATCACAGGTCCTCGAATGCAGAACACCCACCTTCGCCTTCGCACATCAACCTGCCACGTCACCAGACAGCAGCTCCTGTTTCTCGTGTCAGGCGTTGCGTTGGGAGCGCTTGTCCTCCAGCCGGGAAGGGTTGAGGCGCAGGAGGCAAATGGGTCCACCGTGCTCGAGCCAATCGTCGTACAGGGAAAGACGGCGGCCAAAGGGGCGCGTGTCGAACAGCGTGGCTACGTTGCGACGCAATCGGCTTCGGCCACCAAGACGACGACGGCGATTGCCGAGACGCCGCAATCCGTCTCCGTGATTACCCGTGGCGCGATGACGGATCGAGCCGTGCAGACGGTGGCGGACAGCCTGCTCTATAGCGCGAACGTCAACGGCCAACGCTACGGTAACGACCCCCGTTCGGATTACTTCAGCATCCGCGGCTTTAGCGCGGATCTCTATCTCGACGGCTTGCGCGTGCCGCAGATTGCAAACCAGACCGGTGGCTATGCCGGCTTTCGAGTGGAACCCTACTTCCTTAATCGCGTGGAAGTGCTGCGCGGACCAAGTTCGGCGCTTTTTGGACAAACGAATGTCGGCGGCGTCGTCAACATGATCAGCAAGGATCCGTCAGAGACCGCTGGCGGAGAAGTCTACGCGCGCTTCGGAAGTTATAATCAGAAGGAAGCAGGGTTTGACGTCACGGGCCCTGTCGGTGCGGATTCAAATCTTACCTATCGCCTGGAAGGCATTATCCGCGACAGCGAAACAATGAACGATTTCGGCAAGAACGACCGTTTCGCCATCAGCCCGACAGTCAGGTGGTCGCCGGATGAAGATACCAGTCTCACGGTCTATGGCGCCTATATGAAGGATGACGCCGGCCAGGTGCCCTCGCTTATTCCAGCACTCGGGAGCATCTATCCCAATAGTCTCGGTTTGACGATACCGCGCAGCTTTTCGGACGGCGATCCCTCGTTGGCGATTTACGACAAGGAAACGGCCTATATTGGATATAGTCTCGAACACGCAATTAACGACGATCTCGTTCTACGCCAGAATTTCCGGTACTCATATCTGGACGTCAATTATCAAAACCTTTTCGGCAACGGCCTTTCCGCCAACCAGCGCACGCTTTCACGCCTCGTTTACAATGCGCAGCCAACGCTCAACGCCGTGGCGCTGGATACCAATCTTGAGTACAAGTTCGACAGTGGGCCAATCAGCCATACGCTTCTCGGCGGTATCGACGTGCAGTGGCAAAACCTTGTGAACAGGACAGGATCACGCAGTGGCCCCACACTCGACCTGTTCAATCCGGTCTACGGCATTGGCGTACAGCCGGCAGCACTGACGACACGTCTTGATCAGACGCAGCGTCAGGTCGGTTTTTATCTCCAGGATCAAATGGAACTCGGCGGGCTTCGACTGACGGTTGGCGGCCGCCAGGACCATGTCAGCAACGATTCCGACAGCACCACGCTTGCCAGCGGTCTTACCACCCGATACCGGCAGGACGATAGAGCCTTCACCGGCAGGGTCGGTGCCGCTTATGTCCTTGATAACGGCCTTGTGCCCTACGCGCTTTATTCCACGTCCTTCTCTCCGGTGCTGACATTGGCGCCAACGCCGCTGAAGCCAACCAAGGGCGAGCTGAAGGAAATCGGCGTGAAATTTGCGCCACAGGGCGAGGACTTCAGCCTTACTCTTTCCGGCTTCGAGGCGACGCAGCAGAATGTCGTCAACCGTGTTGCAGGCGTTTATTACCAGACTGACGAGGTGCGCGTCCGCGGGATCGAACTGGAGGCCAACGCCACCCTTTGGGACAGTCTCAATGTTACTGCGGCGGCGAGCTGGCAGGATCCTGTGGTAACCGAGAGCCAGACGCCCACCCAGATCGGGAAAATGCCGTATACCGTTCCAAAGCAGCAGCAGTCGCTGTTCGTGAGTTATGATCTGCCGATGCCGGACAGCTGGAACGGCAAGCTGACAGTCGGTGGTGGTGTCCGACGCATCGGCAA
Source organism: Agrobacterium sp. MS2 (assembly GCF_003261015.1). Taxonomy (NCBI): domain Bacteria; kingdom Pseudomonadati; phylum Pseudomonadota; class Alphaproteobacteria; order Hyphomicrobiales; family Rhizobiaceae; genus Agrobacterium; species Agrobacterium sp. MS2. The sequence goes on along the minus strand of NZ_QLNF01000086.1, from coordinate 640,874 downwards.
GACTGCCGGGGATACCGCGAACTCATTCTTCGTTCCCGGTTATACGCTGGTCGATGCCTTTGCCCGTTACGAACATGATCGCTATTCGTTCCAGCTCAACGGCTACAATCTCGGAGACAAGACCTACGTCGCCGGTTGCAACACCACCACGCAGTGCTATTACGGGCAGGGTTTGACCGTTGTCGGAACAGTGAGCGTGAAGTGGTAGCGGGTATAGGCAGACGATCGTTCTTGAGTGGCGCGGTGGCTTTGATCGCGGCGCCAGGGTCGCTTGCCGCTTCAGGACCCTCACGCCTGGTCACGCTCGATTGGACTGCTACCGAGATTGCGCTTTCCCTTGGAATATCGCCGGCTGGATGCGCGGAAATCTCCGGGTACAGAACATGGGTCGATGTCGCAAATGAAGGCCTCTCCGATGCCGTCGACGTCGGACGACGACAGCAGCCCAGCCTTGAGGCGGTCCGCAAACTGCTGCCTGACCTCATCTTGACGTCGCGGTATCGGCACGCGTCCATTGCTCATGCGCTCGGTGAGATCGCTCCGGTTCATCTGATCGATGATCAGGAAAATGGAGGTGACATGCTGGCGAGCGTCTGTCAGAGCGCCCGTCAGGCGGGCGCAGCGCTTTCGCGATCGGATGACGTCGCAAGGCTCCTCGGACGTTTTGATGATGAGATCGAAAACCTGAAATCGCGCCATGCCGGGCAGGTGGCAGGCCGCAAGCTGGTCGTGGCGCAACCGTTGCCTGGCGTCCCGCGGTTGCGCGTCTTTGCGCCCAACGCCGCAATTTCCGGCCTTCTCAGGAAGATCGGCTTTGCCGATGGCATTGAAATGTCAGCGCAACCTTTCGGTTTTACGACAATCGATCTTGAAGGACTTGCCTCCCTTGGGAGCGACAGCACCTTGTTCATCCTTGGCGAGACCGTTCCGGCTGATCTTCTCAATGCTTCGCTCTGGCCCATGTTGCCGGTCGTAGCGCAAGGAAATGTCCGTTTGACCGGCATGCCATCCTGGCCATTCGGCTCCACGGCCTCACTGCAGCATCTGGCTCGCCAGATTGTCACCCGGCTCGTTTAGGCTGCAGGAGCGTATGCGAAGGTCGGAGGTTCTTGGCGAATTGCTGCGGCAGTCGGCACATTCGCAGTGGCGGGATTGCTTCCGGCGCAGGCGGCCCACTGATCTGGCTTTCACTGAATTGCTGGAGCCCGATTGTCTTTTGGCTGTCCTCAACAGTTACGGTCGCCGCCACGGGGCGAACGCGCCCATTGCCGCTGTTGCCGGGGAGTGGTCAAAGCGGTACTTCGCGAGGGTGATGAGACCGATTGCCACCGCAGCCATGTTACTGGATTGGCGGGTAACTCTGACGCCGGCGGACTTGAGCATCGAAATAAGCGGTGAAGGGGAGGTCGTTTCGCTCGGCCTGACTGATTTCGGCCACCCGGTCCGAGCGAAGTCCGCAGAGGACCGTTTCGATTTTCTGATCAGGGGCAATATCGAAGCAATTATCCGAGCTGTGTCCGAGGTGAGCGGGCTGTCTCGCAACGTCCTTTGGTCAAATGCGGGCAACCTGTTCGAAGGTATCGCCCGCGGTTACGCCGTGGTTAATGATTGCCCTGGTGCAGGCGTCGCGGATGCACTGGCATTGCTTGAACTGCCTCAGATGGCAGATGGCTCACGTAACCCGCTTTTCAGACCTATCCTTTACCCTGGAAGCGATGGCCAGCCGGAGCGGCTCCGCCGCGTCTGTTGTATCCGATATCTGATCGACGGACTGGATTACTGTAAGACGTGCCCGTGCCCGGGGCGGCACTGTTCTTCGGGAAAAAATTAAGGGCCTGCCGAAAGCAGATAGCGTGCCCCCTTTCAACAAATTTGCAGGACCTCAAACAACGGAAACGACGGGGCGCTGGCTCACGGCACCACGCAGCGGCCCTGTCGACCAAACTGGCGCGCCATGGTACGGTTGCGATCTGTCCGGTAGGTAACGGCAAGTTGAGGATCAATCCGGGACGCCGTCGCGGCCGATCTTCCGGCTTTCCTTCGGAGGTGTCGACCGAGGACGGCTCGGACGGGCAAGGGAACTGTCAACTGCGCATCAGCCGGGCGCCGCGGCATGCCGACTTAGCTTAGGGGGATCTGAATGCTCATTCTTCTCGCAATGCTGATAGGGCTTGTCGCCGGTCTGCGCACCATGACTGCCCCGGCCGCAGTCTCCTGGGGCGCTTATCTCGGGTGGTTCGATATTTCTCCAAGCGTTCTCTCCTTCATGGGCTCGCTCTGGGCTGCGGCGATTTTGACTGTGCTTGCCATCGTGGAACTGATTGCCGACCAGCTTCCCGGCACGCCCTCACGCAAGGTACCCGTTCAATTCGGAGCAAGGGTTATAATGGGCGCTCTCAGCGGTGCGACGGTCGCCGCAACTGCAGGAATGGTGGTTCCCGGGCTTCTCGCGGGGGTCATCGGCGCTGTCGTCGGAACCTTCGGCGGTGCAACCGGCCGCGCTTATCTCGCCAGGCATTTCGGCCGCGACCTTCCCGCCGCCCTGATCGAGGATGCGGTCGCCATCCTGCTCGCACTGATCGTCGTGGTGTCCGTGTCATGAGGGAGTATGACGCGATCTTCATCGGGGCCGGTCAGGCCGGACCATTCCTTGCCGCCCGCATGGCGGCGATGGGCCGCAAGGTGGTCCTGATCGAACGCAAATATCTTGGCGGCACCTGTGTCAACGCCGGGTGCATGCCGACCAAGGCATTGGTCGCCAGCGCCAAGACCGCGGAGGTTGCGCGGCGCGCATCCGAATTCGGCGTCACCATCAGCGGTGAGCCGATAGTGAACATGCCGGCCGTAGCGGCCCGCGCCAGGAAGGTGACCCTTGATGCGAGAAACGGTTTGGCATCCTGGTTTGACAGTCTCGAGACGATGGATGTGATCCACGGCCAGGCCAAATTCGTCGGTGCGAGGGCCGTGTCCGTGGACGGGACAGACTATACCGCGCCGCAGATCTTTATAAACGTCGGCGCGCGGCCACACATCCCAGACATTCCTGGCCTTGAGGACGTGCCATACCTCTCGAGCACGTCGGTGATCGCGCTCGAGAAATTGCCGAAACATCTGATTGTTCTTGGCGGCAGTTACATCGGACTGGAATTCGCCCAGATGTATCGGCGCTTCGGCGCCGAGGTGACGGTCATTGAGCGTGGGCAGCAACTGGCGCCCAGGGAGGATACCGATATCTCGCAAGCCATTGCGGAGATTCTGAGTAGGGATGGCATCAAGGTTCTTTTGAACCGCAAACTCCTGTCCTTCACCAAGGAAGATGTGGGCGTCGTCGTGCGGACCGATCAGGGCGAAGTCAGTGGGAGCCATGTCCTGGTCGCCCTCGGACGGCGGCCGAACACCGATGATCTCGGTCTCGATCTTGCTGGCATCGAGACTGATCAACGCGGCTTCATCACGGTGGATGAGCGCTTGCAGACCACCGCAGAAGGCATTTGGGCCCTTGGTGACTGCAACGGACGAGGCGCATTCACGCATACGTCCTACAATGATTTCGAGATCGTCGCGGCAAACCTCCTTGATGGCGGCAACCGAAAAGTGTCAGACCGTACCCTCGGTTACGGCCTCTACATTGATCCGCCGCTCGGACGTGTTGGTATGACGGAGCGTCAGGCGAAGGAGGCCGGTCACCGGATCAAGGTCTCGACCCGACCGATGAGCCGCGTCGGCCGGGCCGTTGAGAAAGGTGAAACGCTTGGCCTCATGAAACTCGTCGCCGACGCCGAAACCGACCGGATACTCGGTGCCGCTTTCCTGGGGGTCGGAGGTGACGAGGCGGTCTATGGCGTGCTCGACGCCATCAACCTGGGTGCCACAACTGAAGAACTGCGCTGGGCGGTGCCAATCCATCCAACGGTCGGAGAGCTGGTGCCGACACTGATTGGCGACCTCAGGGAAACCTGACGTCCAGCCGGCCCGGCGAGGAGTGCAAAGGCTTTTCCGGATCGATGAGGCGACTGTCGCTCATTTCGTTTGTGCAACGTCGGCCTTACGCACCACACGTGTCCGGCTGAGCTGCTCACTCGACTTCGGGAATGGCTTCTGCAGTATCCATAAACCGCAACCAGGCGCGTGCCGAAAGCGATCAAAGCTTCCTTGATCGACAGTGACTCGGACGCTCGAAACTGCCCGCCGGTGATCGTGAGGCCGGATTACCGCTTCGATGAGTTCTTCCTTGTTTGCGACGCGCGAATAGATTGTCGCCCTTGATACGTTTGCATGGCGGGCAATTTCTTCAAGCGTGAAGGATGGGGCCGGCCATTTTAACTCAACAACGGAGGATGCTTACAGAAAGAGCGCCGGTAAAGCCGACGCTCTTTTTGTGCTTAGGCCAGGTGATGCGGCTTGGTCATTCCGTATATGGGTGTCTTGATGCCCACCTGGCGGGCTTTCAACTGCAGTGACAGATATTGGGAATAATGGCGTGACTGATGCAGGTTGCCGCCGTGAAACCACAGGGCTTCCTGCTGTGTCGGTTTCCACATGTTGCGCTGCTCGCCTTCCCAGGGGCCTGGATCCTTGGTGGTGTTGGAGCCGAGGCCCCAGCATTTTCCGACCTTGTCCGCCACGTCGCGCGAGATGAGATCGGCGGCCCAGCCGTTCATTGAACCGTAGCCGGTGGCGTAGACCACGAGGTCAGCCGGCAGCTCCGTCCCATCCTTCAGGACGACTGCGTTCTCTGTCAGATGTGAGACGTCGACGCCAGACTTCAGTTTGATCGAACCGTCGATGACCAGATCGCAGGCCCCCACGTCGATGTAATATCCTGATCCCCTCCGCAGGTATTTCATGAACAGGCCCGAATCGTCGTCGCCGAAGTCGAGCATGAAACCGGCCTTTTCGAGCGCCTGGTAGAACTCGGCATCCCTTTCCCGAATCCTGTTGTAGATCGGGATCTGGAACTCATGCATGATCCGGTAGGGCAGCGACGCAAAGATCAGATCGGCCTTGCGCGTCGTCATGCCGCCCTGAACCGCCCGCTCGGAATAAAGATCGCCAAGGCCGATCTCCATCAGCGAGTCCGACTTGACGATATGGGTCGACGAGCGCTGCAGCATGGTGACATCGGCGCCGGCTTCCCAGAGCGCTGCGCAGATATCGTGGGCCGAGTTGTTGGAGCCGATGACGACCACCTTCTTTCCGGCATAGGCATCCGGACCCGGATGCTGGGAAGAATGCTGCTGCTCGCCCTTGAAGATGTCCTGACCGGGGAATTTCGGCACATTGGCCTTGCCCGACATGCCGGTTGCCAGCACGAGCTGCTTCGGCTTGAGGACGACCTCTCTGCCGTCGCGATCGACGACGACGGTCCATTCGCCGGTCTTCTCGTCGTATTGGGCGGATTTGCAGGTCGTGGAGCCCCAGTAATTCAGTTCCATCACCTTGGTGTACATTTCCAGCCAGTCGCCCACCTTGTCTTTTGGGGTGAATACCGGCCAGTTTTCCGGGAAGGGAATGTAAGGAAGGTGATCGTACCACACAGGGTCGTGCAGGCAGAGTGACTTGTAGCGCTTGCGCCAGCTGTCACCGGGCCGCTCGTTCTTCTCTATGATGATCGTCGGAACGCCGAGCTGGCGAAGGCGTGCGCCGAGCGCGATGCCGCCTTGGCCGCCACCGATGATGACGACATAGGGCTGGGACGTGTAACCGAGTTCCACCGCCTCGCTTTCGCGCTTTTCCTTCCAGGTCGTGCGGTTTCTGTCATGGCCGTGCTCCGCCCCCATCGGGCGGCGGAAGCCCTTCGGCTCCTCATGGCCCTTCAGTTCGGTCATGGTGGTCAAGAGGGTCCAGATCAGACCATCCTTCAAACGGATATGGCCATAGCCGCGGGCAACCCCCGTTTCGAATTCGAACCAGCCTTCGGTAACGCCGCCCGCTTCGGAGGCGGCCTCCCTGGTGTCCTGCACAAAGTTGGACGGTTTGGTTGCGGCAAGCTGGCTGGAAAGCATGTCGCGGACCTGCTCGCGGCCTTCGAGGGTCTTCAGGTTCCAGGTAAAGGTCACCAGATCTCGCCAGTAGCAATCCGCCTGAAACAGGTTGGCGGCGGCGTCCACGTCGCCTTTCGCCAGCGCTCCTTCGAGCTTCGCAAGGGCCGTGTCGATCTTGGTTCCGGGGCTGATATCGAGCATTTATTCTCCTCCATGATTGCTTGGTGAGGGTCACGGAACGCCGCTGCCGGGCGTTCCGTCAAAGCCTCCAAACCGCCGCCTTCAGGGCTCCTCTCCCTTCAGGCCTTGGCCGAGACGCTTATTTTGAGAGATCGATCAGGATCTTCAGGTGGGTGCCAGCCGGATCGAGGAGGGCGTCGAAGCCCTCTTTCACGGCCGTTTCAAGCGTGACGCGCTTGGTGACAATCTTCGTCGCCGGCAGGAGGCCGGATGAGATCAGGCTGATGACACGCGGCCAGTAATGGGTCGGATAGGCCCACGAGCCTTTGACCTCGAGATCGCGGAACGTGACCTGAAACCAGTCGATCGGATTCTCATGCGGATGCAGGCCTGTCTGAACGACGACGCCCTGCTTGCGCACAGCATCCACGCATGCCTTCAGGGCGTGTTCGTTGCCGACGCATTCGATCGCAACGTCGCATCCCACCTGGCCCTCGGTCTGGGCGCGGACGACGTCGCCAACCTTTTCGCGCTTCGGATTGATGGCGACAAGGTCGGGCAGGACTTTCTTGGCAAGCTCGAGGCGGGCATCGTTCAGGTCCGAGACGAACAGCTTGGTGGCACCGGCCGCTCGGGCCGCCAGCAGCGTCAGCATGCCGATCGGGCCGGCACCCGTAACGAGAACGCTGTTACCGGCGGTGACGCCGCCACGGTCGCAGGCATAGACGGCAACCGCCGTCGGCTCGACGAGTGCGGCCTCTTCATCGGTCATCTCGTCTGGGATCTTCTGGACATTATATTCGTGAACCAGCGCGGCTTCAGCCATGCCTCCGCCATTCCAGCTGAGACCCACGAGTGCGAGTTGCGGGCTGAGATGGAAAAGGCCGCGGTCGGCGAAGTAGTCGCCGGAGCGCGGCATGACGAGAGGCTGGATCGAGACGCGGTCGCCGATGGCGACCGAGGTCACGCCTTCACCGATGGCTTCGACAACGCCGCCGAACTCGTGGCCGAGGACCTGCGGGCCGTGGGCGCCGGTAAACGGATGCGGCTCGGTCGGGATGAAGATCGGGCCATAGCTGTATTCGTGAAGATCCGTTCCGCAAATTCCGACGAAGCGGTTGCGGACGATGACCTGGCCCGGTCCCGCCTGTCTCGGCTCGGGGATGTCCTCGAGCCGCAAGTCCTTTGCGGCGTGAAATCTGAGGGCGCGCATGTTTCCTCCTTAAGGCTGCTTTTCATGCCATCAGGAGGAGCAACCGCCGTGCCAGCCGAGCCGACCGTCGAGAGGGCTGGAAATCACAGCGTTTTCAAGGAGGGTGATGACGATTGCGCCACAGCTGTGGCGCAACAGGTGTGGCGGATGCCGCAATGAATGGCTCAGTGCGGACGCTCTATACCGAACCGTCTCATCCGGCGATGGAGCGTTGTGCGATCGATACCAAGACGGCGGGCGGCTTCGGAGACGTTGCCCTTGCAACTCGTGAGGACGGCACGCAGGTCTGCTTCGACGCTTTCGCCGACGCGCACGCTGGCAGGCTGCGACAAATGATCCGGCAGGTCCGTGATCTCGATCACACCATCGTCGCACAGTGCTGCGGCAAAGGCGATGGCATTGTCGAGTTCGCGGATATTGCCTGGCCAGCGATGGTTGAGAAGCAGCAGCCTCGCTGCGCCCGATAACGTCAGGCGGCCGTCCTTCGTATTGTGTTTATGGAGCAGCTGCTCGAGGAGCCAAGGCAGATCCTCGCGTTCATGGAGCGGCTGTAGCGACAGGACGGCGGCGTTGAGCCGATAATAGAGGTCTTCGCGGAACCCGCCTGCCGCGACCATGTTGGCCAGCGATCGATGCGAAGCGGAGACGACACGGAAACCCACCTTGCGCGCGACCGAGCCGCCGACGGGGAGCACCTCGCCCTCGGCGAGAACCCTGAGCAACCGGCTCTGGGCGGCATAGGACATGTCGCCGATCTCGTCGAGGAAGAGCGTTCCGCCCTCGGCCTCCTCGATCAACCCCTTTTTCCCCTTGGCCAGTGCCCCGGTAAAAGCCCCCGGGACGTAACCGAAAAGTTCACTCTCGATCAGCTGCTCCGGAATGGCGGCGCAATTGACTGCCACGAAGCGGCCAGAAAGCCCGCTCATCTCATGAATGATGCGGGCGAGATATTCCTTGCCCGTCCCGGTCTCTCCCTGCAGCAATATCGGCAGTCTGCTGGGTGCAAGTTTGACTACCTTGCGCCTGAGGTCGTCGATCGCCGGCACATTGCCGCCGAGCCTGTTGATCGCCGGCGATCGGCCGGAAGTGCGGGCAGAGGGCACGTTGCCTGTGCGTTGCTGCGGTTCTATGGCATGGGCAAAGAGCAGCGAGCCGTCTCGAACGGCGATCCGCCGTTCCTGGGGCAGGCTGGCGCGGGTCAGCGAGGCTAACTCGTCGAGCCCCGCATGAAAGAAGTCCGTAACAGGCTGGCCGATCAGAAGCCCGGGCGTGCGCCAGTCGAGACCGCGCGACGCGGCAAGAAGCCGGGCGCCGCCGTGGGTCATGCCGGTGATGCGCCCCGCACCGTCTACGGATATCGCCGCTTCCGGATCGACGTCGAGAAACTCCGGCGCTCCCGCAAAGCGCAGGACCAGATCGTGACGGCTGTTTGCCATGAGATTGGCAAGCTCAATCCGCCGCACCGTCGACGAGACGAGATGACGCGCCATGTTCTGGCTGGCTTTCAGGATTGGCGAACTGAGGAGTGAAATGTCGAGAACGGCCGCTAATGATCCTTGCGTATCATAGATTGGGGCTGCCGTGCAGGACAGGGGTGTGTGGGTGATGTCAAAATGGTCGGTCTGGTGGATCGTCAGGGCCTCGCCCGTGGCAATGCAGGCGCCCACCGCGCAGGTGCCGGCCCGGGGCTCGGACCACTCGGAACCGAGATAGAGCCCCGCTTTGCGCAGATTGTTGTTGAAGGAGGGGTCACCCAGGAATTCAACGGTGACACCAAGCCGATCCGACAACAGCAACACGTAATTCTGTTCGGCAACCTGCCGATAGAGCCGCTCCAGGCCGGAGCGGGCGATGTGTACCAGATCTTCCGCCTGCTGACGGTGTTCCCGCAGCCGTGTTTCCGAAACGATCACTGCCTCGCGCGCCTGCGCCGGATCGAGCTGGTAGGCGTCCAGACAGCGCCGCCAGGACTCCAGGACAACGGCGTCGCGGCCCGTGTTGGTTCCCTGTCCGACCCGCTCGATTTCCTTAACGTGGTCCGTAAAACCCATCAATCACCGGCCCTCGAAGGCCGCCTCCCGTGATCTGCCACAATAACATAGCCGCAATTGTTCAGTGTGACTAATGCTTCGGCAAATGCCAGGCATCATTTGGAACCTCGATCTCCGCACGGACGGAATGAGTGATCTCCGTGGGCGCTCCTGTAAAGGTTCAAACTATTCATGCGCTGCCCTCGTTGACTGTCCAGTCAACTTCGGCCAGCTTGCTGAACTCTGGGCCTGCCGGCGCCGGCAATGTCGAGCAGGCACCATGCAATCGCAACCGGCGTCTTAATCCTCCCGCAAGCAGCAGTGTGTAGTATTAGAGAATGAGAATAAGCGCGATCACCAACTGGGCTTACGGAGTGACAGTCGTCTTGACGGCTTTGTCTGGTGCGGCCTTCATCATGTCGTCTCGCAGCGCCGTCGAAGAGCGTGTCGCGGTGGAAGAGCATCTGACGCTGGATAGTCTGGCGGAAGACCTCGCACTTGGCGCAGAGGTCCGGTCCGACGAGGCCAGGCTGTTTGTTATGCGTGGCGAAGAACGTCATCTCAACGCGTTCCGGGCCGAAGATGGAAGCGAGCGAAGCCGGGAAGCCGCAGTTGACCAGCTCTTGTCGAAAGTGCTGCCGAAGGCCGAGGTCGATGCGCTGCGAAAGATCGAAACGGATGCGGACGCACTCGACAAGTTCGAGATCGCGGCGGTCGAAGCATTTCAGCGCGGTGAGAAGAGCGCTGCCCAGTCCACGTTGTTCGGCCCCGAGCATGAAAGACTGCAAGAGGATCTTCTGGCGACTGTCGCGCATTTTCGGGATTTGACAGCCGCAAGAACCGGATCGCAGTTGGCCGCGGCGCGAGCGCGTAGCGACTGGTGGAGCGTCATCGCCAAGATCATGCTGGGGCTGACGGGGGGGCTATTCCTGGCGGTGCTCTATTTCATCCTGAGACGCCGGATCGCCATGCCGTTGGTGCGAATGAGCGGGATCATCGACCGGCTTGCAAAGCAGGATTATTCCGTCGAGGTGCTGCCCGACAGTCGCCGGGACGAGATCGGCGAGATGAACACCGCGATTGAAATCTTCCGGGCGAGCGGCATCGAGCGCGATCGGCTCGACGCGGAACGACGGGCAGACCAACAGACCAAGGACCTCATCCTGCAGATGATGCACCGCCTGCAGGCCTGCCAGAACCAGGGCGAGCTCGCCAGCATCGTCGCGCGCTTTGCGCCGCAAATCTTTCCCGGCATTGCCGGCGGCCTTTATATCCTGAACGAAAGCAAGAATATCCTCAACCGCAGTTCGGAGTGGCTAGCGCCTGACAATGCCGGAGACAGTTTTCCTGCGTCTGCGTGCTGGGGGATGCGCCGCGGGCGGGCGCACGCCAACGGGTTCTCCGACACCGATGTGCCGTGTCAGCATCTGGATGATCCGGATGCTATCGCTCTTTGCGTCCCGTTGACCGCGCAAGGCGACATGATCGGGCTTTTTTACCTGGAAGAAAAAGAAGGGCAGGCGCTGCACCTCGATGCGTCACGGCTTTATCTCGAACTGATTGCCGAAAATGTCGGGCTTGCCATCGCCAATCTGCAGCTGCGTGAGAAGTTGACGCTGATGGCTATCGAAGACCCTCTGACCGGGTTGTTCAATCGCCGGCATCTGGATGAAAGGGTGCAACGTTTCGCAAGCGACGAATTAAAGACACCACTTGCCTGCCTGATGATCGATATCGACCACTTCAAGCGTTTTAATGACGAATATGGTCATGATGCCGGCGACAAGGTCATGCAGTATGTGGGCCGAACGCTTCGTGACACGCTGGGCGATCACGGTGAGGCTTACCGTTATGGGGGAGAGGAATTTACCGCGCTCTTGCCGGGGATGCTCAAGGGCGACGCTGCTGGCTTGGCCGAAAAAGTCAGAACAGCAGTAAGTGCTACAGCCATCTCCCATGCCGGGAAACTTCTTGGAACCGTAACAATTTCCGTGGGTGTGGCAACCTCGCCCGAGGCCGGGCCGCTGGACACGCTGCTGGCACGGGCGGATGCGGCCCTTCTGCTCGCCAAGGCACAAGGACGCAATAGAGTTGTGGCCTCGTGAATAACCGGCAACATCCGCGTCGGGCCAATTACAGCCATGACGGAAAGCGCTCACTTAGCTATGCCGTAACGATGACTGAGCCTGCCCAGCTGCTCATGTAATCGATCCAGGACTGCGGCTCGCGTGCCAGCCCGCCGTTGCAGGAAGCCGATCTCTCTCAGGATCTGCGGATTGCCAAAGGCTCGCTGAAAGGCCCTCGGCTCCTGCCGCTCGGGATCACGGGCGGCTCCTCTGCTCCGTTAAAATCCGCTCTCGCAAAGCTCCCGCAGCTCGCTCGGACCGAGATGATCAAGTGAAAGCTCCGGCAGCAGGTCATTGTCTGCCTCCAGATTGTGTGCGACCGATGCGGTAAAGATGCGAACGCCTGCCTCGTGCAGGATCGCAGGCCGGTTGACTATGCGGCCGAGAAGCACGGTTGGGAGTAGACCGAACGGCACATCTTCGAAAATGTAGCGGCTTTCGATGGAGGAAGGGCCCATTCCGCCTCGTCCTTCACGATGCATCTGCTGGTTCATTTCGGAAACAGAGGCGAGGGGCACGTGGAAGGAGAGAGAAAAGTGTTCGCGAACTGTTTTGACCTCCAGGCCGAAGCTCTCGGCAATTGACAGTCGCTCGGCGTCGAGCGCCTCAATCAACTGACCGACCGCCGGTGTGACATGTTCGCCCTGTCCCCAACTCTCCGCCTTTTCCATCCTTGTTAGATTGAGCAATGCGATCCCGAGATGATTTTGAGGATTGAGGTTTGAGAGCGCGATGGCAAGCAAACCGTCACGTTCGACGAAGCGATCACCGAAGAGTTCAGTGCACAGGCTCCGACCCTCAGCGGCTGCCGACTTCGGCAGGGTGGCAAAGTCCACCTTCTGGCGGATGGTGTTGACGACGACGCTGCGCCCGTCGGTTTGGCGGCGGGCCGTCAGAAGCGTGGTCCCCCAAGCAATGATCGGCAGACGGAGTTGTCGTTCGGAAAGCCGCTTCGACAGATAGAGCGCTCCAAAGGAGCTATGGGAGCTGATGATGACGGTCAGTCCCGACCGCAAATGCGGCAGCGCCGCGTCGATGGCGGCACGATGACCGTTTGCGGGCATTGCGATGATGACCGCATCTGCATCCGCAATGGCGGTCTCGCAGGTTGCCGCGACCTCGACCGGACCGACGAAGTCCAACGCACCGGTAGCGATGAGCGGTTCGCCTTCCGACAACGGCTTGGCACTGCGGCCGGAGGGCGACGATAGGCACGGATGATGCCCCGCATTGGCGAGGAAAGCCGCCATGCCATAAGCAATCGAACCCGCACCGAGAATGGCTATCCGCATGTCATCTGTCCTTTCGGTTGTAGGAGTGGACATGGCGCCACCCTCTGGTCTCTATCTTTCGCGTAGAACACAAACCGGTTCTGTACATTGCCTGCCGATCGTTGCGCAAATGCATCATTTTTTCTGGCGCGCCAGAGCTGTGTTTGCGGTTCCCCTGCCTCATTTATCTGCGCGCCTGCCTACGCCCTCAGCAAATTCTGGCTCCTTCCAGTAAATGCATGTGCTGCACGACCAAAAGCCACGTCCCGAGGCTTAATTTTCTGCACAGTTCGAAGTCAGCAAGCCATCTTTTTCATCTTCCGCGTCCCAAACGAAAAATTCTCTTTTGTCACTAGCAGACATCATGCGTTTAATGCACATTAAATTTGTCATAATGCAAAGGATGCATGATAGCGATGGAGATACGCGAACTGGAGGCATTTCTTGCGGTTATGTCCGCAGGCAGCATCACCGGTGCTGCGCGCCTGCTTGACCGTTCGCAATCCCAGGTCACACGTCTTATTCAGGACCTTGAAACGTCGCTTGGATTTCCGCTGTTTGGTCGCAATGGCCCGCGCATAATGCCGAGTGACAAGGGGATTGCTTTTCATTCTGAAGCGGAACGCTTCATCAGCGGCATCGAGCATCTGCGCAATCGAGCGCAAAGGATCAGTCTCAAGGAGCCCGAACCGGTCGAGATCGCCGCTACGCCTGCTTTTGCCACGGGTATGGTGCCGCTTGCTCTCGCCGAACTACCGGAAGCCCTTCTTCCGCATACGGTCTTTTTAAGAAGCATGCCTGCCGAAGCCGCCGTTCAGGCGGTGCTGGGGCGTACCGCCGATTTCTGTGTGACGTCGCTCCCGGCCGAACAGCCCGGCCTCGAAGCGCACGGATATTTTCAGGGCCGCTGTGCAGCCGTTCTGTCCGTTCACGATCCGCTGGCCGCCAAGGATGTCATTTCCGTGGCCGACCTGGCCGGCCAGACAGTCATTACGCTTGCTAATCCGTTCCGTCTGCGTCGCCGGGTGGACAAGGCTCTGCAGGAGGCAAATGTTCGCGCACGACGGATCATAGCGACGAGCGCGGCGATGAGTGCGGTGCAGATCGCGTCGACCGGGATGGGGATTGCGATTGTCGAACCGGCAACCGCTTACGGTCCCCTGACCGCGGGCGTGACTGTGCGACCGCTCGACGTCGACATCCCGTTCCTCTGGGGAATCTTCTCGGCAACAGCGCGCCCGCTGTCGGCCACTGCCCAGGAGCTGATCCAGCTCATCATCCGTGTTGCTTCCGCACGCATGCCCGATTTCACCGCTCACGATCCTGGCGCATCAGGACGTGTTGCGGATGTCACCTATGGGGGAACCGTCGAAGGAGACGTTCCCTAAAAATGCAAGTGCTCTGCCCATCAAACCGGTCAAACAAAAACAAGGAGATTGCCATGAAAGAGTTTAAAGCGACCCGTCGTTCCACCCTCAAGCTGCTCGCTGCCGGCTCTGGCATCCTGGCGGCGCCCAGCCTGATGCGCTCCGCCCACGCGCAGGGCAAGGTCGTCAATATCACGACATATGACAAGTTCGTGCCGCAGTCTTTCATCGACCAGTTTCAGAAGGACACGGGGATCGAGATCCGCATCCGTCTGACGGACGATCAGGGCAAGCAATATAACATTCTGACGGCCGAAGGCGCCACACCATCGACCGATATCGTGACGGTGACCGGCCACCGGCTCTCCCAGTTCATCGGTTCCAACCTCCTTTCGCCGCTTGATACCAGCCGACTGAAAAACTGGGACAAGCTGGCGGCGGCTTACAAGGGTGCGCCGCAGCTCACCATCAACGGCTCCACCTACGGCGTTCCGCTTTTGGCGGGCTTTGAAGGTCTGGCCCGTAACACGGAGTACACCAAGCCTTCCGATAGCTGGGGCATGATGTTCGACGATGAATACAAGGGCCTGACATCCTACATCATTTCGGACTTCCTTTCGCTGACCATGCTCTATCAGGGCAATGACGGCGATTATGTCACCTATGAAGGCAAGGAAGCCGTTGCCCAGGAAGCCACCAACAAGGCGCGCGACTTCCTGATCAGCCAAAAGGACAAGGTTCGCAAATACTACGATGCGGGCTCCGAGGTGCAGCAGATGTTCCTGAACGAGGACATCTATGTCGCGCAGGCCTGGTCCGGTCCGACGTCCAAGCTGATCATGGACGGTCACCCCATCGAGCTGTCCGTTCCGAAGGAAGGCACCTACGGGTTCCTCTACTCCTTCAACGTGGTGAAGAACGGTCCGAATGCGGACGCTGCCTATACCTTCCTGGACGCTATCCTCGCCTCGCCGGAAATCGGGGCTGCCATGGTTCGGCAGTCGGGCTTCGCCTCGGCCTTTGATGGCGTCGACAAGCTGCTCAACGACCGCGAACGGGCCGCCATGGCGCTTCCACAGGACCAGATGGAGCGCATCAAGTTCTTCAGCTCGGTCAACCGGGCCATGAAGAACGCGATGATCGACAAGGCAGCTGCCGAAATCAAGGCTGCCTGAGTTACGGCTGCGATGCGAACCCGACCTCGGCCGGGTTCGCAGGACCCCAATAAAAAGCTTGTCCAGAGCTGGGAACGATCATGGTGAACACGACAATGACTGAACTGCGAGAGGAAGGCGCGCCAGCCCCGGCGCATTATTCCGGATGGATTGGCAAGGTGACAGGCTCAGCCCTTTACCGAACCACCATAGGCCGGCTGGCAGACAGTCGCCATGCGCGCCTCGCACTCCTTGCCGGGATACCCGTGATATGGCTTTTCGTCCTGCATGTCGGGCCGATCCTGCAAATGGCCAATATCAGCTTCACGGACAACTATCCGCCTCAACCGAACGAGGCCACGCGCTATACGCTCGCCAACTATGCCCTGTTCTTCTCGGATTCGATTTACGTGCTGCCCTTCATACGCAGCCTCGTATTTGCCGCCGTTGTTACCGTGTCGACCCTAGTTATCGTTTATCCGGTTGCCTATTACGTGGCGAAGGTGCTTCAGCCGAAGCAGCGTATGCGGGCGCTGCTGCTCCTGCTCATCCCATTCTGGGCCGGAGAACTGATCCGGACCTTCTCGGTCATCATGCTTCTGGCCAATCGGGGAGCCGTCAACGTCCTGTTGCGCGAGATCGGCATCATCGATCGGCCCATCCCGATGCTCTACACGTCCTTCTCGCTGAGCTTCGGCGTTATCTACCTCCTGGCGCTCTATATGCTGCTCCCACTTTATTCAGCCATAGAAAAGATCCCGGTACAGCTGGTGCATGCCGCTGCCGATCTTGGCGCAAGCCCTTTCCAACGCTTCCGCCGCGTTATCCTGCCGCTGTCGAAAGACGGTATCGTGTCCGGATGCAGCCTGGTTTACCTCACCGCCGTCGGCGTCTTCGCCGCTCCGCTGCTGCTCGGCGGGCCGAACGCCGTCATCTTTCCGGAGGTGATCGCAACGCTCTTCCACTCCTCCAACGACAAATGGCCTGAAGGCGCTGCCTTCGCCATGCTGATGCTCGCCGTGTCGCTGACAACGGTTGGTCTCTTCATGCGCGTCGTTGGCGGTCGCTCTGTCCGGCTGATGTAGGAGATGATGATGCGGTCCCCCTTAAACGACCTTCCGAAGACGGCACTTGGCGCCTGTTATGCCATTTTCGTTATCTATCTGCTTTTGCCGCTGGCCCTGATGATGGCGATGAGCTTCAAGGATGCAAACTTCATCGCCTTTCCGATCAGTAACTGGACCCTGGATTGGTATGGCAAGGTACTTCAGGACAAGCAGTTCATCGAAGCCTCGCTTTATTCGGTCGGGATAGCGTTTGCCACCACGATCGGAGCGACCGTTATCGGTGTGTGGATTGCCCTGCTGATTTCGACCGAGGGCATCCGCGGCAAGGCCATTCTCTTTGCGCTCGCCTGCCTGCCTGCCGTCGTTCCCGGTCTCATCAACGCCATCTCAATGCGGATATTCATCCGGACGGTCGATATCCCCACGGGCACCTTCGCGATTATCCTCTCCCATACCGTCCATGCGGTGCCGTTTGTCGTGATCATGGTGCTGACGCGCCTACGTTCCATGCCCGCCAATCTCGTGGATGCGGCAAGAGACCTCGGGGCTGACGCATTTATCGCCTTCATGCGCGTTACGGTCCCCTACATCCTGCCGGCCCTGATCGGCGGCATGATTTTCTGTGTTTTGACCAGCATCGACGATTTCGTGCGCACCTTCTTCCTGGGTGGATACAAGCCGACGCTACCGATGCTCATCTTCGCCAAAGTCCAGGGCGGCATGTCGCCAGAGATCAATGCGATGGCGACCATCGTCCTCATCGTCACCGCCGCCGTCGGCCTTTATGCCGAGCACTTCACCCGCCGTTCGAGGAACTGAGTTATGCAGCCGGTTGTTCATTTTAAAAACGTCAACAAGTCTTACGGCGCTTCTCTTGCTGTCGATGATCTGGACCTGGCGGTCGCGCCGGGCCAATTCGTTACCCTGCTTGGCCCCTCCGGTTGCGGCAAATCCACGACGCTGAGAATGCTCGGAGGGTTCGAAACGCCATCTTCCGGCGAAATCTACCTCGACGGGCAGCCGATCTCGCATCTGCCGCCCAACAGGCGAAACGTCAATATCGTCTTTCAAGACTATGCCCTGTTTCCGCACCTGTCAGTTCAGCGCAACATTGCCTTCGGACTTGAACTGAAGGGGCTGGATTCGGCGTCCATCCACCGCCGGGTCATGGAACTCCTCGGTCTCGTCAAGCTGCAGGATTTTGCCGGGCGAATGCCTGAGCAACTGTCGGGCGGTCAGCGCCAGCGCGTGGCCCTCATGCGGGCGCTGGCGCCGGACCCGAACGTCTTGCTGCTCGACGAGCCGCTATCGGCGCTCGACGCCAAGCTGCGCCATGAGATGCAGATCGAGTTGAAGTCAATCCAGCAGACGACCGGCAAGACCTTCATCTTCGTCACCCATGATCAGGAAGAGGCCCTGACCATGTCTGACGTCGTGGTGGTGATGAACAAGGGGCGGATCGAGCAGATGGGAGCGCCTGATGATCTCTATGCCCGCCCCCGTAGCCGCTTCGTCGCCGACTTCATCGGTCAGAGCAACTTTCTCGAAGGCCGGTTGGTGTCTGCCGAGGGCGATGTTGCAACAACTGAATGGCAGGGCAGTCCGATCCGGGCCGATCTTAACGGCCACCATCACGCGGTTGGCAGCCACGTCACGATCGCGCTGCGTCCGGAAGCCCTGTTCTGTCTTCCCGAGCAGCCGAGTGATCGTTTTGCCCTCAAGGGCCAGATCGAGCGGCGCGTGTTCAAGGGCGCTCATACGACGTTGACGATCCGCCTCGACAACGGCGCACTCCTGTCGGCCCAGCTCGATCCGGTGGCGCTCTCGCATCTTGATGGCGAGACGGTCTGGGTGGGTTGGCGCGATCGCGACGCCGTAGTGCTCGCCGATTAATCCTCATGCCCGTCGGTGCCGATGGGCAATAGTGAATTTCAGGAGATCACCTGATGACTTTAGAACAGCAAGACCGGACCGAGCAGCAGAGACTAGCTGCGCTCAACGCCCGGGTGAGGCAGGATTTGTCCTACCTCAATTATCCCGCAGCAAACTGGTCGAAACCGGTCTCGACCTCAGACGGTCAGCTTGCCAGCGATGTCGTGATCATCGGCGGTGGCATGTGCGGCCTCGTCGCCTGGCATGCCCTGACAAGGGCAGGGATCGCCAATATCCGGATTGTGGACCGCGCCGCAAAAGGTGAAGAGGGGCCTTGGGTGACTTACGCGCGCATGGAAACCCTGCGCTCGCCCAAGAACCTGCTCGGGCCAGCGCTCGGTATGGCATCGCTCACCTTCAGGGCTTGGTACACCGCCCGCTTTGGCGAAGAGGCCTGGGAAGAACTCTTCCGCATTCCGCGACCGATGTGGATGGAATATCTGAGCTGGTACCGGCAGGTGATGGAAATCCCGGTTGAAAACAACATCCACGTCACCCGCGTCATACCACGGTCCGATGGGCTTCTGGAGCTTGAGATCGACGGCGGGAAGGCTGACCCGATCATCACGCGGAAACTGGTGATGGCAACAGGCCGTGATGGCCTGGGAGAACCGACGATCCCGGATTTTGTGAAGGGCATGCAACGTAACGTCAGCTGGGCGCATTCCGCCGACATGATTGATTTTCAGCGTCTGAAGGGAAAACGAGTCGTTGTCATCGGGGTAGGGGCGTCCGCTGTGGACAATGCAGCGGAAGCGCTCGAGCAGGGGGCCGGTGAAGTGCGTCTCCTTGCCAGACGCAAGACAATGCCGACGATCAACAAGTTGATGGGCATCGGATCATACGGTGTCACCGCCGGCTTCGCGAAAATTGACCCTGTGTGGCGCTGGCGTCTCATGGATTATTCCGTCAAGCAGCAGACCCCCGCGCCACACAATTCAACGCTGAGGGTGAGCCGACATCCCAACGCCTATTTCCATTTCGGCTGCGGTATCCAATCGATGAAGGAAGAGGGCGGCGAGGTTGTGATCACCACAATCAACGGCCGCGTTTTTCGGACCGATTTCGTGATTTTGGGAACGGGATTCTCAATCGACCCCGTCAGTCGTCCCGAACTCGAAATGTTCAACGGGCAGATCGCCTGCTGGGACGACCGCTACACGCCGCCACCAGGTGAGGAAAACCCTGGGCTCGGGCGATTCCCCTGGCTGCAAGACGACTTCTCTTTCACCGAGAAAGAGCCGGGTACCGCCCCTTGGCTGCAGCAGATCCATTGTTTCAATTACGGTTCATCGGTCAGTCTGGGCAAAGTCAGCGGCGATATTCCGGCCATCAGCGAAGGTGCGCTCTGGCTTGCGCGAGGTATCGCCGCTTCGCTGTTCATCGCCGACATCGATCATCACTGGGAGGCGCTGAAGGCTTACGAAAAGCCTGAACTCGATGGATCCGAATGGACCGATGCGGATGCCGACCCCACCATGCAGAAGACAGCCTGAGGTTAAGGCGATGAGCAGAAAAACCGTTTATTATTACCATGCGCTCAGTTCGCCCTGGGCCTATCTGGGCTGGCCACAGTTCAAGGCGCTGATTGAAAAGCACGATCTCGATGTCGTCGTCCGCCCTACCCGCATCGTCACCGAAAACGGTGGTGTTCCACTTCGTTCCAGACCGCAGCCGCGGCAGGACTACCACGCCGTCGAACTGGAGCGCTGGCGCAAACGTCTGGGTATGCCGTTGGTGCTGAAGCCCAGATATTATCCCACCAACAACGAGTTTTCCGCGCGCATGGTGATTGCGGCCGACAGACAGGGTTTGCCTGCACTGGAACTCAGTCATGCGCTTCTGCGGGCACTGTGGGCGGAGGAGCAGGACGTGACCGATCCGGACGTTCGCATCGCCGTGGCAAACGGCCTGGGTCTTGATGGTCGTGCGCTGCGTGCGCTCGAAGACACGCCCGAGATCATGGCGGCCTGGCATGACAGCCACGCCGAAGCGCAGGCGCGTGGTGTCTTTGGAACCCCCACCTGGATTTACCGCGACACGCTCTATTGGGGGCAGGACCGCCTGACCTTTCTGGATGACGCTCTTTCCGAGGATTGAAAAAACAATGACAGCTACACCTCCAGAAGACGTGATCGACCGCGTCCTCGGCCTTGATGCCAGCTCCGATCTGTTGAAACTCCGCGAGCGGCGCTCTAAGCTCAAACACCTGACGCAGACCAGCTATCTTGCGGCTTTGCGGCCGGCAGAGCCACGCAACTTTTCCTACGCCCTGCGGGCGGCACTTGCCGCGCGTATGTCCGCATTGTGGAAGGCGAAAGAACTCCATGCGCACTACATCGAGCGGCTTGCCGAGGAGGAGGGAGGCTCCGACCACGCATCAGTCGCCGATCCGTCATCGGTCCTTCAGCACGCGGATTCCCGCCTGCAAGCCATCCTGAACCACGTCGATCTCGTGACCCTTACGCCGAAGAACGCGACCCGGGAAAACATTGAGAAACTCTATGCCGTTGGTCTCGACGACCGCGATATCGTCACGCTCGCCGGCCTGATTGCCTATGTGAATTATCAGGTGCTGGTCGTTGCCGGCCTCAAGATGATGAGGGACAATTAATATGTCACAGCCCGTCCATGAATTCACCCTCGATGCGCTTGACTGGCATCCTTACGTCCAGCCTGTGGACCTTGCAAACGCGACCCCCGAGCAATTGTCGGCCCTGAAGGTCACCCCTTCCAATACCAAGGTATCGGCCTATGTCCTCGTACTCGCTAACGAGGCGGAGGCGCTGAACGAGCGCACCCCGCTCTTCAACGATATCATGTATAGTGAAGGCGGATTGTCACGCGGTGGGCGCGAGATCGGTGCGCTGGCGGCATCCTTCGTCAATCACTGCATTTACTGCGCCGCTGTTCACGCCAACCGCTATATCCAGCTGGAGAAACGGCCCGAGGTCGTGGACGAAATATACAAGAACGGGCTGGATGCGGACCTTCCTGATTTCGAGCAGGCGCTGTTCAATTTCGGTGTCGATCTGACCGCCCATCCAGACAATGTGGGGGTCTACCAATTTTATCACTTGCGGGAAATCGGTCTGGATGATCTTGAAATTCTCGACCTCATCCATTCCATCGCCATCTTCGGCTGGGCGAACCGGCTGATGCATACGTTGGGTGAACCACATCGGAAAGAATAAGTGAAGGCAACGGCAATCACGGGGACCGAGGCAGCTGTCCGCCCGTTCGGCGTCGCGCATCGCGATGTCCTCAAAATCGCGATACCAATGATGATCGCCTATCTGTCGACCCCGCTTGTGGGTCTTGTGGCGACGGGCGTCATCGCGCATATGCGAAACGAGGCGCTGGTGGGCGGGGTGGCGCTGGCCTCCGTGATCTTCGACGTTATCTTCGTGACCTTCAATTTCCTGCGCGGCGCCACCACCGGCTTTACGGCACAGGCAATGGGTGCCGGCGACCGGGTAGGTGAACAGCGGATGTTGCTGAGCGGCCTTATCATCGCACTGGTGGCCGGTCTGTTGTTGCTGCTGCTCCAGGGCCCGATCGGTGCGCTTGGCATGAGCGTCATGGGCGCAGAAGGGATTGTCGCTGAAGCCGCCTCTACCTATTTCCACTGGCGAATCTGGTCGGCCCCCTTCGTTCTCTTCAATTTTGTCGCCTTCGGCTGGCTCATTGGTCGCGGTGAGGCCATGTGGAGCATGATCCTCCAGACGCTGCTGAATGGCCTGAATGCCGCCCTCAGCGTTCATTGGGTCATAGGGCTCGGCTGGGGAGTGGAAGGTGTTGCTATCGCCACTTTGGTTGCAGAAGCCGTGACCGCTGTGGCAGGCGCAGCTTTGATCCTGGCCAAGACCGATCGCTCCTCCTGGCGGCTTCCTGATATACCGGCGATCAGACGATCCTTTGCGGTCAACGGCGACATGATGATCCGCTCGTTCGCATTGCTGATCGGCCTGTCCTTCTTCACACGCCAGAGCGGCTTCCTCGGGATCGACGTGCTTGCCGCCAACACCATTCTGCTGCGTTTTTATTTCTTCGGGGTCGCCTTCCTTGACGGTGTCGCTACGGCGGCGGAACAGCTTGCCGGCCGCGCTGTCGGTGCACGTTATCGGCCGGCCTTTGACCGCACGATCAAGCTGACGACATTCTGGGGCCTGATTTTCGCAGCGCTGGTTTCCCTGGCCTTCCTGGCTGCCGGGGATTGGGTGATTGCGCTGACGGCGCCCTCCGACGCTGTTGCGAGACTGGCCGATACCTACCTGATTTACGTGGTGGTCTTGCCTGTTGTCGGCATCATCGCGTTTCAGATGGACGGCGTCTATATCGGGTCCACCTGGTCTCGGCAAATGCGCAACCTCATGGTGGCATCCCTGATCATCTATTTCGCCGCCTGGGCGGTCCTGCAGCCCCTTTACGGCAATGACGGCCTGTGGATTTCGCTTCTCTTGTTTCAGGGCGCCCGCAGCATCGCCTTCCGGTTCATGCTTCCGAAACTTGCGGCGGCGACGTTCCGGTAAAGATGGGACAAAATGAGTTCCCCATCACGGCTGTTTCTTCCTTGCCAGATTGAGGAAGGCTTCCGACGCCCTCACCAGATGCTTATGTGAGACGTCGGCGCGGACAATCAAGCCCTGCTCAATTCCGCCTTTGTCAATATTTTCAGGGGTATGGCCGGCGTTTTCCTCCGATCCCTGATCGTAGGTTTTGACCTTAATGATGCGGCGATCCACGCCGATGTTCTCGAGATATTGGACGGCGCGCTTGGCGCCTTCTTCGTCTTCAAAAAGTCCCGTAACGATTGGCATTGTTTCCTCCTTCCTCGCGTCCCGGCCTGATGGTGAACCACGGGCGTGCCTCATCGTTCCTTCACATTGATCACGGGTTGTTGTCCCGATCGTGAGCAAAGAGGGGAACGCATCTCCGCAAGCGGAGTTGGGTGAGGGGTAGAATTGACATGGGGGCTCGAGACTTTGAGCGAAACAACTGTTCCGTACTGCGGACCAGCACCTGATTTCACCGACCTTGCATATGCATGGAACCTCGATCCGGTTCTCATCGCGATGATAGCGCTCGCAACCGTTCTGCTGTTTGGGACAGCGACCCGACAGGGGCCCTTCTTGCAGCGTTCCGCCATAATCTGCATTCTTGTCGTTGCGTTCGTATCGCCGCTTTGTGCGCTGACGACGGCCCTTTTCTCCGCACGGGTTTTCCATCATTTCATATTGATTGCCGTCCTTGCGCCATTGCTTGCGCTAAACCTTGAAGGACGCCTGCCGCGCTTACCCTGGCGGCTCCCAGTCCTGCCGGAAATTCCGTTTCTCGCGCATACCATCGTCTATTGGGCCTGGCATCTGCCGCCGGGTTATTCATTCGCGCTTTCAAACTCCCTTGCTTACTGGGGCATGCAGCTCGCCTTGATTGTAACCGCTGTCTGGCTATGGAGGACGATGCTCGTCTCTGCCGGACCGGGAAGGAGAATTGCGCTCGCACTTGCAACGATGGCGCAGATGGGCTTCCTCGCAGCCATCCTTACATTTGCTCCTTATCCGCTTTTTGCAGAGCATCTGCTCACGACCGAGTCTTATGGGATGACAGCGCTCGAAGATCAGCAGCTTTCGGGCCTGATCATGTGGACATTCGGTCTTGTCCCCTATCTCGTCGTTGCGCTTTCCTCCATCCGGACCATGCTGCAGATGACTGCATGGCGGGGGGTGCAATGATCGCGCTCTTCAAGTTTGTCCATTTTTTAGCGATCTCTGTCTGGATCGCAGGCCTTATCAGTCTTCCCGGTCTCTACGTGCAACGTGCGCATGTCCAAAAGGATGACGATCGTTTCCGCCTGCAAAAGATCGTGCGGTTTTCCTATGTAAAGGTATTGTCGCCAGCCGCTTTTTTCGCAGTCGCGTCCGGAACCACGCTTATTTTCCTGCAATCCACGTATTTATCATGGTTCAGCGCAAAGCTCGCCCTTGTGGCTATTCTCGTGTTTCTACACGTGCTTACGGGCTTGGTCATTCTCCGTCTCTTTAACGACGGCGAGATCTATCCTGTGTGGCGTTTCATTGTCGTCACGGCGTTCACCAGCATCATAGCCGTTGGCATCGTCTATCTGGCGCTCGCAAAACCGGAGATACCCGCACTGCTGCCTGACTGGTTCCATGAGCCTGGGGCACTAAAGCGTAACATCGCCCCCCTCATTCCTTGGGAGACACCATGAGGCCGATGCCGTGATCGAATATCAGCTTTCCGCCGTGCCAGCCCGCGAGCGCAGTAAGGACCGAAGCAAGGAGGGACAGGCCGAGCCCATGCGGCAAAATCTCGATCATGCCGAATGTCCTCCCTCCCCAATTGGCGCCTGCCACGGAGATCAGCGCTATTGCGGCCACACCATGCGCCCAGCTGGCAACCCGGGCGCGAATTCCCGCGACAAGAAGCAGTTCCGCCGTGCCGATGATGCCGGCTGCGACGCCGCTGAAAAAAGCGCCTCCCGATGCCCAGACTCCGGCGCGAACCCAGAACTCGTCTGCGGACCACCAATAAAGGAGGTCGCAAGCCAATGTCGTGATGACAAGGGCAATAGGGAAATGAACGGTCATTGCGTGCAGTGGATGGCCGGCAACGGCGATTGCGGAGTCCGTCGTCTTCTCCTCCACCTTGGAGATGACCGGGTTGGGTGTGTCGCTTTTTTCCATCTGACGTTTCCTTTTCGAGCGCTAACCTGCGGGAGAAGCGCGGGGTTCCGTTTGATAGCGCTCATTCCTCTGCTTTTGCTGGTTTCCGCTTGCTCCGGTGACCTCTCGACACTGGCGCCGGCAGGCCCGGCCAGTCGCAAGGTCGCGCTGCTGTGGTGGGTAATGTTGGGCGGCGCCTGCGCAATCTTCATGCTGATTGCCGTTCTGCTGGCGGTGGTCTTTTTCAGCCCGGCCTCCCTTGCTCGGGTGAAAACGCACCATTGGCTGATCGGCGGCGGCATCGGGTTCCCCATACCGATCCTGACGGCCCTGGTGGCTTTTTCATTCATGCAAGGAGAATCCCTCCTGCCACAGTCCGGGAGCGATCCGCTTCGCATATATGCGGTTTCACGCATGTGGAAATGGGAGTTTGCTTACGAAACACCGACCGGAGAAGTCCGCATTTCCGACGTGATGCATATGCCGGTGGGCCGTGATGTCATTGTAGAGGTCACAAGTGACGATGTCATTCACAGCTTCTGGGTTCCAAGGCTTGGCGGAAAGATCGACGCCATTCCCGGACTTTCCAACAAGATTGCCCTCAGGGCGGATCAGGCCGGCACTTTCGGCGGCATCTGCGCGGAATATTGCGGTACCGGCCATGCCGGCATGAGTTTCCGCGTTGTTGCTCACACGGAGAGCGAGTTTTCAAAGGTGATCGGGGGTTTGGGACAACGCTGATGAATGATGTGCGCACACCGAAGAAACACTCGTCATTAAGGCTTCACCGGGAACTCAATGAGGTCTGGAGTTCGGGCACCGGATTTCGGCGTCTCGCAGCGGTCAACCACACCGTCATAGGCAAACGCTTCATGGTGACCGCGCTTGCTTTCTTCGCCATCGGCGGGTTCCTGGGCATGCTCATCCGGACACAACTGGCCACGTCATCAAACGCCTTCATGGATGCCGAGCAATATGCGCAGGTCTTCACGATGCACGGCACGATCATGATGTTTCTGTTCGCAATTCCTTTTTTTGAAGGACTTTCGATCTACGTCCTGCCGAAGCTCATCGGCGCCAGGGACCTCGCTTTTCCCCGCCTGTCCGCCTATGGCTACTGGTGTTACCTCTTCGGCGGCGGAATGCTGATTTTCGCCCTTATTGGCGGGGCTGCGCCTGCGGGGGGCTGGTTCATGTACACGCCGCTGTCGTCATCGCAATACAGTCCCGGGATCAATGCCGACATCTGGCTTCTTGGCATTACCTTCGTGGAGATTTCCGCTATCAGCGCGGCGATCGAAATCATCGTGACGATCCTGAGGTTGCGTGCACCCGGCATGTCCCTCGACAGGATGCCGGTCTTCGCCTGGTACATGCTCGTTGTCGCCGCGATGATGCTGATCGGTTTTCCGCCGCTGATCCTCGGTTCGATATTGCTGGAGGCTGAACGGGCCTTCGATATCCCGTTTTTCGACCCGCAACGCGGCGGTAGCCCGCTTCTGTGGCAACACCTCTTTTGGCTGTTCGGCCACCCCGAGGTCTACATCATCTTTCTGCCGGCGGCCGGAGCCCTGTCGACAATTATTCCCGTTCTGGCACGAACGCGCCTGATTGGTTACAACATCATCGTTGCGGCGTTGATCGCCATGGCTTTCCTGTCCTTCGGACTGTGGGTGCACCACATGTACACGGTGGGCATCCCCCATGTGGCGCTGTCGTTTTTTTCTGCCGCGAGCGCGCTTGTCACCATCCCGACAGCGATCCAGATATTCGCCTGGCTTGGAACCATCGCAAGCGGCAAGCCGACGATGAGCGTTCCCATGCTCCACATCCTCGGGTTTTTCTGCGTGTTCGTCATCGGCGGCCTGACCGGCGTCATGCTGGCCATGGTACCCTTCGATCAGCAGGCGCATGATACACATTTTGTGGTGGCGCATCTTCATTATGTCCTGGTCGGGGGATTTCTCTTTCCCATGCTCGCCGGGCTTTATTACTGGGTGCCGCATATCAGCGGGCGCCAGCCCGTCCAGCACCTTTCCAGGGCCGCGTTCTGGATGATCTTCATCGGCTTCAATCTCACATTCTTCATGATGCACCTGACCGGGCTGCTCGGCATGCCGAGGCGTGTTTTTTCCTATCCAGAGGCTTCCCCCTGGGAGTGGCTCAATCTTCTCTCCTCAATTGGCAGCTTCATAATGGCCGCGGGCTTCATGCTGGTGGTGCTGGACTTCGCGCTGCTGTTTCGCTACGGGCGCGCTTTCAGGCGCAATCCGTGGGATGCCGGTACCCTTGAATGGGCCATGCCGACCCCGCCAGCGGCCTATGCCTTTGCGTCACAGCCGGAAGTGACTGCTAGAGCGGACAGCCTTCCGATCAACCGGATCGCGGCGACGCTCGCCGCGGGTAAAGGGTACCTCGGCTTTGTGAGATCCAGGAAAATGGAGACCATGGGGACGGATGCCGTAACCGGTGCGCCGCTGCAGATCGTCGTGTTGCCAGGGCCAAGCTTTCTTCCTTTGCTGACTGCCATGTCCACGGCCGCCTTTTTCATCGCATTGCTTCTCAAGGCGTATCCGGTGGCGGTTTTCGCTCTCGTCATTATTGCTTTGCTCTTCCTGGCGTGGACGCCGAACGATGATGCCAGACAGGAACGCGGACCCGTCGTCGCGCGTGGAGAAGAACGTTTTCCGCTTCATTACGAATGCGCCGATGCTCCGTCCGTCATGGCGGTGAAACTTGCCCTGATTGCGGACACGACGCTTTTTTCCTCATTGCTTTTCGGCGGGCTTTTCCTCTGGATTTCCGCTGGTGGCGAAAAGATCGTCTGGCCGCAGTCGATATCACTGCAGACGGTTTTCCCGTTGAGCGCCGCTGTAGCCGCCATCTTTGGCGCACTGGCGAGACATCTGAGAGCGGCTGTGACGATGTCGATCATCAGCACGATTGCCTACGTGGCGGCGATCGTCTGTGGTGCAATGGTGCTGCGGGCGGAATACACGGCGGTAAGCCATGCAATCCACGGCGTTTCGACTGCGGTCAACGTTTATCTCCTTTTGCACGGATTTGTCGGCCTGATCCTTGTGGCATTCGGGTGTTGGCGTCTGTCGAATGGCTACGTCTCGGACCGTCGCCGAAACGACCTTCGCATAGGCACCCTCTGGCATGTTCACTTGCTTTTCGCGACAGGCATATCGTTTCTTTTCCTGCAGACACTACGGTCATTAACGGAGGGAGGCTGAGATGCGCTACCGAACAGGCTTCAGTCTTGCTGGGCCCTTCATCACCTGGGCCCTGTGCTTTCTCACATTATATGCCGTGCAATTCGTCGGCTGTGCCTGGGGGTGGGATACGCGCTCCTGGGCCGGTGTTTCGATCCTTCGATCCGTACTGCTTGCTCTGTTCGGCTTATCGCTTTTCCTGCTTGTGCTGTGGATGAGGAAATTGCGGAGCAATCAAAAGTCGGGGAGCGATATCCTTTCGGTAATCTCTCATGCGGCAGCGCTCGCGGCGTTTGCTTCCACCGCTTTGGTTTTTCCCGGCGTGTTTTGGCTTAGCCTGTGTTAAGGCGATAACATCCGTCGCCGCATGTTCAGAGCTGCATCTGCGCTTCCAGCGGGCGGGACGGAAGCGGCGCGATGGGATCAGCGGGGTGAACGCTGAGCCAGAAGTCTGGCAACCGCGTTGGCGTCTATTGCCTCGATGCGGTATCGATCGTGGGGTGTGCCACCAGTTGTTTCCGCGGCGACCATCGCATTGATCACCGCCTCTTCCACGCTCTGCACCACTGCCTGATAGACCGGATCAAGCACATCGTCATTGACCATGTCGATGCTCAACAACGGTCCGGCCTTATGGCGCATCGGGTGTGGATTGGCCGTCGAAAAAGCGAGAAAAATGTCGCCGGAACTATTGCCGCCGACTGTGCCGTTGCGGCCGATGCCTATCGCGCCGCGCCGCGCCAGCTTCCGCAGCTGGTGCGGCGCAAGTGGCAGGTCCGTGGCAATCACAACGATGATCGAGCCTCGTTCGGACAGCCCCGGGTTTTCTTGTTGCAGCAGTTTGCCAACGGGTAGACCGCCAATTGTCAGCCAGTCCCGCTGGCCGTGATTGGCCTGCACCAGCGCCGCGACGGTGAACTCCTTGTCGTCAATGGCGATCAGTCGCGACGCCGTACCGGTGCCGCCCTTGAAACCGTAAGCAATCATGCCCGTGCCGCCGCCGACATTGCCCTCAGCGACCGGACCGCTTCTGGCAGCGTTCAATGCCTCCAGGACGTGCTCGACCGCGACGTGTTGGCCGTTGATGTCATTGAGCATGCCGTCATAGGTTTCTGCCACCACGGGCATGATCCACAGGTGGGTGTCTCCCTCGTAGGTCGATGCAAATCGGTCAATCATCCATCGCACGGCGCTTTGATGGGCGATACCTACGCTGTGCGTGTTGGTAATCAGGACAGGCCCGACAAAGTAGCCCCCGTCCTCGATCCAGTGAGATCCCGTCATCTCACCATTGCCATTGAAACGATGAATGCCAGCGAATACCGGTACTGGTTCGCCCGCTGCGGCGTGCGGCAGTATCGCCGTCACGCCGGTACGCACCGGCAACTTGCGACCGGGGCGGGGTATCTCTTCACGGATCGTCGAAAAGCCGACATGGATACCGGCGATGTCGGTGATGGCGTTGAGTGGGCCGGGCGTGCCGTCGAAGGCAATACCGAAGTCACGCGCGCGTTTTTTGCCTGCTGAGGTCGTCTCGCTGATCATTGGTCCCTCCGATTTTCAGGCAGCTTTCAACAAATGGTCAGTTTCACGTCGTTGTTGTCCAGGCTTTCTGTCAAATCTTCGCCCAGCGCCTTATCGGTAACGACGTGCGTGATGTCCCGCCAAGCGGCATAGCGCGCGGGGAAGAGGCGGTCGTGCTTGGAATGATCGGCGACCACGACGGTGCGCGCTGCGCGCGAGACCATCGCGCTGTAAACCGCGCCACACTCCAAGAGGGCGTCCGAGGGGCCGTCTGGACCCAGACCGCTTGCGCCAAGAATGGCGAAATCGGCATAGAAGGAATTGAGGAATGACACCGCATAAGCACCGACCGTCGCGCCCTCGGTGGCGTGATAGTCGCCGGGCAGCATGACCACCTTGATTGTCGGGTTGATGGCAAGCACGGTCGCCACACCAAAGGAATGAGTGAGTACAGTGATGTTCTTCATCTCGACTGCTACGCGCCGCGCGGTGTGCACTGTCGTCGAGCCCGAGCCGATCATAAGCACCTGAGCCCCTTTAAGTATCTGGACGGCCGCCTTGGCGATCCTTTCGCGCTCGCCGACAAAGAGCGCATGGCGCTCGGTCACCGAAGGCTCGGTGGAAAGCGAGCGCACGGCGCCACCATAAGTGCGATTGAGCAGACCTTGTTCGGTCATCTCGTCCAGATCGCGCCGGATTGTCTCTGTCGAGACGTCTAGGCGCCGGGCAAGTTCAGCAACGCGCAGGCTCGGTGCCTGGTTAAGTTCAGTCAGGATGCGCGACTGGCGCACGCTTTTTGGTTTTTTCATCGCGCCTCACTCCCAATGGCTTTCCAGCGCAAAACTCGGCCGCGTGAGGAACAGCTCAGTGCGCCGTGTTCAACTGCAGCAGAGACGGAGGAATTCTTGTCGGCATAAAGGGCTTCGAGTGCTTTCATCGACCAAGTTGTGTCAGGAACACTCTGGGCGAACAAGCCCGGGGCGACTTTCGTCCCCGATTGTTTCATGCTTTGGCTGCGGCAGATAGCCGATCAACTCTTCCGTGGTCATCACGTTGGCATAGATCATGTGCAGTCTGGTCAGTTCACTGACGTGGAGTTCCATGGAGCCTGCTGCGCACGCGTCATCGACGACGATGACGTCGAAGCTCTCGTCAGCGAGGCTGCGGACGGTGGAAGATACACACTGGTCGGTAAAAATGCCGGAGCAAACAACGTGGGTGATGCCCATATTGGTCAGCAAAAGCCTGAGATTCGTGCCCGTCAGCGCACTGTCTGTGGTCTTGGTGACAACGATCTCGCCGTCCTGGGGGGCAACCTGCGAAAGTATCTGCGAAGCTTGCTCATCCTTCGGAAGCAAAAGATTGTTCCATCCCGGCTTCTTCTGGCTGAGCGAACGATCCCGGCCATCGGTGCGCAGGCAAGCAATTCGCGCGAAAAACACGTCGAGGCCGAGTGCGCGAAACCGTTCCAAGAGACGCCGGGTATTGGGGATGACGGTGTCATGCATGCGCTCGTGAAACGGCGTCCAAGCGTGATAGCGGACAAGATGATCACCAGAGAGCGTGTCGGGAGCTGGGCGATCGAGATACGTGTTCTGCATGTCGATGACGAGAAGCGCCACCTTGCCCTTTTCAAGCGTCGGATCGTCGGGTTCCGGAGCGCCCTGATAGTAGAAGGAACGGCGGTCGGTTTTCCAGTTCATCGAGGCGTCCTCATGTATCCGCCTGACGACGGCGGACCAGCATGATGGCGAGACCGCCAGCCAGCAACAATATGGCAGCCGATACAGTGCTCATCGTGCCGAGCGCCGGCACCATTGGCGAATACCCGGCGACCATCTTCGAATAGAGCCATTTCGGGATCGTAGAGTCGACGCCGGCTGTATAAAGCGACAACGGAAAATTGCCCCAGGAAAGCAGGAACGCGAAGAGCGCGCCGGACCAGATACCCGGCCACAGGATCGGCAGGGTCACCTCGCGCAGAATGAACCAGCGGCCGGCTCCGAGGTCACGCGCAGCCTCTTCCAGTGTTGGATCAAAGGAATAGACCTGGATGGCAATGACGAGCGTCACCACCGGAACGATCCAGACGAGATGCGCAATAACGGCCGTCTGCCAGCTCGGGTTGATGCCAAGCGCGTTGAACCACAGGAGGAGAGCGAGCCCCAGCACCGGCTGCGGAAAGAAGACTGGCAGAAGGATCGCCTTCTGGAAAAGCTTGCGCCCCTTCCAGTCGTAGCGGGCGAAGGCGAGCGCGCCGAAGAAGGCGAATATCACGGAGACAAGCGTGACGATGAAAGCGATCAGGAGGGAGTTCTGCACGAGAGCCTGAATCTCGAGCGAGCCAAGGGTCTTGCCCCACCATTCGGTCGAAAAGGCGTTAATCGGGAAGCCGAAATAGCGTCCCCTGGACAGGCCGGCCATCGCTCCGCAGAGGATAGGAAGGTAAACGGCAAGGACGACAAAGGATGTCCAGACCTTGACGAAGGCTCGGGCGCGGATTTGCGAGCGGGTTTCCATGTCTCACTTCTTTCCCAGAATGCGGTCGAGATCGAGCTTGGACAGAACGTAGAGGGCAAGCCCGCTGATGATCGCGACGAGCAGGAGGGCGAGCGCCGAGCCAAGCGGCCAGTTCTGTGCATACGTGAAAGCAACCTCGATATCCTGCGCGATGGTAATGACCGACTGGCCGCCGAGAATCTTGGATTCGGCGATCGCGCCGGCGCCGAGCACGAAGGTGAGCAACATGCCGATCAGGATACCGGGCATGGCGAGTGGGAGCTCGATCTCGCGCCAGATCGTCAGCCTGTTAGCCCCAAGGTCGCGGGCCGCATCGACAAGGTCCCGGGGGATCATGGCAATGCCAAGCGACATCGGGAACAGCATGAAAGGCAGATAGACATATGTCATGCCGAAGAGGATGGCGCCGGGTGTGTAAAGTATCTCGGGTCCGCCCGAGAAGCCGAGCCACTTCAGGCCGCCGTCGAGCACCCCGTTCTTGATAAAGAACAGCACCCAACCGTAGAGGCGTACGTTTTCCGAGACGAACAGCGGAAAGACGAACAGCACGCCGACCAGGCCAGACCATTTGCCGAACATGCGATTGAGACCGTAGGCGATGGGATAGGCGATCATCGCAAGCAATATGACTGTCGCAAAGGCATAGGCGATCGACCAGGCAAACGACATCCAAACGGTATTGGAAGGATTAAGGATCACCGTGAAGTTGGCGAGGGTAAAAGAGCGAAACACGTCGAAGCTCTTGGGCGTGGCGAAGGCATAGGCAGCTACCGTAAGAAGCGGTGCCAGAAAGCCAAGCAGCAGCAGGATCGTGACAGGAGCGGCCGCGCGCAATCCTGCAGGGATAGACGGAAAATGCCTTTTTTCACCGGCCGCTTCAGCATGGGTCATGGTTACCATATCAGTCTCCCACCACGATCGCGTCGCGGGCATCCCAGCCGATAGTGACCGTGTCGCCCGACGTGATGCCGGTCGCGGCGGCGCGTGCGGCCTCGACCAGATAGATCCGGTCGCCGGAATGAATCTGATACTGCATGCGCGAGCCGAGAGAGTATTCGTTGTAGATCGTGCCGGAGATCAGGTTGTCGGCGCTCGACGAGCCGATGACGAAGCGCATTGTTTCGGGCCGGACGATTACGGTTGCCGTGTCACCAATGGATGCTGCAACCGGGGCAATGGTTATCGGCCTGGCGTCGGCGAGCGTCCAGACGCCTTGGTGGCCGCGCCTGACTTCAAAACTGTTCACCTCACCAAAAAATTCCGCGACGAAGCGCGTTGCCGGCTTAGTGTAGATTTCCTCAGGTGTGCCAATCTGAACGAGGCGGCCACGACTCATTACCCCGACGCGATCAGACATGACCATGGCTTCCTCGAGCGAATGGGTAATGTAGACAAAGGTCTTCCCGCTTTCGCGGTGCAGGTCCTTGAGCTCCTTTTCCAGAACTTTCTTCAGTTTGTAGTCGAGCGCCGATAGCGGTTCGTCGAAAAACAAGACGTCGGGGTCATAAGCAAACGCGCGGGCGAGCGCCACGCGCTGTTTTTCACCACCCGAGCAGCGCATCACGTTCTTGGAGTAGTAACTCTCCGGCAGGCGCACCATGCGCATGAGTTCGAGAGCGCGCGCTTTGCGTTCTGCGGCCGGCATTTTGCGGACCTTCAGCGGGAACTCGATGTTCTCGCCGACGCTCTTGTGCGGGAAAAGCGCAAGCGACTGGAAGACGAGACATGTCGGACGCCTGTCGGACGGCACGTTATTGATCGTTTCGCCGCGCAGCGTGATATAGCCTTCTGATGGTGACTCCATGCCGGCCAGCATGCGCAGAAGTGTGGTCTTGCCGGACCCGGAGGGTCCGACAATGGTGACGAATTCGCCTTCTCTGATATCGACACTTATGCCATCTACCGCGGCAAAATCGCCGAAAATCTTTCGAACGTCGACAAGTTGCAGCACCGGTTTCGGCGTTGGATGGATCGGATCCTCGATTTTCGGCAAGACGTCGGATAGGGTGGGCGAGATCATCGCAAGGCTCATGTTCTGTTCTCCGTCGGGACAGGCTTTGCTCAGCCGCGCAGGCGCCTGGCGGCGGTCATCAGTTCCAGTGCCTTGTCATAGTCAGGCACGATGTCGTATTGCGCCGAGCGCGCCATATCCTCCTCGAGGCTGTCCCATTGGATGGCTTCCATCTCGTCCTTGGTGAAGAGTTCGTAGCACTTCGGGTTGCCCATCTGGCTGACCGGGTTGAATGTGCCTTCAGCAAAGGCGACGGTGTGGGCGACGTGCGGATCCTGGACGTATTTCAGAAATTCCAGGGCGAGTGGCGAAAGTTCGGGATTGTTGACCGTCGAGGTGATCTCGATCCAGGAAATACCGCCCTTGCCATCCATCGGGCCCTTGAGTGGCGTAATGGCGCGCAAGTTCGCATAGCCGTCTGCACGCGCCGGAGAGACGGAATAAGTGCCACCGGTCATATAAAGGTCGATCTCGCCCGAGACGAGAGCCTGATTGAGTGACGCCATGTCCCCGACCATCTTGGCGCCCTTGAAAACTTTTTCTGCGGTTTCGGCAAAGGCCTTGAACTCCTCCTCCGTGTGCTCCCTGAAGGGGTCAATTCCGGCGATGAGGAAGATGTTGAAGACGTTCCAGTCGTCGGATTCCTGTATGCCGTACTTGCCGGTGATCGAGGCGTCGTTGAACAGGTCCCAGCCCTGTTCCTCCGCCGTTGCTTTGCTGACTTTGTCGGTGTTGACAACAAAGCTGTAGGGCCCGAAGCGCTGCGCCATGCCGAGCAGGTCCTTGCTGTCGTCGCTCATTGCCCAGCGATAAGGCGCCTTGAAGTTGGGGAGCATGGTCTCGAAATAGGGCTCGAACTCGGCGCGCGGCAGCGGCTTTATCAGCCCGGCCGGCCCCATCACCTTTCGGGCCCAGGGATTGTTGACGTTGATCAGGTCCCAGATTTTGGTCTCGCCCGCGCGCAGGCGGTTGATCATGGTCGGGTCGTTGGTCAGGCTTTCAGCCTTAACGGTCGCTGACTGGCTGGATCGGAAGGGATCCAGGACCTGTGCGGAATTGTAGCCTTCCCAGCACAGGATATTGAGCTCTTTTTCGCGACCCGCAAAAGCGCGGGTCGCGCTTGCCATTGGGCCGGTAAAAGCGGCCGCACCCATCATCTGCATCATGTTGCGTCTGGAGATTTTCATCATAATTGTTCCCCTTTTTCTTGGCCGCTTCCGTGGCTCGTGGATCGCTTATGTTGGAATCTTGTCGTAAAAATGTGTGATTTACAACATCTATTTTCTGCTTCATGGTGCGGAGCGTGATTGGAGCGGTAGCACCCGGAGGCGAACGTGACTTCTGCAAAAACGGAGTGCTAAACGCCTAATATTACTGTGCATTTGTTTTGTGCAGGCAGCGCCGGTAGTGTGCCGATGTTTTAATCTGACGCCTCAAATTAAAGCAGTAGCGGCACGTGAATTTGTGGAAATTGCAACAAAAAAGTGAGTGGAACATGTTGAAGTCACTGCAAGGGAAAACGGTCATTGTCACCGGCGCAAGCCGGGGGATTGGCAAGGGCATAGCATTGCGTTTCGGGGAGGCCGGCCTGAACGTCCTCGTTGTCTCGCGCAGCCAGGTCGATGCCGACAGGGTGGCGTCCGAAATCGGAGCCAATGGCTCGGGATTTGCCGCGGATGTGAGTACAGAGGAGGGCTGCAGGGCGATGGTCGATGCAGCCATAACCCGCTATGGCGGCGTCGCGATCCTCTGCGCCAATGCCGGCATCTTTCCGGCGGCTAAGCTGGGCGAAATGACGGCAGCCGACTTCGACCAGGTGATTTCGACCAATCTTAAAAGCACCTTTTTCAGTGTTTCCGCCGTTTTGCCAGCAATGACGAAGGCTGGCTCAGGCCGTATCATCATAACCTCATCAATTACCGGCCCGATCACTGGATATCCCGGCTGGTCGCATTATGGGGCGAGCAAGGCGGGCCAGCTCGGTTTCATGCGCACGGCTGCGATCGAACTGGCGCCGAAGAACATCACGATCAATGCGGTCATGCCGGGCAATATCATGACCGAGGGGCTTGAGGACAACGGCCCAGACTATATCGCCGCGATGGCGGCCTCTGTTCCGTTGCGTCGTCTTGGCGCGCCGGCGGATATTGCGAACGCCGCTCTGTTCTTCGCATCTGAAGAGGCTGCCTACATCACCGGTCAGTCAATTGTTGTCGATGGCGGCCAAACCCTTCCGGAATCGCTCGGAGCGCTCGACGCGATGGGCTGAAACCGGAAGAAGTCCGGGCGACATCGTCGCCCGGTGTACCTGAAAGATTTCAGGCGGCTCAACGCGCGTTCAGGATGCTGTCCAGCGCAGCCGAAAAAAGATCGGCATCCTCATTCGAAAAACACAGTGGCGGGCGGATCTTCAGCGTTGCGCCATACTTGCCTGCTGCCCCGATCAGGATACCGTTTTGTTTTAATTTATTGATCACTGTCGTTGCGAACGCCGTGTCCGGCTCCCCCGTGGCGGGGTCGACAAAATCGAGGCCGATAAAGAGGCCGGCCCCCCGCACGCCGCCGATGACCGGATGTCGGGTTTGTAAAGCCTGGAGCGATTGCTGGAAATGACCACCGACAGCGGCCGAACGTTCGATCAGATTTTCTTCCTCGATCACCCTGAGTACGGCATGGCCAGCGGCGGCCGCCACGGGATTGCCGCCGAAAGTATTGAAGTATCCGGTTTCCTCGCAAAATCTCTGGAGTAAGTCAGGTCGCGTTACGACGCCACCCATCGGGAAACCGTTCCCCATTGGCTTGCCCATCGTGACGATATCGGGCGTCACGCCGTGGCGCTCGAAGCCCCAAAGACTGCCTCCCGTCCGGCCAAAACCCGGCTGGACCTCATCGGCGATCAACAGGCCGCCGGCACGGTGCACCACATCTGTCGCCTCCCTGAGAAAGCCGGCAGGATCGGCGTAGATACCGTCGCTTGAGAAGATTGTATCAACGATCAAGGCGGCGAACTTGATGCCGCGCGATTTGAGTTCGTTAATCGCCTGTTCCACAGATGCGGCAAAGCTTGCAGCAACGCTCATGCCGTCACGGGGCGACGGCGCCGGAATGACCGCCACAAAGGGTGCGGGCTTGCGCTTGCGCAGGGACGAGGGGGAAATCTCGGTCACCAGCGCAGTATTTCCGTGATAAGCTGCTTCGGTGACGACGAAACCTTCGGCGCCTGTTCCGATGCGGGCGATGCGCATGGCGAGGTCATTGCTTTCGCTGCCGGTGCAGGTCAGAACCACATTGCTGAGCGCCGCCGGGAATTTTGACAGAAGCTCTTCGCTGTAGGACTCGACGACGCGGCTGAGGTAGCGCGTG
Organism: Agrobacterium sp. MS2; assembly: GCF_003261015.1. Taxonomy (NCBI): domain Bacteria; kingdom Pseudomonadati; phylum Pseudomonadota; class Alphaproteobacteria; order Hyphomicrobiales; family Rhizobiaceae; genus Agrobacterium; species Agrobacterium sp. MS2. Next base: position 603,228 of record NZ_QLNF01000086.1, on the reverse strand, counting down.
TGGATGTTGAGTTCGCCAATCTGGCGCGCAACGGCCTCGACCACCCGTGGATGGCAGTGGCCGACCGACGGTACATTGTTGTAGACGTCGAGATATCTGCGTCCGCCGGCGTCATACAGGTAGGCGCCCTGTGCACGGACCATCTCGATCGGCTGCTCGTAAAAGAGCACGGATGACGCTCCAAAAGTTGCCTGGCGCTTGGCGACGCGCTGCGTAAGTTCAGCCGGGAAGCCCTCGGCACGGCTCGCATCAAAACGGTTGAGATCTAAAATTTCCTTGGTGGCGACGCTCATCGGGCTCTCCTCAACGGTGTTCGGCCAGATAGCGCTCCGCGAGCGCCACGGTACCATCGGTATAGCCTGTGCCCATGGATTGGGCCGTCGGCGTTTCAGCATGGGAAGCGATCCACGCGGTGAGTTGCATGCGGCGAAGCATGATGAACATCGGCAGGGCCGCCTCATGTTGCTCATCGAGAGCGGTGACGCGCCGATAGCCTTCGAGCCAGGCGGCTTTGAGGTCGGGGATGAAAGGCTCATGTTCCATGAAGCTGATCGAGGCTGCAAAATCGTAGGCGTACCAGGACAGACCGCAATCATCGAAATCGATCACTCCCAGTCTGCCATTATCGACCAGAAGGTTGGCGGCGCGCATGTCGCAATGAACGAGGCCGAAGCGGTCCTCACCATAGCCGTAGGCGGAGGTCTGGGCTTCGAGCAGCTTGTGCGTTCTCTCTAAAACGGACTTGCCGCCGAGCGTCAGTCCGAGGGCGTCACGCCAGTCACCCCAATAGGCACCGTCCCCCAGAATTCGGTTGAAGCTCCATGTCTTGCGGACGAAGTTCTCCGGTCGCGTCCATCTGCGGCTGTGGGCGTGCAGTTTCGCATTGATTTCACCGAGTGTCCTGTACCAGTGGACAAGGTCGGACTCAGCATCTGGCTCCTTGCCCGCCATATATTCGAAGGCGACGGCATGGCGCATTGTTTCGCCGTCCGAGAAGACTTGAAGGAGGCTGCCGTCGTTTGCCGTGACTGGCCGCGGCGTAACAACCACCCCATCTTGCCGTAGCGCATCAATCCATGCGAGCTCGGACAGTATCTCTGCTTGGGTATGGTAGTCAGGGCGATGCACACGCACGATCAGATCGCTTCCAGTGGTCTCATCAGCGATACGGAAGGTCGCGTTCTCGGAAATCGTCAGGAGCGTCAGGGTTGCATCCGGCGAGACGCCCCATACTGGTGAGAGGTCCTTGAGGCCTTGTCCCAACCTGGAAAGAAAATCTGTATGATACAACATTTATCGCGCCCGTTTTGATCATGATTGGCAAATCCAACAATATTAATGTTGGAATTGCAACATTTAATCCAAACCCATTGATGTTTTTGGATGTTCAAAGCGGCTGCTCGTCGCGACGTTCGCGACATCATCGGAAGGCTGATGAACATCAGTGGCGTGGTGACGACCGCCCGGCGTCCGGTCGCCATCAGCGGCCGCCTCGGCGCTCCGGGGGCGATCGATCAAGGTCGCCGCTTCTCGGATACTGCTCTTTCCTCGCTTTGCCTGCGGAGGCAGCGACGCGATCAAGCCGACCCAGCTGACGCGCACGTCGCCTAAATCAACTCAGGCCCCGAAGCACATTCTTCTGATCAAAAACCCAGGCCCAGCTGCGATTGGTCCTCGTATTCAGCCTCTTTGTCATTGGTGAGCGACGACAGCGTTACCCCAAGGAGCCGGACCGGCCGTCTGAATGGATAGACACCGGCCAGCAGGGTATTGGCCGCGTCTAGAATGTCTTCGGCGTTCGAATAGGGGATGGCATTTGTCCTGCTCCGCGTCGCCTGGGTGAAGTCGGAATATTTGATTTTCACGGTCACCGTCTTGCCGCTGAAACCCTTGGCCTCGCAATAGGACCAAACCTTTTCCGCAAGTGGCCGGAGTTCCCTGGTTGCGAGCTCGAGGTCATCGATGTCCGCGGTAAATGTATCTTCCGCGCCGACCGACTTACGCACGCGGTCCGGTCTGACCTGCCGCTCATCGATGCCCCGGGCAATGCCATAGAAATACGGACCGGACTTCCCGAAATGCTCAACCAGAAAAGGCAAGGATTTTGCTTTCAGATCCGCTCCGGTCTCGATACCAAGCCGGTGCATCTTTTCCGCCGTAGCCGGGCCGACGCCATGGAATTTCTTGACTGCGAGCTGTTCGACAAAGGCCGGACCGTTCTTCGGCGTAATCACCGCCTGACCGTTCGGCTTGTTCAGATCGGACGCCATTTTGGCCAGGAACTTGTTATAGGAGATGCCGGCCGAAGCGTTCAGCCCGGTCACCGCCTTGATCCGGGCGCGGATTTCCAGAGCGATTTCAGTGGCAATTGGCATATCCTTGAGATTTTCGGTGACGTCGAGATAGGCCTCGTCGAGCGACAGAGGTTCGATGAGCGGCGTATATTCCGCAAAAATCTCGCGTATCTGCTGGGAGACGGCGCGGTAGACTTCAAATCGTGGTTTCACGAAGATCAAATCAGGGCATTTTCGAGCCGCCGTGACCGACGGCATTGCCGAGCGCACCCCAAATTCCCGTGCCTCGTAACTTGCTGCTGCAACGACGCCACGGGCAGCCGCTCCGCCAACAGCGAGGGGTTTGCCGCGCAGTTCAGGATTGTCGCGCTGCTCAACCGAAGCGTAGAAGGCATCCATGTCGACATGGATGATTTTCCTGACGGCTGAGGCGGTGGTGAGGTCCATTGCAACCAAGTTCGCGGATAGAAACGAAACAAGAACATAACAGCTTGCGATGTGACATCCAAGTCACCATTCGCAGTTCGGCTCATAATGGTGTTGCCGGAACGGAAGCGACGTCGTCTGGTTACGACGGGTTTCAGAACCCATACATTGCCGAAATCGGTCAGGGTGGCATCCCAGGAGGCGCGGACAAATTTGCGAGGATCGTATACCGTGCAATTCACTCTCCTTATGGCGTGTCCATGCTGTGAGGTTAAGATTTAGTTTGGCGGCGTGCCGATGAACCTGTTCATGATCACGATTGGCACGACATAGCCGTTGTCCACGATGAGGATCCGCGAGAGCACTCTTACACTCTCTTGATCATCAGGGTGGTCGGCGACAGAGGCGTCCCGCCATCTGGACGATGGCAGGAAGCGCGTTATCGATGCGTTTGCTGGAATTTCGCGTAGTACTCGTCAGCCATCTTACGGAGCGATCGGCCAATCGCCGCGTACTCGTACTCGTTGAGATTGGCAAGCGACGCCCGACCAGAAGGGTGCTGGGTTCCAAAGCCGCGTCCCGGCAGCAAAACGATTCCGGTCTCATCGGCAATTCTGAACAGCAACTCGTTCGGCGAAAATTCGTGTCTGACCCATGCTGCGAACTCGTCGCCAAAAAGCCGGCGGGAAATCTTCTCAAGATCCAGCAAGGTATAATAATCGACCGAATTTTCGTCGTCAGGAGTATCCAGGCCGAGCTCAGCATACAGGGCTGCCTGTCTACGCCGGATAAGTCGCTTCAGTGTTTTCTTGTAGTTGTCGTTTTCGTCCATAAGCGCGAATAACGAAAACAGCACCGTTTGGACCTGCTGAGGCGTTGAGAGCCCTGCGGTGTGATTGAGCGCCACGGTACGGCTGTCAGCAACCAAGCGGTCGATAAACCTCAATGTGGAAACGTCTGTGACAATCGATGAATACCGCCTGTCGAGCGACGCTTTGTCTTCCTCCGGCAAGTTCCTGATCGCTTGATCGATCACGTTGTCCCGTCTTAATGCGATGGTTCCCAGCCGCCAACCCGTAGCTCCGAAGTATTTCGAGTAAGAGTAGACCAGGATCGTGTTTTTTGGGCAGACGGAGAACAGCGATTTGAAGTCGTCCGCGAAAGTCCCGTAGACGTCGTCGGTTAATATCATCAAGTCTGGCCGATGATTGTCGACGATGTCGGCGATCTTTTCCAGGCTCCGTTGATCGAGCTTTACCGATGGAGGGTTGCTTGGGTTGATGCAGAAAAAGATCTTGATCGAGGGGTCTTTAAGCTTTTCGAGTTCGGAGTCCGGATACTGCCAGCCAGGGAAGCGGTTGCCCCTCGACGACCTTCATCAAACGTGCCTTTTCCAGCGGTAGATTAATGAGGACGCCAACGCCCTTGTCGGCGGCGGCTGGAAGGAGGCGTCGCTCCGCATCGCGATTGAAGATCGAGTAGTTCGTCTGAATGAAATCGACATCGTCGCGTTGAACAATCGCCAGCAGCTGGTCCTGTGCCGCCGACTCGTGATGGGTCACGCCGACATGCCGTATAAGACCTTCCTTCTTCCATGCCTTCATCAGCGGAATAACGACCGGCGCATTGGTGATGCTGTGGCATTGCATCAGGTTGATCGTGTCACGCCATGTCCGCATGCGTGACTGCCGGAAGCTTTCAACGGCATGGCTTTCGTCTCCGAGATATTCTCCTGTCGACCAGACCTTGTTGGCGAGGAACATCTCATCCGATCCCTCAAATTCGCCCATGAACTGACCGACGCTGACCTCCGCCGAGCCGTAGAGAGGCGATGTGTCGACCACGCGACCGCCTGCAGCGACGTATCGCTCAAAGACCTGTCGCAGGGCATCGCGGCGATCCCCGGGCTTTAGATCAAATGTCAGAAAGGTGCCGAGACCGAGGGCTGTGACCCGTTCCCCGGTGCGAGGCAAGGTCCGGGTCAGCACCTCCGGGTTCGAGGCAGATGCGGCCGACGACACGTTCGTGCCTTGAGCCTGCGCGGTAGTGCTGCTGGCGAGTGCAAGTCCGGTTGCCGCCGCACTCACCGTGCCGAGAAAGCCGCGACGATTGATCTTTGACTGATCCATGGGAGATTTCCTGCTCGATTGTTGTTGACGTCAAGACTGCCAGTTGGCGGGGACCCAGGCATAGCCGCCATCGGTCTTCAGCATCCGGCCAAGACCGGGGAAAGGATAATGAAAGCCAAGAACCGGCATACGCTCGGCGGCCGCCCTGTCAAATATGCGACGACGGGAGGAAAGGGCTGTTTCCTTATCGCGGTCGGGGCCTGGCAACCAAGGCCTGTCGACGTTGACGACAGGGTGATAGGCAAGGTCTGCCGTCAGCAGCAGCTGGTCATTTCCGGAATGAACGAGGAAGGTCGCCATGCCGGGTGTGTGGCCAGACGCGACGATCGTCGCCAGACCCGGCGCAATCTCGGCGCCGGCCTCATATAGTTCAACATCGTTCCTGAAGGGTTCGAGGCTGTTCTTGATGTTTGCCGCAAATCGTGTCCGGAAATCCTCCGGGACAGGCATGTAGGATAGGTCCGGATCGGTGCGGACAAAGAAGTCCCAATCCGCCCTCGGGACAAAGACTGTGGCACGAGGGAAGGCCTTGCCACCGTCTGCAGTTCTTAAGTTGCCGACATGATCCGGGTGGGTATGCGAGATAACGATCACATCAATGTCAGCGGCATCGAGACCGATTGCCGCGAGGTTATCGAAGATGCGGCCACCGTTCGGACCCATGGTCTTGCCAGCGCCGGCTTCGATCAGAATCCGCCGGCCACCGGTTTCGATCAGCAGCGTGTTGAGATTGAGTGTCATGTGGTCGGTCGGCTGAAATGCCTTTCGCAGCACATCCTGAAGCTCGGCCTCCGGGGCATCACTGGCGTAAATGCGTGGCGGACCACCAATCACTCCATCGCTCAAGACGGTTGCGCTGATCTCTCCCACCCGAAAGCGATAATAACCGGCATTGCCGGCCGCCGCTGAAGCTGGCTGGGCGCGGGCCTTGCCCGGGCCGCCCAGGCTTGGGAGGATCATGCTTGACGCGCCTGCAACCGCGGACAGCATGATGGCACGTCTGTTCAGAGTGAAGGCGTTCATCTTTCTTTCCTCTTTCATTGAGCGCACTGCCTCGGTTTGCCCCTCAATGGGCAGAGGTGCACCAGAGCGCAGGCCTTAACTCAGGGAACCATGACATGGCGCCATTGATCTGATAACCTGCATTAACTTTATCAACTTGATTAGAAAAACTTAGCAATGGACCCTGTTCGGCTAGACAGCTTCGACGAGTTTGTCGCCATCGTGCGCTGCGGCGGCTTCCGCGCCGCGGCATTTGAACGGGGGGTTTCTTCATCGGCCTTGAGCCAAACGATGAATGCTCTGGAGGAAGCTCTGGGCATCCGGCTTCTTAATCGAACAACGAGGAGCGTGTCTCCGACCGAGGCAGGGCAGCGTCTTCTCGAGCGTCTTGCGCCTGCGTTGAGCGACATCAGGCTCGCCATCGCAGAGGTCGATGAATTACGCGATAGCCCGTCGGGGACCCTCAGGATCAACGCGCCTCCGCCTGCAGTCGATCACTTCCTCTGCCCACTGGTCTTCGATTTTATGGAGGTATACCGCGAGGTGAAGATCGAAATTATCAGCGGCGCGGCCGTCATAGACATCGTGGAACAGGGTTTCGATGCCGGTGTCAGGTTCGGCAAGCAACTGGCGCAGGATATGATCGCTCTGCCGCTTGGTCCTGCACTTCGTTATGCAATCGTTGCTTCTCCTGATTACATCGAGAGGTGCGGGCAACCACAGACGCCGCACGAACTTGTCAGTCATGACTGTGTCAAACGCCGCTTTCCCGGCGGCACGCTGGTCACCTGGCGATTTGCCGAGGGCGACGAGGAAATTGAAGTCACCCCAACCGGCCGCCTGAAGGTCAGTTCGGCGCACAATGAACTACAGGCAGCACTTGCGGGAAGAGGTATCGCCCATGTCTTTGATGACTACGCCAAGCCGTACCTTCAGGATGGTCGACTGGTGGAGTTACTCCCCGACTGGAGCCCGACCCTGCCGCACTGGTTCCTGTATTATCCCAGCCGCCGCCTTCCGAGCGCGGCCATGCGTGCGTTCCTCGACTATATGAAGAACTATAAATGGGAGAGGGCGAGATCGTCAATCTACAGGGCTTCGTAAGGGTCCCTGACATTGCACTGATGAACAACGAGCGACGGGTCTTGCTACGGTGACCGACGATGGCGCTGGGACTAACCTTTCAGCGTTCCGCCCGCGGCGTGTATCGCATAGGGCGTGTCTACGTCGAGCAACGCACCTTCTCCGATCTCCACATAAATGATGGGTAGGCCGGATGTTTCTATGATCCGACGAGCCCCAACATCGCCTTCGAGGTGGGTGACGGCCTCAAACAGCGATTTAGGAAGTATTACGGGATTCCCCGGCTTCCCGTTTCCCGTCGCACGTACAACCGCTTCACCATCGGTCGTTCGAAAAGCCGCAATAAGCCGATCGAGATCGCCGCTTGCCAAGCCCGGCATGTCGGCAAGCTGGACCAGAACTGCATCCGCTCCCCGAGCATGGCAGTGTGAGACCCCCGCCGCAATCGAGGTCGCCATGCCGCGGCCGTATAGCGGGTTTTCGAGACACTCGACTTCCAGGCCATCAAGCGAAGCTTCGATTTCAAGCCGGCGGTGCCCCGTTACCACGACCACACTGTCGGCAGTCGAACCGAGCGCAACCTGCGTAGAACGTCGTATGAGAGCAACGCCGTCAAATTCCGCAAGCAACTTGGATGCACCTGTCTCTCCCATGCGACTGGAACGCCCTGCGGCGAGCAGGATAACGAAAACACGGGGTCCGACAGGGCGTTCTTTGGGCGGCGGCTCATTGTCGTCTCTGTTAGACACAGTTTTCCTCCCATGGTTTGCGGGCTTTCCATGAGCCTCTGTGACGAGGCGCTGCTGGAACCTGCAATATCGTATGGACGTGATCAATGGCTGGATTCCGCGGGGAGCGAAAGTCGTGCATCTCGTCGCTCAGCAACCGTTCGGTCTGTCGGTTTAACCTCGCGGGTTTGGCGGACCCGTTACGGCGTTCAAGTTGTTGACTGGCGGTGGCGATGCGGGTTGCACAGGGGTGGACGGATCAGCGCGACAAGCCGAATTCAGCCTCATGCGGGATTGACTGCAACTGAATTGCGGAGGCTTGATCGTCTGGCATGCAAACGCGCAGTCGATGCGCTAAACGAGGTGATGACCAGAATCCGGTCTGGCTTAAAAATAAGTGCTGGGCGGGCACCCGAGTGATCGGCGAAACACGGCAGAAAAAGCGCTTGGGCTATTGTAGCCACACTCAAGGGCGACATCGAGGACGCTTCTGCCTTCTGCCAGCATCGTCAAGGCATCAAGCATCCGGGCCTGTTGACGCCATTGCCCGAAACTCATGCCGGTTTCACGCCTGAATGTCCGCATAAAGGTGGCTCTGCTCATGTGAAGCCTGGTCGCTGCATCTTCGATGGAGAGATTTTCCGCCAAATTGGTACGGACCTGCTCGCACATTTGCGCCAAGCCGGAATGCTTCGGTATCGGCAGGTTGAGCGGCTGCGCTGGCTGAAAGGAAAGTTCCATCAGGAGCAGCCTGACGACGGCGTCCGCTTGCTCCCGACTTTGTGGCTTCTCGGCAAGCTCGGCAAGTTTCAGAATCAATTCCCGCAAAAGAGGGGTGATCGTCACCACAAGGCATTCGTCGGGAAGCCCCCCTATTCCGCTTGTGTCAATCAGAAGTGACCGGAACTGCACGCCTGCATGGCTCGACGTTTCGTGCGCCAGCTTGGGCGGTAGCCAGACCGCCCGGCTTGGCGGAACGACCCAGGTGCCGCGATCCGTCCTGATCGATACAACCCCGCTGACGGCATATAGAAGCTGAGCCTCTTCGTGACTGTGCCTTGGCCCCGAAAAGCGGTTTTCGTCGTGGGTGATGACGGCGATCTCGTTGGTAATGTTTATGCCGCTTTTCAAAACTGATCCTTTTGCGACGATCGATGATCATCCGGCGTTAGAATATCAGCTTCGCGCTCACTACGGTAGGCCATCTAACAGCAGAGAGTTTTCGCCAGGTGACCGACCGCAACCGCCTTATTGACTGCATCGAAGAGCCGTGTCCTGCGGCGCTCGGCGTGGCCGTTGGACGCGCGGCCCATGCGTTTGCCTGTTTAACGGTTTGCGACGTGTTGCGACTTACCGGCGATCGTCGGGCCTGACGGCTTCTCGGCGATCGTAATGGCCGTGTCGAATCCTTCACAAAACGCATCGCAACGGATCACGCCATGTTGACCAATCCTGAAATCAAATACCGCCCTTTCGTCTCTCCCATCGAGCTGCAGGACCGCAGGTGGCCGTCCAACCGGCTCACGAAAGCGCCCCGCTGGTTGTCCACCGATCTGCGCGACGGCAATCAAGCGCTTGCCGATCCGATGGATGTGGAACGCAAGCTACGCTTTTACGACATGCTGCTCGCCGTAGGCTTCAAGGAAATTGAGATCGCCTTTCCATCGGCGTCACAGACCGAATTCGACTTTGTCCGTGCGCTGATCGAAGAAGATCGGATTCCCGACGACGTAACGATTCAGGTGCTTACCCAATCCCGTAAAGATCTTATTGTCCGCACCTTCGAAGCGCTCGAGGGCACGCGCCGGGCGATCGTTCACCTCTATAACGCAACGGCTCCGCTGTTCCGCCGCGTGGTCTTCGGGATGGAGCGGCATCAGATCATCGATCTGGCCGTCACCGGCGTCACGGCGATGCTGGAGGAAAGCCTGAAGCGACCCGACACCCACTGGACCTTTCAGTATTCGCCCGAAACCTTCTGCTTCACCGAACCTGATTTTGCGCTTGAGATTTGTGAACGGGTGTTGGACGTTTGGCAGCCGACCTCCGAACGTCCAGCGATCCTCAACCTGCCGGCAACGGTCGAAGTCGCGACACCCAACGTTTATGCCGACCAGATCGAGTGGTTCGGCCGCAACATCTCGCGCCGTGATGCGGTGGTTATCAGCGTGCATCCTCACAATGATAGGGGAACGGCCGTGGCGGCGGCCGAGCAGGCGTTACTTGCCGGGGCCGACCGTGTTGAGGGATGCCTGTTCGGGAATGGCGAGCGGACCGGCAATGTGGACCTGGTGACGCTGGCAATGAATTTCTACACCCAAGGGATCGATCCGAAACTCTATTTTCCCGCGATCCGCGATGTCGTGAATACCGTCGAGCATTGCAACGGACTGCCGGTGCACCCGCGCCACCCCTATGCCGGCGAACTGGTGCACACAGCCTTCTCGGGCTCGCACCAGGACGCGATCCGGAAAGGGTTCACGGCCCACAGAAAGCGCAATGACGGTATCTGGGAAATGCCCTATCTGCCAGTTGATCCGGCGGACATAGGCGAGACATACGAGGCAGTCATCCGCGTCAACAGCCAGTCCGGCAAAGGAGGTATTGCCTGGGTGATTGAACAGGACAAGGGTTTGAAACTGCCGCGCTCCCTTCAGATCGATCTCAGCCGCCGTGTGCAGGAGTTCGCTGAGAGCACCGGCAGGGAAATCACGGCCGCTATGATCTGGTCGATCTTCGAAGATGCTTACCATCTAACCGGGCCGCAGCCGTTTGAACTGGTTGATTATCAGGATGAAAGCCGTCGGAGCGCCGGGAAGGAACGCGTTTTTGTCGGGCGCATCCGTCACAGAGGTCGTGTGATTGCGATCACAGGTCGTGGGAATGGCCTGATCTCCAGTGCGGTCTCGGCGCTGGAGGAGGGCTGTGGGGTGACGTTGGAAGTCCTCGACTATCACGAACATTCTCTGAAACGCGGCGCGAATTCCCAAGCGGTCGCCTACCTGGAATGCCGCACTCGTGATGGCGTCACGGTTTTCGGGATCGGCATCGACGATGACATCGCCACGGCTTCGGTCAAGGCCGTCCTCAGCGCAGCCAACAACGGCTAACCTCTCGCTATGACTGCCGCGTGATCCGCCCAGGAACAAACGAATGCCGTAGGTCATGCCCGGAGCGCTAAGGAGGCCGCCAGAGCGGCCAACTCGACGGTATGCAAACCGCAAAAAACCATAGGCGAAGGGTAATGCCGGTGGTCTCTGCGCTCTTTGCCGATGGGCAGGGCTTACTGCCCATCCAGGCAGACAGATTTTGTGAACCGTTTACCGACATTGCTGTCGCTTGCAGGCGGGGTCGAGGTCCAAGCTGGACCTCGAATTTTGGCGCTCCGTGTCGGCGGCGAGCGGTTTGGACCGGGGCGGAAATGCTGAGGGCGTTGATGTTGTCGAACGCGTCAGTCGAGACCGGCCATCAGCTTGTCCAGGGTGACGGGCAGATCGCGAACACGAATACCCGTTGCGTTATAGACTGCATTTGCAACGGCTGCGCCGACCCCTGTTATACCGATTTCACCGATGCCGCGTGCGCCCATAGGCGCCTGCGGGTCGGGCTTGTTGGTGTAGAGGATTTCAATAGGCGGTACGTCCATCTGCACCGGCACATGATAATCCGCCAGGGAGGCGTTCACGATGCGTCCAGTCCGCTCATCGAAATAGGTTTCTTCGGTCAGGGCAAGCCCGATGCCCATTATGATGCCGCCTTTGAATTGGCTGGTCGCCATTTTGGGATTGAGGATCTGCCCGGCGTCGAAGGAACCCAGGAAGCGGGAGACGCGCGTCTCGCCGGTGAGTGCGCTGACGCGCACCTCGCAGAACTGCGCACCATAGGAATGCATTGAAAAAGCTTCCATTTCGGCTGGGGCTGGTGCCTCTGCCTCGCAGACGAACTCTTCTCGACCCGCCCTCTGGAGGATCGATTGGTAGCTCTCAAACCGGCTGCTATCGTTCACATGCGATAGCCCACCATCTCTTGCCTCGACTTCAGGAAGCGACAGCCCCGCAAGGGGCGAGTCATTCCCGGCAAGCTTGATCAACTCTTCCATGAAGACCTCGGTTGCGGCAATGATCGCCCCGCCTATGGAGGCGGTCTGAGTGGAGCCTCCGGCGATCACGCCTCTCGGCAGTCTGCTGTCGCCATACTCGAACGTGACATGCTCGAGCGGCAGGCCCAGTCGTGCCGCCAGGTGCTGCACCTGAGCCGTGGCGGTGCCCATACCCATGTCATGGACGGCCGTCGACACGGTAACATGGCCGTCTGCTGTCAGCTTGATCCGGGCCGCGCCGCCGGGAAAGCGATGGTAAGGATAGGTCGCGGTGGCGCATCCCATGCCGATAAGCCATTCGCCTTCACGTCTTTGACGTGGTGTCCGGCTCCTTTTATCCCAGCCGAATTGCTCTGCGCCCTTGTCGTAAGCCTCGATGAGATAGCGCGACGAGAACGGCTTGCCGGTCGTCGGGTCCTTTTCCGGCTCGATCCGCCGGCGCAGCTCGATGGGATCCAGTTCCAATTTCTCCGCGAGTTCATCCAGTGCACATTCAAGTGCGAAAGTCCCGACGGACTCGCCCGGCGCACGCATGAAAGTATTTGCCAGCATGTCCAGATCGGCGACATCCTGACCGATGCGGAACGTTCTGGCGCCATAGAGATGGCGGGCCGGAAAGGTGAATTGTTCCGGACAGGAATTGTGCGTCGTCATCGCCGCGGTTCCGGTGTGGATCAACGCATTAAGTGTTCCATCGGTCCTGGCACCCAAGGCCACGCGCTGTTCGGTTACGGTGCGACCGCCGATGATCCTGAAGACACCTTCCCGCGACAGCATGATGCGCACGGGGCGCCCCGCAAGTTTGGCTGCCGCGCAAGCCAGGATATGATGATCCCAGAAACATTTCCCACCGAAGCCACCGCCGACATAGGGCGAGGTTACATGGACCTTGCTGATATCGAGCCCGAATATATCCGCGAGCTGGCCTGTGGTGAGGTCTAGCAGCTGGCTCGCGTCATGAACGCGCAGCTCATCATCGTTCCAGACGATCGTTGCTGCATGCAGTTCTATGGCATTGTGATTGTGTCGTGGTGTTCTGTAGATGAGATCGACCTTCACCTCCGAATTTGCAAGCGCGGCTTCCGCGTCGCCGATTTCAACAAATGGAGGCTGACCAAGCAGGTTTTCGAGCTGCCTGGGCGATTTCTTGGCTTCATCGAAGGACGTGACCGCCGGCAGCAGTTCATACTTTGCCGTGACCAACGATGCAGCGTAATCCGCCTGTTCCTGCGTTTCGGCCAGAACCAGAGCGATCGGCTGACCGTTCCAGTGGATTTCGTCGTTTTGCATGACGGGAAGATTGCTCGCCCCGGCAGCTGTCGGAGACGACATCATCAGCGACGGCGCCTTCATTCTCGGTGCGTTTCTGTAGGTCATGACGAGAATGACGCCGGGTGCGGCCTCCGCTGCGCTCACATTCAGCTCGGAGATGCGACCGCGGGCAATGGTGCTGAAAGCGAGCGCCGCATAGCTGATGTTGTCATAGGGAAATTCCGCCGCAAATCGCGTCTTGCCCTGAACCTTCATGGGACCTTCGATGCGCGATATGGATTGCCCGAGGGCGCCATGTTTGCGCAGCAGCGGATCTTTCGTAACGGCAGGTTGCCAGCGACCTTGTCTGCCCGCTTCCGGCAGCGTGTGGGTATCAGCGCTCATGCGTTTTCTCCCTTCAGTTCTTCCAGAACGGCGACAATAGTGCGTTTTGCCAGTTCGATCTTGAAAGCATTGTCTCGTAAACCGACAGCGTCCGCGAGTTCGGCCTCCGCCGCAGCGCGGAAACTCTTCGCGTTTGCCGGCTGGCCTTTAAGATGCGATTCAGCCGTGAGAGCGCGCCACGGCTTGTGCGCGACGCCGCCGAGCGCCAGCCTCACGTCGTTCACGTTACCTGCGCTATCGACATCAAGCGCCGCGGCGACGGAAACGAGAGCGAAGGCGTAACTCGCACGGTCCCTGACCTTTCGGTAAGCGGATCTTTTTGCAAAAGGCAGCGCTGGGATTTCGACGGCCGTGATGAGCTCGTCCGGATGAAGTGCCGTTTCTATCTGGGGTGTGTCGCCCGGCAGACGGTGAAGATCGCGCAGCGGCAGGCTGCGCGTGCCGGATGGCCCCTCAAGGTGCACCATTGCATCCAGTGCGACGAGCGCAACGCACATGTCTGAAGGATGGGTCGCGATGCAGCTTTGAGATGCCCCAAGGATTGCGTGGTAGCGGTTGAAACCTTCCAGCGCGTCGCAGCCCGAACTCGGTTCACGCTTGTTGCAATGGGCGGCATTGTCATAGAAATACCGACACCGGGTGCGTTGGAGGATATTGCCTCCGACCGTCGCGACGTTTCGAATCTGCGCGCTTGCTCCTGCCAGGATGGCCCGGGAGAGAACCGGGAATTGGGTCCGCACCGCGCCATGGGCCGCGAGCGCCGTGTTCTTCACCCCCGCTCCGATCAGCAGGCTGCCATCGGTGCGCTGTTCGATGTTGCTCGATAGCCGCGTGACATCGATCAGCGTTTCCGGTCTTTCGACCGTCTCGCGCATGAGATCGACAAGATTGGTGCCGCCGCCCAGATATTTCGCCGCCGGCCCGGCCTGTTTGAGCGCGATCGCCGACCCAGCATCAGATGCCTGGTGATAGGAGAAGATATTCATGCCCGTGCCCTCTCATCGGTTTGGACCGCCGTCTGCTGCACCAGCGCTTCAGATATGGCTTCAACGATGCCGTTATAGGCTCCGCAGCGACAGAGATTGCCGCTCATGCGTTCGCGAATCTCGGTGTCGTCGACGGCGATGCTGTCGCTCGAAAGATCGGCGGTGACGACGCTCGGAATGTTTCGTTCAATTTCTCCCGCCATGCCGACGGCGGAACAGAGTTGGCCGGGTGTGCAATAGCCGCATTGAAAGCCGTCATGCTCTATGAAGGCTTTTTGCAGGGGATGAAGGTTGCCGTTTGCGGCGAGGCCCTCGACAGTCGTGATGTTACGCCCCTGATACTGGACCGCGAGCGCGAGACAGGAATTGATGCGCTCGCCATCCACCAGAACGGTGCACGCGCCGCATGCGCCTTGATCACACCCTTTCTTGGTGCCGGTAAATCCCAGATAGTTGCGCATGAGATCAAGCAGCGAAGTGCGGATGTCTGCCTCGACCTCCACTGCCGTTCCGTTGATGTTAAATCGCATTGGACATCTCCCTCGTCTGAAGGCCCGCGCTGGAGGATCTGTCGCGGCACCCATGGAACTCACGGTAATGGTTTGCCTGTGACCAGCCGTCGGCTTGTTGATTCGACGACCTTCTGCTCTAGCTGTTTGTTACGTTGAGCTGTCGCGACGCTGCGATGTCGGCGATGACCGACAGCGCCAGTGACTGAGCGTCTCTTGCCCGCCCGAAAACGCCGATTGGAGCCTTGATCCGGGCGATTGACTCATCCGAATGACCCCTCTGGCGCAATCGCTCGACGCGTTTCTCATGGGTGCGGGAACTGCCGAGTGCGCCAATGTAAAAAGGCGATGCGCGCAGAGCGGCCTCAAGTAACGGGATTTCCCGATCCAGGTCATGCTGGAGAACTGCAACGGCCGTGTCGGGATCAATCAACGATACATCGATGTTGGTTCCCGGCGAATCCTCAAGGAGAACAACGTCGTATCCTGCAGCTCTCGCGACGCTGACGGCGTTTTCCACTTCGAGCGAGCGCCCGGAAAAAACCGTCCGTACTTTTGGCCGATAGTGGGTGACGAAGACATCGCCATCCCAGCCGGTCGGCTTGCTCTGGAGGCCGGGCGAAAGTTGCTCGAGACCCGGTGCATAACAAAGAGATGCGCATTGCCGGTGATCGACCTGCATGTTGGTGGAACAGAGCGGTTCAACGTTCCTGACAAGATGAATCGCAACCGTAATGCCGCCTCCGCAGGGCAGCACGATATCGAAGAACGGCGAGCCTTCGCCCAGCATGACGAAGCGATCATGGCCGCTCTTCATCGCTTGCAAGGCTTCGGCGGCGATAGCCGCTTCCGTGCATCCGCCAGAAACATATCCGCAGTACCTGCCATCCTCCGCGACCGCCATATGCGCGCCAAGCGGCCGGGACGAGCCTCCGCGTATTTCCACCAAGGTGCACAGCGCCACCTCAAGCCCTGCCTTCATGGTCTCGATGGCAAAGTTCAGGACGTCGTAGGCCCTGTCAGTGGAAAAAGCTTGCTGCGGTGTTGCCAAGATTGAGGCATCTGCACTGCGACGCAACCAATCTGCGGGATTATCGTTATGTCTGATGCTATCGGCCGATCGTGTCATAAGTGCCTCCTGCATTGTGACATCAGAATGAGCGACAGAAGGTTAAGTTCCTCAGGAACTCTGGAGTTGTCGGGAGCTCATCAGCGCCAATCGTTGATTTCGGCATGACATCCGCCTCATATCTGATTTAAAGAAGCGAATGGCGCACCCATAAACGGAGGCGCCTCCGTTTAACTTAGTGGCTTGCAGTCGTCCGTCAAGCTATTTTTTAATGGAGCGGCCTTTCACGTGCCCAAGGAGCAGACGCCTCCGGTTGAACCGGCCCCTTTGCGTGCAGACGCCCGGCGAAATCGGGAAAAGCTGATTGAAGTCGCGGCGCTGGCATTTTCAGAGCAGGGCGCGGCGGCTTCGCTGGAAGATATTGCCAGGCGTGCAGGCGTTGGCATAGGGACGCTGTACCGGCACTTCCCGACGCGCGAACATCTGGTGGAGGGCGTCTATCGGCGCGAGCTGGAAATTCTTGCGACGGCCGCGCGCGACCTGATCCGGGGAGAAGAGCCCGCGAAAGCCGTTGAAGAATGGATGAACCGGTTTGTTAGCTACATGGCGGCAAAAAGGGGCATGGCCAACAGTCTGAAACTCCTGTTCACCTCCAACTCCGCCCTTTTTGCGGAGGGCTCGAAGCTGTTGCATACGGCGTTCGAGGAGCTACTCGACAATGCCGTCAAGGCTGACGCCGTAAAGGGAGACATCGCAGGTGCGGATGTCCTGAACGCGCTCTTCGGCATCTATTCCATACCGGAAGGGCCGGATTGGCGTGACCGCGCGCACAGGATCGTCCGGCTGGTCATGGATGGGCTGCGGCGTTAGTCAGGTATCCAGATCATATGGGAACTGTCGCCTCGTGCCTGCAATCTTGGCGGATAGACACCCTCCACGCTGTTCTGGTGCTCGTGGCCGTGACGCATTCACTCTCCGACAACGGCTCCCTCGCGCCGGGGATCGGCGCTGCCGGCCAACCCCTTGGGGGTCATCTCAATGGCATGCAAACCGGAATTCATTTCACCCGGTTTTACCTCGTAACCCAGCGCCTTGAGCGATCCCACCAGATCTTCTGCGCTGGTGCCGGCCTCGATATCGTATGTGCCAAACCGGTTGATGAGATGTGGCTGGGCGACGATCGCCTCAACGGGCATGCCCCAGTCAATGTAGGCGATCAGCGCCTGTGCCACATAGCCGATGATCTGGCTGCCGCCGGGTGAACCAATGGCGAGCAGGGGTCTTCCATCCTTCATCACGATAGTCGGGGCCATCGACGAGCGCGGCCGTTTACCGGGCTCAACGCGGTTGGCGACCGGCAGGCCGCCGTCGTGAGTCTTGAACGAGAAGTCTGTCAACTCGTTGTTGAGCAGGAAACCATTCGTCATCAGACGCGAGCCGAAGCCGTTTTCGATTGTCGTCGTCATAGAGACCACATTGCCGTCCTTGTCGGCAATGACAAAATGGCTCGTGGAGGGCAACTCGAGCGCCGCATCCCGGCCCAAAAGGAGCGCGTGGTCCCATTCAGGCTCGCCGGCCTTGACGGCATCCTTGGCCAACGCCTTGTCGCCATCGAGCAGCTTTGCCCTTTCGCTTAGGTAGCTCTTGTCCAGCAGGCCCTTGATCGGCAGGGGGACGAAATCGGCGTCAGCGACATAACGCTCGCGGTCGGCAAAGGCGAGGCGTTGCGCATCGCCGATAATGCGCCAGCTTTCGACATTCTTCGGCCCCAGGCTCTTCAGGTCGAAATTCTCCGACAGGCCGAGTATTTGACCGATGGCGACGGCACCCGAAGACGGCGGTCCCATCCCGCACACATCAAGAGCGCGATAATTGAAGCAGACCGGTGCGCGCTCGATCACACGATAGTTGGACAGGTCGGTCAGCGACAAGACGCCCGGATTGTCGGCGGCTTCGCGCACGGTCTTGACGATCGCCTCGGCGATTGTCCCCTTGTAAAAAGCGTCGGCGCCGCCTTTGGCAAGCACGGCAAGCGTTTCGGCATAGGCCGGGTTCTTCAACACGGCACCGGTTTGCAGGGCGGCCCCTGAGGCGTCGAAGAAATATGACCGGGCTTCTGCATATTTCTTCAGCCGGTCGCCCTCCGAAGCGATGAGGGAGGCAAGACGCGGTGACACTTTGAACCCCTCGGTCGCCAGCTTTTCGGCGGGCTTCAGAAGGCTCGCCCATTCCGCTTCTCCATACCGTTTATGGGCTTCCTCCAGAAGTCGCACCGTTCCCGGCGTGCCAACGGAACGGCCGCCAATGACTGCGTCCAGGAATTTAAGCGGCTGACCTTTATCATCCAGGAAGAGCTTAGGCGTAGCTTCCCGTGGCGCCGTCTCGCGGCCGTCCAACGTCGTCAACTTGCCGCTTTTTGCATGGTAATAAACCAGGAAGGCACCGCCGCCGAGACCGGAACTCTGCGGTTCGACAAGGCCCAGCACGGTCTGCACCGCCACCATCGCATCTATGGCGTTTCCGCCCGCTGCGATCACCTCGCGTCCCGCCTCAGCCGCGAGCGGATTGGCCGCGGCGACCATGAAGCTCTTTGACTCGACACGTCTGGCAGTTGCAGCTCCCGTCGCTTTTTCGGGCGCGACAGTGTCAGAGGCCTGCTGAGCGGAGGCAATTGCGGTGGAGAGCACCAAAGCGAGGACAGTCCCACCGAGAAATCTCGTTTTCATTCGCCTTGTCCTCCAGCGCGGCGCACCGCGTTAACATGAGAAGAGCATCCAGCTGAGCCGGCAGGCCAGTGAATCCCATAATGGCCGAGGCAGGGATGGTTGCCCGAACTTTCTCTTCGCTCTCGGAAGAGCCGGCCTCTGCCCGTGACGCCATTCAGTGACGGACCGTAGCGTCGCTCTATTGCTGCACTATGATGACTGTTTCGGCCTGTGTCCATCATGCCGGAAGGTGACACATGCGTTGAGGGCGCGTCATGGAGCCTTCGCCGCCAGCATTATCGCGGTGGTGATTTGCCTGAGTGCCAGTTGTCTTGCGTGATCGGTCCGCTGCCGGACAATCTCATTCTGGTCTCGGCCCCAGGTCAATCCTCAAGAAGAATGGCGTCGCTCAGGAGCTCCCGCTTAAGCAGTGCCTCCAACCAGTCTATGAAGACCTGCAAACGATGGGAGAGGTGCTGCCTGTGTGGATAGAGCAGCGCCATGGGCAGGGATTGGGCCCTGTAATCCGGCATCACCTCGATCAGGGCGCCGTTTTGCAAGTGATCTCGGACGTCGTAGGCAGGTATCTGAATAAGACCCATTCCTGCCAGACAACATGCAATATAGGCCTCTGCACTGTTGACCGTCACGCGGGCACGCATAGACATCGAGCGAACGGTGTCGTTTTCCAGCCATTCCCAGCTTTCAATTCTCCCCGTGGAAGGAGATGCGTAGTTAATTGCCCAATGTTGCGACAGATCGTCCGGGGCGAAAGGTGTGCCATGCGCGGCAAAATAGGCTGGGCTGCCGACGTTGATGAGTGGCAGCCTGCCTATCTGTCGCGCGATCAAACCGGAGTCGGTCAAGGCACCGACCCGCAAAACACAATCCACACTCTCTTCAATGAGATTGACTGCGCGGTCGGTAACCCTCAGCTCGATATCGATCAAAGGGAATCGATGAAGGAAATCCGGCAAGGCCGGCGCGATTATCAACCGGCCGATCCGGCCCGGAACGTCGATCCTCAGCCTGCCCGATGGCCGTGAGATGGTTTGTCGGAAGATGTTCTCGGTGTCCTCGACATCCGAGACAATGCGCTGGCACCTCTCGTAAAAAGCCAACCCATCCTGCGTCGCTGAAACCTTGCGGGTGGTCCGGTGAAGCAGGCGGGCGCCGACCCGCGCCTCCAGTTCCAGAACGGCAGCCGAAACCGTAGACCGTGGCAGGCCGAGTGTGTCTGCTGCACGTGTAAAGCTTGAGCACTCCACAACGCGGGCGAACACACGAAAGAGGTCGATGCGATCCACAAGAGCCTCAGATTGTGCGGGGTTTCAAACAAGTGAAACCAGAATGGATGACTTTATCACGAAAATCCAGACGATACTCTGGCTGGCGACGGCGGGCGCAGATGCGGCTGCCCATCTGCAAAAGGAGGCCATCCATGACCGATCACAGCATCAAGGGTAAAACCGTCATCATCGCCGGGGGCGCCAAGAATTTGGGCGGGCTGATAGCACGCGATCTCGCCTCACACGGCGCAAAAGCAATCGCGATCCATTATAACAGCGCTGCCACCAAACGGGAGGCGGATGCAACAGTGGCCGCAGTCAAGGCGGCCGGTGCCGAGGCAGTGGCATTGCAAGCCGACCTGACAACGGCGGGCGCCGTCGAAAAGCTGTTCGCCGAGGCTGTGGCTGCCATCGGCCGGCCTGACATTGCAATCAACACGGTGGGTAAGGTCCTCAAAAAGCCAATCCTGGAGATATCTGAAGCCGAATATGATGAAATGAGTGCCGTCAACGCGAAAACCGCATTCTTCTTCATCAAGGAAGCCGGTAGGCACCTTAATGACAATGGCAAGCTGGTAACGCTGGTGACCTCATTGCTCGGCGCGTTCACACCTTTCTATGCGAGCTATGCCGGCACCAAGGCGCCGGTCGAGCATTTCACCCGCGCAGCCTCGAAGGAGTTCGGTCAGCGCGGCATCTCGGTCACGGCGATCGGGCCCGGCCCGATGGACACCCCGTTTTTCTATCCCGCCGAGGGAGCGGATGCCGTCGCCTACCACAAGACCGCGGCGGCGCTCTCCGGTTTCTCCAAGACGGGACTTACCGACATCGAGGACATCGTCCCCTACATCCGTTTTATGGTCTCGGATGGTTGGTGGATGACGGGCCAAACCATTCTCGTCAACGGCGGCTATACGACCAAGTAACGACCGGGGGAACGGGCTTCAGCGCCCTTTCTCGCCTGCGAGGCATGAAAGGTTGGCATCATGCATATGATGTTGGTGATTCTGGGCGGCATTGCCCTGTTCGGTGTATTCTGCCTGTTCGGTTGGCTGTGGGGCGAGGATTCGGCAAGTGGGGCTGTCGCCGCGAAAGCTTTCATTCCCCTCTGGCTTGCGATGGCGCTGGTCAACCTGTGGGTGGGCGTGACCAAAGCGGGTTACACGGTGATGCTGGAACTGCCCATCTTCGTGATTGTCGTCACAATACCGGCTGCAATAGCTGCGATCGCTGTATGGCAAATCGCAAGGGCCTGATACGTAGCGGCACGTGGCTGCCGGTTCGGTGCACGATTCCTTATCTTGCGTATGGTTGGCGCGGGCGACAACAACGCCATTCCATTCGGTCGGCGGAACTTGATCGATAGCTGCAAGCGGCGTCCAGGCAGCAGCCTAAAGGTGAGGATCGGGAGAAACTGATACTGGATTGGGGCCGTTCGACCGTTGACTACGCAACGTGCGCAGAAACCAGCGTGCGCGTTCAACGGTCACCTGTGCGGGGTTCACGGTAAAATTTGCTTTCTCTCGAAAGCCGAAAGTCTTGTATATTCATCCGCCAGAAAGTCCAGAAGCGCGCGTACGGATGGCAGCAGCCCGCGCCGTGAAGGGAAGGCGGCATGGATCATGCCGCTTCGTAGCGCCCACAGGCGCGGCGCGATGATAAATCTGCCGAGAGTGCCGAAGCAAGATTCAACAGCAACTTCCAATGACTGCAAAGATAAATGATGCGATAATTCTTCTTGGGCGCCTTTCGATCAGCGCGCTGCAGGCCGGTGTCGGCAAGCTCTTCGAAATTTTCGGCTTTGCGGGTTCTTTGGCCGCAAAGGGCGTGCCTTTTTCCGGCCTCGTCGTATATCTTGTGATTTTGGTAGAAATCCTCGGTGCCGCTGCCTTGATATTCGGGGTAAGGGCCCGGGAAACAGGTGCGATACTGCTGGCTTTTACCTATGTCGCCACCTTGCTCAGCCATGCGTTCTCGTCTTTCCCGGAAGAGGCGCGCTCTGCCCAGCAGGGGCAATTCTTCAAGAATCTGGCTATCGTTGGGGCCCTGTTTTTGTATTTCGTGACGGGGCCCGGCAGGTATCGTCCGCGGTTCGGGGCGAAGTAGCCAATCATAATACGGTTTGGCAGCACTCCGGTGCCGCACGGAGGTTTATTTAAAAGGCAGCGCGGTTATCGCTGACGTGACGCGTATCGTTCTTAAGCCGGGCCAAATAGCTTGCAAGCAGTTTCATCTCGCTCCTTCATGCGTGTGTTCATGCAGTGCAGCGAGACGGTCCAGTGACACACCAAAAAGGACTCTGGACTGCAAGAGCCAGGCGGAGGTGATCGGGGGTGGGCCGCTCGGATTGAGATATATGGGGCTTTGATTGAGATACGATCGGCCATGATGACTTTCGGCTGATATCGACGGTCGGACACAGGAAACATGCCGCAACCGTGACAGACACTTTGCTCGCACCCGAAAGTTCTATAGGCTGCTTCTATAAATCCTCAGGTGGAGATCGTCGTCCTGGACAAGGTTAACACGCTCGCAGTTCCCGTATCCAGCCTCCTCGACACAGTGGACTGGGCATCAGGGCCACTTGGCCCGAAATCGGAATGGCCTGCCTGTCTGCATGCCGCCATCGGCATCATGCTTCCCTCACAGGCGCAGATCGTGATGTTCTGGGGACCGGAGTTTGTCGCATTCTACAACGACGCCTACGCGCCAACCATAGGCAATAAGCACCCACACGCATTCGGCAGACCCGCCCGAGAATACTGGAACGAACTCTGGGACGACCTTGAGCCGCTGCTGCAGCGCGTCCTCGCGAAGGGAGAAACGGTCGCCGCAAAAGACAGGCCATTTTATATCGAAAGACACGGTTACCCCGAAACGGTGTACTTCGACATTTCGTATTCTCCGGTCGCGGATGAGGATGGCACCGTGCGTGGTGTGTCCTGCATCGTCAACGAAACGACCGAGCGGGTGAAGGCGGATGCGGCTTTGCGAGAGAGCGAGGAGCGTCTAAGGGCCATCTTCGCGCAGTCGGCCGCTGGCATAGCCCTCGGCGATCTGACCGGAAAACTCCTCAGCGTGAACGATCATTTCTGTCGGATCGTCGGTCGGCCGAGGGACGAGCTGATCGGCATCCGCATGCAGGAGATTACGTTTGCCGACGATCTTCCCGAAAACCAGCGCCTGTTCCAGCACATGGTTCAGACCGGTGAAAGCTTCGAGATAGAAAAGCGCTACGTCCGTGGTGACGGAAGTCTGGTGTGGGTCGCGAACTCGGTCTCCGCAATCCGCGATGACGGGGGAAACATGTTGCAAGCTGTCGCCATTTCGGTCGATATCGGCGAGAGACGACACGCGCAGGAGATCGAGAAACACCTCGCGTCGATGATCGCCTCTTCCAATGACGCGATTATGGGCATCGATCTCGATATGAAGATCACCAGCTGGAACGCAGCTGCGGAAAAGCTCTATGGTTATTCGCAGGATGAAGTCGTCGGCCGGTCGGTGCTGATGTTGGTGCCGGATGTGAGGCAGGAAGAGGAGCCGAGGATCCTCACGGAGGTCAGGGCAGGCCGTTTCGTTGAACCCTACGAGACGCAGCGTCGTCGAAAGGACGGGCGGCTTGTCGAGGTGCTTCTCAGCGTGTCGCCGATCCGCGACGCCAACGGACGTGTTATAGGCGCCTCCAAGACGGCGCACGACATCACCGCCCGCAAGGATGCAGAGCGGCTGAAATCCATTCTCGTCAATGAACTCCATCATCGCGTCAAGAACGTCCTTGCGACTGTGACGGCAATTGCGAGACAAACGCTTGGTCGCGACAAGGCAAACCACGAGGAGGTGGAAGCCTTCACCAGCAGATTGGCGTCGCTGAGCAGAGCGCAGGACCTGCTGGTGCACGCCGACTGGCAGCACGCAGATCTCAAGGCCGTCATGCAGCAGGCCTTGTCACCTTATCCCGTCGACGCCTTTCAGATTGGCGGGCCTAGCGTTCCCTTGCCCCCGAGAGCGGTCGTGTCACTTTCCCTTGCTCTCCACGAACTGGCGACCAACGCGGCAAAATACGGTGCACTGTCCGCGCCTGGCGGCCAGGTATCCATCTCGTGGCAATTCGAGCCTCTTGCAGACAACCGCCTGCGGATTGTGTGGGAGGAGCGAGGGGGGCCGGAGGTTGCTCCGCCCCGGCGCAGGGGTTTCGGTTCGACCCTCATCGAGCGGCTTCTGTCCGCCGAATTGAAAGGCGAGACGAAATTCGTCTATGAGAAGAGCGGTGTGATCTGCGTCATTGAGGCGGAAATGTCGAAGGATGATGATGGCGCGGCGTAATGAGGCCGAAGAGCGCGTATTGGCTTATGATCGGGGCCCCGCCCGAGACGGGCGGGACTCCTCTGCAGATATGAAGGGCTATCTCCTGTAGGCGAGTCCGCCCCAGATTCTTCCTTCATCCCTATGTCGACCACCGTGAACAGCGCCGATGTAAGCTGCTGCAGAGGACACGATTGCTGAAGCCGCCAATAAAAATGCGGTCAGAATGCCGGTGATTCGTGCTTTCTCCGCAACGTCAGCCGCCTGCCTCTTGGCATCCTCCAGCGCATTCTCTGCCTGCGCCTTCATTTCGTCGACGCGCTTTTGGGCCTCATCGACTTTTTGCTGCGCTTCCGTCCGTACGGCCTGCACCCGCTCCACCGTCTGATTGACCCTGTTCTGGGCATCGGTCTGGCTGATGCCGGTACGCGTAGCAATCTGTGTCGTGAGCCAGTTTCTGTCAGCGTCGGAAATTTCGCCTGTCGACAGCAGATTTCCCAGGATGCCGCTTATTTGCCGCTGGTAGTCACCGACGGTTTGATCGGCCTGCGGCGACGCTGCCTGTCCATCCGTTCGCAACAGCGTATCGGTAAAATAATCGAGCGGATTGGCCCTGAGGCCCTGCGGAAGCATCTGCTCGATGCTGGGCGCTGCTGCCTGCCCGGCCCCTTGCGCGATACCGCCAGCGGCACTGCCGGCTCCTGAAACGATTCCCCCGGCGACCTGTCCGACGCCTTGCGCCGCTCCACCAACCGCCGTTCCGGTTGCCTCAATTGCTGTCTGGGCGGCGCTTCCAACAGCTCTTGCACCACCTGAAAGAACGCCCAGGGCCAGGAATGCCGAGACGACCGTTCCAATCCCCCAAACCACCAGCCCATTCAGGCCGTCACGAACGGTCAATTCGTTTCGGTCCGCCTGCCCTGCGGGTCTGCGCATCCGGCCGGTGATGTAACCGCCCAGCATGTAAGAGCCGACCATAGAAACGACGACGAAGAGGCCGGTTATGATCAGCCAGACTGAACTGATCTCACCGCCATTGTCCGCCGAGATTGAACTCAGTCCCAATCCGCTGGCAAACGCGGTGAGAACCGCCATTGCCCCGGAGGCAATAAACGCACCGGCAAAAATGGCAGGCCAGTCGACGTAGCTCCGATTGGCGTCAGTAACGATTGGATCAACCATTAGCGTAACCCCAACAGTGAGAGAATGAACAGGACGACCACGACCAGCCCGACTAGGTAAATGATAGAGTTCACGGTATCTCCTCCGAAAGGGGGCAGATTCTCCGCATGGCGGATGACTGCATGCTGTGGGAAATGCGAGCTTCATTGCTCGTGAACCAAACTCGTCGCGCTCAAAAAAGTTTCACCCCCGATCGCCGTCGCTGGCAAATCCGGATTCAAGACCGATTCCCTGTCTGCGATGTGTCTTGTCTCGCGTCGCCGGCCTCTAAAGAACCTTCGACAGTTAGACCCATTTGTTGGCGGCGTCTGAGGAGGCGCGGTCCCGGTGTTGTGCGATAGCTGAAGCAAGTGTTCGCAAGACCCACCGGCCAGGGCTTTACGCGACGCAAAGCAATCATTCGTCCTGGAACATCCGAGAGAGGCGCGGGTTAGATGCTGATCAAGGAGGCTTCGATGAACCAAAATACCTTTCAACAACATGGCAGTTCTGTTCCCGCGGCATCAGAGGGCAACGGACAGCCGAACCCCGCGGGTGTCCAGCCGCAAATCTCCGACGCTCCCCTCGTTGACGCGGCGCTTGCAGAGGTAGCGGAGCGCGATGACAGCCTTGCAGCGCAATTGAGCGATGAGATAAACGCACTGCGCGCCGAGATCGACAGTTTGAAAGTCCGTGCTGGCGAAACCGCTTCACGGGCTTTGGTGTCTGTAAATGCGGTTGCCCGGATCAATCGCCGTGCCGCACGTAGCGCGATCGGCAGAAGTCCTTGGGCTTCACTTTGCCTGGCCGCGGGTGTGGGTTACGTGTTGGGCTGCAGCACGTTGCGAAAAGACGGATGGCGGTGGCGGTAAAATTGAGATCGGCCGCAGCAGCGCGGCGTTCCGCTTCAGATACGGCGGATCACCCTTGCCAGTCCTGGGTTCTGCACCATGCTGGACACGGAATTGCGTCTTTCTTTTCCAGCGGCAGCATGACAATACCATGGCTGGAGACGGCCCAGCGGGGCATCAACCCCACCGGGCGGTGCCGACAGCAATGACCGGACCGGTTGCCTGACCGGTCGGTGAACCACCGAATGGTTCGACACTGATCGCGAAAGTCGTACCTTCCTTTATATTGCCACGCATGTCGGCGGGAATGACGAGGTCGCCATTCGTGCCGGGCTGGAAAACGCCGAGCGAGCGGGTCTTGCCGCTGTCCATGACGAGCCACAGTTCCAGTGACTTTTCGTCCGTCTTTCCGGTCGCCACGGGAACGATACGCATTCGGCCCGATTCCGCGTCGTAGGACGCGAGGAGATTGACCTGGCTGTCGGTTGTCGCAAGCTCGGCCACAAGCGGGCTTGTGCCGTCCCGTTGTTCCGGGAACGCGGCATAAACGACGGCAGCCACGGCGGTTGCGCTGGTGGCCACAGATATCCAGCGCCAGAAAGATGCGGAGTTCCACAAGGTGCCATTCGTGTTGACCGCTCTGCTGCCGAACAGACGCTCTTGAATACGGGCAAGAATAGCGGCGCTGGGCGTCTCTTCCTGGTAATCGGCGTTAAAGTCTGAAAACTCGGTCTCCCAGCGCTGCACCAGTTGCGCGAAGACCCTGTCCTCCTGGATACGCTGTTCCACTTCGCGGCGCTTTTCAAGCGGCAGGACACCAAGCACATATTCGCCTGCGAGTATTTCATCGCGCGAGTGCATTCCGCCGCTGTGGTCGCCCGTCGTCATCGCTGCATGCACTCTCTGAGTTTGATAAGACTGCGCCGCAGCCAGGTTCTAACCGTATTCAGTGGCACCCGTAATTCGTCGGCGAGTTCGAGATAGCTCAGACCCTCGACATAGGCCCGGCGTATTGCCTGTGCGTGCACAGTTTCAAGTTCCCGCATGCAGTCGTCGATCCTGCGGCCTTCATCCGCCAGAACAACATGCTGTTCAGGATCGCGAACGCTTTCGTCGACGAGGTCATATACCTCGTCAATGTCATCGCCAGCAGGTCTGCGGGCGCGAATCGTGTCTATGGCGTGGTTGCGCGCGATGGTGGCGAGCCATGTCGCCGGTTTGCCGGCACTGGCGGCAAATGTGCGGGCGCGCTGCCACACCTTGATATAAATTTCCTGCAGCGCCTCCTCGGCGTCCGTTCTGTCCCGCAGGATTTTCAGGCAGATCGCAAAAAGCTTCGGGCTTGTTGCCCGGTAAAGCGAGACGAATGCTGAACGATCACCCATGCCGACGCGGTGGATAAGGCTTGCGATCTCTGTGCCCTGCATTCGAACCTTCCTTGCTATTCTTCCTTTATAGGATCGTCTTTCGAAGGAAGACAAGAGATGCTTGGGAAGTTCGTTCCGGACACGCCCTGTGATCATCGGGCGCAGGCTGCAGGAGGCGACGGTCATCATGGCCAGCCTGCCGAGTTTTCCAACGGGCCAATGATGCGTACCGTGACAAGAAAGCCGATGACGGCCGCTGCCGCGGAGACGAAGGTGCCCCACAGCAGATCGGCAACTGTCAGGGTCGTCGACCAGCTTTTCAGCGTCGCCTGATTGGTCAGATCATATGTGGCATAAGCCATGAAGCCCACGGCAGCGCCGTAAAGCAGCGCCGTGCTCCATTGTCCCGAAATAAGTGCCGGACGCACGGCGAGAAAAGTAAGGCCGGCGGCGTAGATGAGATAAAAGATGATCGCCGGAGCGAGACGGAAATTTTCCGCCAGAAGATCGCCGATGGCCGGTCGATAAAGTCGTGACGCCATGGTGCTCAACCAGATGAAATCGATCACCAGAAAGGCAACCAGGGTGAAGAAATAGGCGGCAAGATATGTCTTCATCGATTTTTTCCTTTGCCATTGATCAGGCGACTTTTTAGTCTGGTTGACAAGAGAGGGAGGATCTGGGACGTGGCTAGTCGATCCTGGTCCAGCTTATGCCCTTGCACAGCAGACCGGCGATGATGCAGCCTTTCGTAGTCATGTTGTTGCCTGCCACCGTCACCGTTATCTTGTAGGATTTATCCCGCTGCGGGTCGAAGGCCGTGCCGGTGTAATTGCCCGTCTCGCCCGGCCTTATGTCCATGATCAGGCGGTCGCCGGTCTTTTCTTTCTGGGTGCCGGGTTTGATCCATGTGTTTGTCGCACATATTTTCTCGCCGCAGGGAGCGATCAGCACTTTCGCCTTGCCGTCGCCCCGCGCCCAGTTGCCGTTGATATCGGCTGCGGTCGCACTTGTCCCTACCAGCAACGGAGACAGGGCGGATGCAATAGCCAATCCAAGAATCTTCATCGTGGTTCTCCGTTTTTTTGTCCCGCCTCATCCGTGTTCTATTGTGTACAGCCCGACATTAATGGTTCCCTCGGCAAAACCTGCTTCGCAATAGCAGAGGTAATACTCCCACATCCGCCGAAAGCGCTCGTCGAAGCCGAGCAGGGAAATAGTCTGCCACCGGGCATGGAAACGCTGGCGCCATTCCGCCAGTGTGAGCGCATAGGACTGGCCGAAAAGCTCCTTTTCCGTGAGTTTGAGGCCGGCTTGCCCCACGGCTTTTTCCAGAGCTGAATCGGAGGGCAGGAAGCCGCCAGGAAACACGTATTTCTGAATGAAATCGGCCTTGCGCCGATACCTATCGAAGCGGTTTTCTTCAATAGATATGATTTGCAGCACCGCCCGACCGCCGGGTTTCAGGCAGCGCTTCAGCGTCCCGAAATAGCTTGGCCAATAGGCTTCGCCGACAGCTTCAAACATTTCCACAGAGACGATGTTGTCGAATTGACCTTTGACGTCGCGGTAGTCCTGCAGCTTCAGTTTGATCCGGTCAGTCTTGTCTGCTTTTTCCGCAGCATTTTCCGCCCAGCGCAACTGAGAGGGCGACAGGGTGATGCCGGTCACGTTGGCATTGTGCTGCGTGGCGAGGTGAATGGCGAGCGCGCCCCAGCCGCAGCCGATTTCCAGCACATCCTTGTCGCCGGTCAACTGCAACTTTTCGGCAATACGCTCGAGTTTCTTCTGCTGCGCTGCCTCGAGGGTTGGTGTCATCAGGTCGAAAATCGCCGATGAGTAAAGCATCGAGGGATCGAGCCATTGCCGGTAAAACTCGTTGCCGAGATCGTAATGCGCCTCGATGTTGCGTCGGCTGCCACGTCTGGTATTGGCGTTCAGCCCGTGCGCAAGCCGGTTGATGAGGCGCATGGGCAGGCTGCCGCGCATTGATTTCGTGAAAGCATCACGATTTTGCGCGGCGAAACGGATAAGCGCGGTCAGGTCCGGTGTGGACCAGTCGTTCTCAATGAAGCCTTCCGCAAAGCCAATATCACCATTGACGAACAGACGGCGGATTGCCCGCCAGTTATGCAGAACGAGAATGGCGTCGATGCCTTCCGATGTCCCCGATTTTTCGATGGTTCCGCCGCCGGGGAGGGTGATGCGAAGCCGGCCGCGGTGAATATTGTTCAGCAGCCGGGTGATGAGCCAAGTGCCGAGGCCCATACGGCCGCTGACGCGGGTGTTCTGCACCGGTAATTCCGAAAGATTGTCAAACGGGGTCATGAATTCTGGCCTCGATTTGCGACGATGAAGGGTGAACGAAGGATATTGGCTGTGCGGGTGGCGGCGGGCGCTTTCTCAGTCCCACCCCCTTCAGCCAGATTTTCAGCGCTTCCCAGTGAATGCCGAGAACGACTTTCAGGGTCAGGAAAGGAATGGTGACAAAGGCTCTCAGCAAGGCTCGATCGGTCAGTTCGACCCTTCGGGCAAGATGCCTGGCGGTCAGGACGGCGCCATCTTCGTCGAATGTTTCAATGACGATCTTCAGTCTCTCCCCAGGCGGGATGACGCGGAAAACATAGTGAAGGTTCATGTCCATGAAGGGCGAGACATAAAAAGCCTTGTCACAGCGCTGTACGATCTCCGCGCCCATGCCGGCCTCTACGGGGATCAGATAGGAATGCCGTTGGCCGAAAGTGTTGTCCACTTCCCAGAGGATGGCTTTGAGTTCCATGTCGCGGCCATGGCAGAAGAACACGCTGAGCGGATTAAAGGCCCAGCCAAGCAAACGCGGCATGGTAAGCAGGCGCACCGGCCCTCCATCCGCTGTCATGCCTGCCGCCGTCATTGCGGCATCTATTTGCTGGCGCAGCCCAAGCCCGCTGCCGTTGCCTCGGTCCCTGCGATGAAATGAAAACAGGTTGAACCGGTCCACCGAGAAAAACCGCAATTTCCGGTCCAGCGTCTCCAACTCATCGAGATCGAGAAATAGCGAATAGATTCGATAGTCCAGTTTGTGGGTTTTCGGCTTGAACCGGGCGTGGGTGACATGGCCAGGGAAAAGCGCAGAGACGAGGGGAGGCTTCATGCCGTCGCCTCCATGGATCGCGTGTCCGTGGCAATCGTCTCTAAATCGAGGCGGATGATCCGGCCGCTGTCGTCCGCCACCTTCCATGGGCGGGACAGGCCACCGAGATCTTCAGCGACGGCAAGCCCAGCCTGGAGGCCGTCTTCATGAAAACCGGAACCGAAATAGGCGCCGCAGAACCAGGTGTTTCGCAAGCCCTGCAAGGCCCATAGTTCCTGGCGCATCTGTTCGGTTCCGGCGTCAAAGACGGGGTGGTGATAGGTCTCTTCGGCGATGATCTTTCCTTGATGCGGTTCCCGCACCGGGTTCAAGGTCACGAAAATATCCTCGGCTTCGCCGAGCGGCTGGAGCCGGTTCATCCAGTATGTGATGCTGGGCTGGCCCGCTTCGGTGCGCGTGTCGGCCACATAATTCCAGCTTGACCAAGCCGCGCGGCGGCGCGGCATGAAGGTGTTGTCAGTGTGAAGCACGGCCCGGTTTCGCGTATAACCAAAGGCACCGAGAATGCGCTTTTCGACACGTGTCGCATCCGCCAGCAAGTCCAGCGCCTGATCCGCATGCGTCGCGATGACCACGTCATCGAAGCCGGCAATCTCACCCTGCGCAGTTGTAATTTCGACGCCGTGCGGCAGGCGGCGAATACGCGTCACTGGCGTTGACAGGCGAATTCTGTCTGCAAACGGTGCCGTGAGGCGTTTTACATATTCGCGCGAGCCCCCAACGACGGTGCGCCAGACCGGCCGGTTGCGCAGCAACAGCAAACCGTGATTGCGGCAGAACTTGATGAAATGCGCTGCCGGATAACGGCCTACTTCCATGGCCGGTGTGGACCATATGGCCGCAGCCATCGGGTAGAGATGATCGTCGCGGAACGCTGCGCCATAGCGATTACGCGTCAGATAATCGTCGAGGGACATGTCAGCCATCGAGTGCAGGTCACGCGGGGCGTTGCGATAAAATCGCAGGAGGTCCGCAAGCATCGACCAGAAGCGGGGTTTTAGAGCATTTCTCTTCTGTGCGAGCAGGCCAAACCCGTTTCCGCCGGAATATTCAAAGCCGCCATTATCAAGGGAAACAGCGAACGACATGTTCGAGGCTGCGGTCGGCACGTTCAGCTTTCGAAAAAGCGCGGTCAGATTGGGGTATGTCCAGTCGTTATAGACAATGAAACCCGTATCGACATGCATCGGGCCATTCTTCGTATCGAATGTCACCGTGTTGCTGTGGCCTCCGACGCGGTCTGCCGCCTCGAAGACCGTGACATCGTGCCTTTGCGACAAGAGCCAGGCTGCTGACAGACCGGAAATTCCCGTTCCCACTATCGCGATGCGGCGCCGGTTGTCTCGTCGCATTGTTTCGGTGTCGGTCATCGATCCTCGCTATCGCATTGTAGAAATTGTCTTTGGACAGCGCAGATACGAGGCAGCCGTCTGATAAGTTTCAGCGGTAGGTGGTTTTTCGAATTTTTTTCGAACCCTGAAACTCTTTTGCTGGTTAGGCCGTATTTGCCATCACGAAACCAGGCCTCGATCGATTGAAAGTGGTGAGCGAAGTAGTGATGTTTTCCGTGATTCTGACGCTTGCCATTCTGATGTCGCTGCTGATGGCAGGAGCCTGGGCATTACAAAGAGCGACCGGCTCGAGCGGCTGGATCGACACCGTCTGGTCGGCAAGCGTCGGGCTCGGCGGCATCTTGGCTGTGTTGCTGGCGGAGGGCGATGGCGGGCGGCGCAGTATCGTATTCTGTCTCGTTGTCGTATGGTCCCTGCGGCTTGCTGGACACA
Organism: Agrobacterium sp. MS2; assembly: GCF_003261015.1. Taxonomy (NCBI): domain Bacteria; kingdom Pseudomonadati; phylum Pseudomonadota; class Alphaproteobacteria; order Hyphomicrobiales; family Rhizobiaceae; genus Agrobacterium; species Agrobacterium sp. MS2. The sequence goes on along the minus strand of NZ_QLNF01000086.1, from coordinate 570,652 downwards.
TAGGCCTGCGCACGCGGGGTGGCGGGGAAGATCCGCGTTATGGAAAACTCATGGAGCAATGGGGCGAAACCGGTCCCCGGCGGCTTTTCTTCTTCCTGCAAATACAGGCGGTTGCCGCCTTCGTGCTTGTTTTGGCTGTTTATCTAGCCGCCAGCAACGACCGGATTTTCCCGCGCACGATAGATCTTCTCGCCACCATGGTTGCGCTTGTTGCACTGGCAGGTGAAGCGCTCTCGGACGCCCAGCTGTCGAAATTCAGGAAAACCCCCGAAGCGAAAACCGGTATATGTGAAACCGGTCTCTGGCGTTATTCACGCCATCCCAATTATTTCTTCGAATGGCTTTTCTGGTGCAGCTTGCCGCTGCTGGCCCTTCAGGCGCACGGCTTGTCCTGGGCGTCGCTTGCCGCGCCCGTCATGATGTACTGGCTGCTCGTCCATGTCTCCGGCATTCCGCCGCTTGAAGAGCACATGCTGAAATCGCGCGGAGAAAAATTCCGTGCCCTGCAACGCCGCGTCAACGCCTTCTTTCCGGGGCCGCGCAAAAACGAGGAAACGCCATGAATATGCTCGCCTTTGCCATCAATGCCGCAGAACGCGCGGCGCTCAACGACAGCGTTACACTCGCCGGAATAGATATGCTCTGCGCAAGAACGAAACGGCGGCTCGCAAAAATACCGCCGGATGCCGAGGCGGCTTTTGCGGCGGATATGGCGAAATTCCCCGTCGCCAGCCATACCCACGAGGCGAACAGGCAACACTATGAAGTCCCCGCTGAATTTTTCGCACTGGTTCTCGGAGCCCAGCGGAAATATTCCTGCTGCTATTATCCCCATAACCAGACAAGTCTCGATGAAGCGGAGACAGCTGCTCTCGCCGAGACGGTAGACCATGCCGAGTTGGAGGACGGCATGGACATTCTCGAACTCGGCTGCGGTTGGGGTTCGCTGTCGCTTTATATGGCAGCGCGTTTTCCCAATGCGCGGATCACGTCGGTCTCCAATTCCGCATCGCAACGGGAATCCATCCTCGGCCGCGCGCGTGAGCGCGGGCTGTCCAATCTTTCCGTGGTGACCGCAGACATGAACGATTTTGCGACCGGCGATCACTTTGATCGCGTCGTATCGGTCGAAATGTTCGAACATATGTCGAATTGGCAGGTGCTCTTCGAACGCGTTCGTGCCTGGCTGAAACCAGATGGCAAGTTTTTCCTCCATGTCTTCAACCACCGCAGCCGATCCTATCGTTTCGACCACAACAACCCCGCCGACTGGATTGCCCGGCATTTTTTCACCGGCGGCATCATGCCCGCTTTTGATCTTCCCCATCGTTTCAGCGAGGTTCTTACCGTCGAAAGGGAATGGAACTGGCCGGGATCGCATTATCGGCGCACCGCTCTCGCCTGGCTTGAGAATTTCGATCGGGAAATCGGCCACATAAGGCCGATCCTGCAGCGGGTTTATGGCGCTGACGCGCGGTTATGGGAACGCCGCTGGCGTCTGTTTTTTCTCGCAACGGCCGGGCTGTTTGGTCACGAGGACGGTAACGTCTGGGGTGTGGGTCATTATCTCATGAAGCCCGCAATTGTTGCCGAAACCTGAGAGGGACGTGGCCGACGGCGAAACAATTTCGCGTAAGCAAACGTTTACATCCGTAGAATAATGGCTAGGCTGGCCGCGTTTTGAGCAGGCCGTCGATCACAGAGCGGCTGGAGAAAGTCATGAGTTCAGTCACGCCGAAGCTGGATAGTTGCGGCGCCGAGCCCATCCACATTCCCGGCGCTATCCAGCAACATGGCGCACTCTTCGTGCTGTCCGCGCGTCAGTTGGCCGTCGTGCAGGCGAGCGATAACCTGCAGGATTTTCTAGATGCACCTCTATCGATCGGGGTGATTCCAGACCGGGGAACATTGCCTTTTATCGAGGCGTTACCGGCTTGGTATTCCGGTGACGACAGCAGCTTCAGATATGTCTGGACCGAAAAAAAACTCGATGTCTCGGCGCATCGGTCGGGAAGCGTGATCATCGTCGAGCTTGAGAGAACAGGCCCGGGCGCATCCGCCGAAGCGCTGATGAGCGAATTGACAGGCCTCGCCCAATATCTCAACAACACGCCGTCGCTGGGCGACGCACTGTCTCGAGTTGCACAGCTTGTTTCCTCGATCAGCGGTTATGACCGGACCCTTATTTATGACTTCGGTCCCGACTGGAGCGGTCATGTCGTGGCGGAAGCCGGCAGCGGGGCGTTACCTTCATATATCGGGCTTCGCTTCCCGGCCGGCGACATCCCGCCACAGGCGCGCAAGCTTTATACGGTCAACCGTCTGCGTATGATCCCGGACGTCGATTACAGGCCCGTGCCTGTCATGCCGCAGGTCAACTCGGAAACGGGCGCAGTGCTCGATATGAGCCTTTCACAGCTCCGCAGCGTTTCGCCCGTTCATCTGGAATACATGCGTAACATGGCGACGGCGGCCTCGATGTCGGTGTCAATCATCGTCAATGGCAAATTGTGGGGGCTGATCGCATGCCATCACGCCGCCCCGCACTCCGTCTCGCTCGCCGTGCGCGAAGCCTGCGATTTCGCCGCCCAACTCCTTTCGATGCGGATCGCAATGGAGCAAAGTTCTCAGGATGCTTCGCGCCGGCTGGAACTTGGTCATGTCCAGGCTCGCCTGCTCAAGCGGATGGCGGCGGCACAAAGATGGGTTGACGGCCTCCTGGGCGGGGAGAGCGAAAAGGACGATCTGCTGGAGCAGGTGGGGGCTGAGGGAGCGGCACTCCTTTTTGGCGATGAATATCATCTCGTGGGCAAGACCCCCTCGCAGGAGCAGGTCGAAGGATTGATCCGCTGGCTTGGCGAGCGCGAGGTTGCAGACCTATTTGCCACAGACAATCTTGCCGGCGATTATCCCGCTGCTGCGGCATTTGCGTCCGTGGCGAGCGGGATCATCGCGATGCGGGTTTCGGAATTGCACGGAAGCTGGCTGATCTGGTTTCGGCCGGAAGTCGTAAAGACGGTGCGCTGGGGCGGGGATCCGCACAAGACAGTGCATGAGAGCGGGCGCATTCATCCGCGCAAATCGTTCGAAACCTGGAAAGAGCAGGTGCGCAACACAGCTTCACCGTGGTCAGCGCCCGAGCTTGCAGCGGCGCGGGAGTTGCGTGGCGCGATCATCGGCATCGTCCTGCGCAAGGCGGAGGAAATGGCGGATTTGACGAAAGAATTGCAGAGGACCAACAAGGAGCTGGAGGCATTTTCCTACTCGGTTTCGCATGATCTCCGCGCGCCCTTCCGTCATATTGTCGGTTTCGCTCAGCTCTTGCGCGAACGCAGCAACGCCCTGGATGAAAAATCGCTCCACTATCTGCAGATGATCTCCGAAGCGGCACTCGGCGCAGGCAGGCTCGTGGATGATCTTCTGAATTTCTCGCAGCTCGGCCGCACCCAAATCACAATGGTGCCGGTAGACATGGAGAAAGTCGTGAACGAGGTTCGCCGCTCCCTCGCTCATTCCATCGCTGATCGGCAGATCGAATGGCATATCGGCAATCTGCCCGTATCGCTCGGAGATCCGACCCTGCTTCGGCAGGTGTGGTACAACCTCGTTGACAACGCGATCAAATATTCCCGCCAGAAACCCGTTTCGATTATCACCATTTCCGCGGCAGAAACCGAAGGTGGCGTGACCTACTCGGTCGAGGATAACGGTGTCGGCTTTGACATGGCCTATTACAGCAAGCTTTTTGGTGTGTTCCAGAGATTGCAGCGGGTAGAGGATTTTGAGGGAACGGGAATTGGACTTGCGCTGGTAAGACGAATTGTTGAACGCCACCACGGTTCGGTCAGCGCTAAGGGAACTGTGGGAGAGGGAGCCACGTTCTCCTTCACATTGCCGGTTACGAAAGTTGAAGAGGAAAAAATTGCCTGAACTCAGACCTATTCTTCTCGTGGAGGATAATCCACGCGATCTGGAATTGACGCTAACTGCGCTGGAAAAATGTCAACTGGCGAACGAGGTCGTCATTGCGCGTGATGGTGCCGAAGCGCTTGATTATCTCAACGCCTCGGGTAGCTTCCACAACCGGCCTGCCGGTGATCCGACCGTGGTTCTTCTTGATCTCAAGCTGCCGAAAGTTGACGGGCTCGAGGTCCTCCAGACCGTTAAGGGCAGCGATCACCTCAAGCATATTCCGGTCGTCATGCTGACCTCCTCCCGTGAAGAACAGGATCTCGTAAAGAGCTACGAACTCGGCGTGAACGCCTTTGTGGTGAAGCCGGTGGAGTTCAATCAGTTTTTTAAGGCGATACAGGATCTTGGCGTGTTCTGGGCCCTGCTGAACGAACCGCCGCCGGGCGCGCGCCGCAATGGTGCTTGAGGCGATGCCGCAGATGGAGCAAAGCAAGCTTCTTCTTCTCGAAGACAGCTCGGTTGATGCCGAACTGATCGAGGATCAGCTTTCACGGATCTCTCCGCCCCCTGTCGTGACCAGGGCGGTGGGTAAAACTTCCTTCATCGAGGCTCTGGAAAATCAGCAGTTCGATATCATTCTCGCAGATTTTTCCCTGCCGGACTTTGACGGCATGGCTGCGCTTGATGTCGTCATGCAAACGAGACCCGACACGCCCTTCATTTTCGTTTCCGGTGTTCTCGGCGAAGACGCGGCGATCGATGCCTTCAGGCGCGGCGCCACTGATTATGTCCTGAAGCAGCGACTGGCGAGGCTGCCCTCCGCAGTCGGTCGCGCTCTCGCGGAAGCACGGGAAAAGGAGGAGCGGAGACGGGCGGAAATGCACAAGGAGCTGCTCGTCCGCGAACTCAGCCATCGTGTCAAGAACACGATGGCGATGGTCATTTCCATCATTCGGCGCACTGCAAAAGGCAGTTCATCCGTAGAGGATTATCAAGAGAGGCTCGTGGCCCGCGTGAGTGCGCTCGCCGAAAGTCATGCCCTGCTTTTCCAGAGCAACTGGGGACAAACCGATCTCAAGGATGTCGTGAAGCGGGCAATTGAACCCCATAACACTTTTGCCAGCCGCGTCGAGCTCGACGGTCCTGACGGGGTTAGCGTATCGCCTAAATCCGCATTGGCGCTTGGCATGATTTTACATGAACTGGTGACGAATGCGCAGAAATACGGTTCGCTTTCAGAAGCAACCGGGAAGGTGCAGGTCTTCTGGAAAAGGCTTCGTAACGATGAAGGCCGGGACCTTATCGAGCTGCGCTGGCATGAAAGCGGTGGCCCGCCCATTTCCGCTCCGCTGGAGACCGGTTTCGGAACGACCCTTGTTACAAGGGGAGCCCAGTACGAGCTGCAGGGCGACAGTGAAATCCGCTATGATCGCGACGGCCTGAAATATCGGGTGATTTTCCCTCTGGACTGAAGTTTCGCCTATCAGCGTTACCGGACGTTGCGGTATTTTCCCGCTAGCCGGTATGCGCGAATTCGGTCGCCAGAACATTCGGGAGATTATCAAAATCGCACGGCTTGGAAATGATCGTCAGCCCTGTCAATTGCGTGCGAATACCGGGTATCTCGGCATATCCGCTGCAGATGACGAAAGGTATGCTCTCGGCCCTCAGTCGTTCGATCACGGGAAAGGATAACTCGCCCTTGAGATTGAGGTCGATGACCGCTCCATCCAGATCGGTTGCGCTTATTTTCTCCAGCGCTGCGGCTATATCGGAAACCGGCCCGATGACGTCGACACCGAGGTCGGACAGAAAGTCCTCCATATCCATTGCCAGAAGGGCGTCGTCTTCCAGAACGAGGATATGCTTTCCCTGAAAATCATATTGCATAGCTTACCGCATTCACATGGTCGCAGGCGCGCCCGGACATTTTACCAACAGCGCTGAACGCCTGAAGATCGAGGTGGTTCCACTCTTGTGTAAAAAGAAATCATTCGCATCCGTCGCTTGCGTACTCTAGTTTGTGCCGCGAACTAACTGCCTACCGGGAATGTTACTGCTGTGACTGGTTTTTCACCGTTTGCCCAGCGAAGCCTTTTGATGCTTGCTGTTGGCGTTGCAATTTTGATTGGCATGGTCTCCACTTCTTTGTGGCTGGTGCAGGTGAATAATCGCTATTCCCAGGAAACGGCGGAACTGCGCCGTGTCCGTGCCGCAATTCTGGATGTGCTGACGACGATGCAGGACGTCGAAACCGGCCAGCGGGGATATCTGCTTACCAACAATCGCGAATATCTGGGGCCTTACGAAGAGGCCCTTCAGGGCTTGCCCGAACGCCAGGCGCGACTTCTCGATCTTCTGAAAGGGGAAGAGCGATATAAGCAACCTCTCGCTGGCTTGAAGCAGGCGATCGACGCAAAGCTCTCCGAGACACGCGAAACCATCGATTTGCAGCGCGCGGGTCGCATTACCGAGGCAGCCGAGGTCGTTCGAAATAACGACGGCAAACGCTTCATGAATGAGATCAGGAGTGTTCTGTCGGACCTTCAGTCGGATACCGACGATCGCCTGCGCGTCATCGTTGCGGATCAACTGGGCGCCGCCAATACACTTCGTTGGGTAACGATTGGCGGTGCCGTTGCAATTCTCATCGTGGTCGGCGGGTCGATACTGCTCGTCTTTACTTATATTCGCGCGCTAAACAGGTCGCGGGAGGATGTGGACGAACTCAATCGCCATCTTGAGGAGCGTGTCGAGGAAAGAACACGCGATCTTCGCCGGGCCAACCAGGAAATTCAGCGCTTCGCTTATATCGTTACTCATGATCTGAGGGCGCCGCTTGTCAACATCATGGGCTTCCTTTCTGAATTCGATACGTCGCTGAAGCCGGTCACCAACTATGTCCTGGCAGATGGAAAAACGCTGACGCAGGACGTGATCCGAGAGGCGCGGCTGGCGGTTGAGGAAGACATACCCGAAGCCATCGGGTTTATCCGTTCATCGACCCGCAAGATGGACCAGCTGATCAACGCCATTCTGAAGATATCCCGTGACGGCCAGCGCAAGCTTCAGCCGGAGAAAGTCGATATCGAAACTTTGCTCTCCTCGCTTTCAGAGACCGTGCGCCACCAGATCACGGCCAATGGAGGCGAGATTCATGTCGACACGCCCAAGCTGACAGTCGTGACGGACCGCATATCTCTCGACCAGATTCTAGGTAATCTTCTCGATAACGCGGTGAAATATCAGATGCCTGGGCGCCCTCTGAGGTTAACGGCACGCGCCTATCCGGCCGGGCGCGGCGCGATCGCCATTGAAATTGGCGACAACGGGCGCGGTATCGGTGAGCAGGATCTTGAGCGTGTCTTCGAACTGTTTCGTCGGGCGGGCGAACAGGACCAGCCCGGTGAAGGAATAGGTCTCGCACATGTCCGTTCGCTAATCAGAAATTTAGGAGGTGACATTAGGGTGGAGTCGCGACTCGGGGAAGGCAGCACATTTATCTTGCTGCTTCCGAGTGACCTCAGAAGAGTAACGAAGGAAGGCGACAAATGAAAGCGACCGGTCAGGAAGTAACGATCGTGATGATCGAAGACGACGAGGGACATGCCCGTCTGATCGAGAAGAATGTGCGCAGAGCAGGTGTCAACAACGAGATCGTGCCGTTCACACTCGGTGCAAAGGCGCTGGATTATATCCTGGGCCAAAGCCGGGACGGGCTCGTCAGCAAGGATCGCTATCTGCTCGTTTTGCTCGACCTCAATCTCCCCGACATGTCCGGCATCAGCATTCTCGAGCAGATCAAAAGCAATGAATACACCCGCCGTCTGCCTGTCGTGGTTTTGACGACCACTGATGACGAAACCGAAATTCAGAAATGCTATGATCTCGGTGCGAATGTTTATATAACAAAGCCGGTCGACTATGAGGGCTTCGCGAATGCCATCAAAAATCTCGGCCTTTTCTTTTCCGTAATACAGATACCTTGAAGGCATGATGGCTCTGCACGTTTTGTATGTCGATGACGACCCGGCTCTGGCGCGGCTTGCGAGCCGCGTCCTTGGTCGCCACGGAATGGAGGTGGTCCATGCCGCGTCCGTTGCTTCCGGGCTTGAGCTTTTCCAAAACGGGCAGTTCGATGTCGTCGTTCTCGATCACTATTTTCAGACGGCGACGGGAATGGAGTTTCTGGCGGCGATCGAGACGGTGCCGGCCCGGGTTCCCGTTCTTTACGTAACGGGGTCCAACGAGGCCCAGATCGCCATAGACGCGCTCAAGGCAGGTGCCGCCGATTACGTCATCAAGAATGTTGGAGACGACTTTTTTCCGCTGTTGCTGGCAGCCATCAACCAGGCGCTTGAAAACCATCGCCTGCGCCAGACAAAAGAGGAAGCTGACCGTCTGCTGATAAAGGCCAAAGAGCATGCGGAAATGATGGTGAAAGAGATGAACCATCGCATCGCGAATAGTCTCTCACTGGTTTCCGCCATGATCCGGCTGCAGATCAATACGCTGAAGTCCCAGGAAGCAGAAACGGCGTTGCTGGAGACGCAGAGCCGGATTTCTGCGATCGCCGGCGTTCATCGCAGTCTCTACAATACAGCGAATGTGGGTCTCGTATCCCTGAATTCTTATCTCACCTCGATCATAAGCGACCTGTTCCAAGCTGTTCCGGGCTCTTCCTCCATCACGGTCGAAACGTCGCTCTGTGAGGTTGATCTGAACGCCGACCATGCCGTTGCGCTCGGTGTCATCGTCACTGAACTTCTGACAAACGCGCTCAAATATGCCTATCCGGATCAAGAAGGCACAGTGCGCATTAACCTGTCCGCCCAGGACGGCCGGTTCATTCTTGTTGTGGAGGATGACGGCGTCGGTGTGAAACCGGATTCAGCCCCTCGCGGCACCGGTCTCGGCACCAAGCTGATCATGGCGATGGCGCAGAATATTGGCGCCCGGGTCGAGCAGACGCACACGCACCCGGAACTCAAAAAAGGCACCCGTTTCTCGATGATATGGAATGAACGGTGACGGCATGGCCGCCGTGCCTCGCGATTATATCTCGATATAACGGCTGTCTAGCGGAGAGCGATTGGACCTCCTGGCCGTCCCCATAGCCTTCAGCGCGAACGAATGGTCAAAATATTTTGCCCGAAGCACGGAAGAGTGAAGCCGCTTTCGGCGCTCAGAGCAGAGCGACCTGCCGCCAAAGCGATTCTTTAAAATTTTCTCTCTGCCATAGTGGAAACGCGGTACATTCTCAGGTTGTGCACCCCGGTCGAGCAAAGTGCACAAGGCGGGTGCCGGCTGCCGCTATAAAGGCACAGCTAATATGGAACCACTGAAATTTGACCCAGGAAGTTTTCATGGGTGAAATTTTGCGTCCATAAAGCCGGCAGATGCATAGTATTTCGGCAATTTCGGAAAATGTCTTAATGCAATCTTAACGATGTTGCGCTGCAAAAAAACTTGATGGACTATTTTAATACTGCGGGAGGAAATGCTGTTCAACAAAACAGGAGTTCGTGCCATGCTGTTCCGCAATAGAGATAAAGAAAAACCTCAAGGCGCCTCGGTCAGGCTGGCCTCATATACTGTTCTCGGTGTTGTCGCCACAGTGTTTTCCTCCTCCGTGTTTCCACCTGTCTTCACTTCGCAGACAAACCGCGCCTTGATCAATGCTCCCGTCATTCCGCTGACGACCCCCATCAGTGGCGTGGTGAAAATATCCGGTAACGGCAGGGCGGCTGTTGAAAACGACAAGGTCGACAACACCACTCTGATCGGCCTGAAAGTGCAACTGGCGGCGCTCGACAATGAACTTCGCCAGAAAAACGCGATTATCGGCGATTATGCTAGCCGGGTCGACAATCTGAACAATGATCTTCTCAGCCAGCAAGCGGCTTTACTGCAGAGAACAGAATCCGACCTTGAAGCGGCAAAGGCTGCTTTGCAGATGGTGACCTATTCGACCCGCATCGCGAAAGCAGAAGCGGTGCGCAAACAGAAGCTGGTTGCCAAGGGTGTTTATTTCGGAATTGGCGACGACATCGCCGATACGATACAACTTGAAGATACAAAACTGCAGGCCGCGAAAGTTGCCGTCGACAAGCTGAACAAGGAAATGAGCTTCGCGCGCCAGGGCATCTATATCGGTTCCGATCTGCAATCCCTGCAAAATCTTCAGCAGGAAATCCGCACAAGGTCCGCTGATCTGCTGCAAATCCAGATGCAGATGACGACCATGCAGACGCGAAAAAGCGAACTCGAAGCGCTTGCCTCCGCGGAGGCCGCGCGTATCGACAGACTGACCCGCGCCGATCTCGCCATTCCGCCGGGCACGACGCTTTATAAGCCGGTTGCCGTGACGGGACGTGAAGTGGTGGCCGGCGACACCTTGGCGGAGGCGCTCGACTGTCGCAACGCTTTCGTCGTGGCAATTTTTTCCGAACGTCAGGCGCAGGCCCTTTCCGTGGGTTCAAGGGTAAAGGTAAATGCCGATGCCTGGGCGCAGGAGGCTGACGGGGTGGTAGAGCGGCTGGTGCCCCGAACCACCGAACGCGTCGACCTCGATTATGCCGTACCGTTTCCCCCCACGGAGCGGCGGGAGCTTTACGCTTATATCCGCATGGCCGGGACATCCGAGAGCCAGTTTATGAAAAACGGTGTCTGTTCGGTCGGTACCTGGGTGAGTGTAAGTCTACCGCGCGAATGGCTCGGCAAGACCCGGGAATATGTTCATGAGGCATCGGCAAGCCTCTTCCAGTTTGCGCAGGCATCCGCCAGCGAAATGCCCGACGTGAGGCAGGCCGCCTGGACGCTCATCGAGACATCACGAGAGAAAATATTCGAGCAGATGGGCATGGGCGGGCAGCCGCAACAGCCGCCGGGAATAGCGGCGCACACTACAAAGCCGGATATCATCACGCAGCATGCGATCAGCGGTGCAGATGCCACCGCGAAAGCACCGCGCACCCAATCCTGACACCCGCATGGATTGGGCAAGCCCCTGCGGGCGCGTCCACGACGCCCGCAGGGCGACCCACCTGTTTCACACAGTCGAAGCAGCCTCATTCGCGCACGCTATCGGGCGCGGCTTTTGGGACGTATCCGGTCAACCATGAGGACAAGCGATGTATTTCACTTCAGAGGGCGATGTTCAGTCCGTCCTTTATGTCAATCTCATCATCGCCCTCTGCGCGATCCTGTTCACCATGCTTGCCGACCCGCGGCGAACGCTGGACCGGCTGGCGTTCAGCACCATCATGCTGCTTTCGCTCAGCGTCTATATTTTGTGGCGCGCCACCGATACGCTGCCTCCCTTAGAGCTTTCGCTGGAAACCGCCTGGAATTACATCTATTTCACTTTCGAACTGATCTCCGTGCTTTATGCGATGGGATCGATCCTGATCCTGACAAGACGAACGGACTGGTCTTCCATTGCAGACGAAGCCGAAGCCGGGATTACGGGCGATCCCAATGCGCCGCTGGTCGATGTGTTCATCTGCACCTACAATGAACCTTTGAACGTGCTTGAAAAATCGATTGTCGCGGCGCAGGCAATGCAATATCCGCGGTTGCGCGTTTTCGTCTGCGACGATACGCGCAGGTCCGAGGTTCGGGACTATTGCGAAACAGTCGGCGTCAATTACGTGACGCGGCCGGACAATAAGCACGCAAAGGCGGGGAACCTGAACAAAGCGCTTGTCCACACCAATGCGTTGTCGGAAGTTTCAGATTTCATCATGGTTCTCGACGCTGATTTTGCGCCGCAGGCCAATTTCCTGTCACGCGTGACCGGACTTTTTGCCGATCCCAAAGTGGCCGTGGTGCAGACACCGCAATTTTATTTCAACAGCGACCCCATCCAGCATAATCTCGGTGTCCGCAATTCCTTCGTGGATGATCAACGGGTATTCTTCGACGTATTCCAGCCTGCAAAGGACGCGGTCGGTTGTGCGTTCTGCGTCGGAACGAGCTTCGTTCTGCGGCGGGCAGCGGTGAACGAACTCGGAGGTTTCCCGCATGATGCACTTTCGGAAGACATGCTGCTGACCTACCGGTTGATGGAACGGGGGTATGTGACACGCTGGCTCAATGAAAAGCTCAGCGTCGGATTATCGGCAGAAGGCCTGCCGGAGTATATCACGCAGCGCACGCGCTGGTGTCTCGGCACCATCCAGATTGGACTTTTGCGCACCGGGCCGCTGTGGCGCGGCAATTTCACCCTGACGCAGCGGCTGCATTATCTGCACGGCCTGTTCTGCTGGCTTTCGAAACCCTTCATCCTTTGCCTGCTGCTCGCGCCTTCCATCTATTGGCTGACCGGCGTTTCCGCGCTCCAGGCCGATGAGTTGATGTTCATGCAACTCGGTCTGTCATCGCTTGCGCTGTTCTGGGCCTATTCCACCTGGATATCGGGAAAGCGCACACTGCCGCTTTTCACCGAGGTGACACACGCACTGACCGCCGTTCCGATCACGATCACGCTTTTTCAGGCCATGCGAAAACCTTTCGGACGCCCTTTCAAGGTCACGGAAAAGGGCGGAGACAGGTCACAGGTGCGCGTTCACGGCCCGACGGCGCTATTCTTTGCCCTTGTAACCCTCACTTCGGCCATCTCCGTGCTGATTGCCGTTTATGGATGGGACGCACCCGTGGAATTTTCGGCGCGCGATTGTCTCAACCTTATCTGGTCGGCCGTCGCCATGGTGATTGCCTTCATCAGCCTTATCTGCTGCATCGAATTGCCGCGTTTCGACAGGGAGGAGCCGATCAGCGTAAACCTTGGCGGACAATTACGGCAGGGCAATGCGGTGACAGGGGTGAAGATCGTGGCACTGTCGACTGAAACCGTGACGCTTGCGGGTTTCACTTCTTCTACAGAAGCGCAGGCCATATTCGTGCCGGAGGTGGGCTGGTTGCAGATCGATGCAACAAAAGACCAGCTAATACCCGGAAAATTCTGCCTTGCTGCAACCGCCGAGCAGCATCGGGCTATCCTGCGGCTGCTTTTCCGCACTGCACCGGAAAATGTGGCGGAACAGGGCGACCTGATAAAATCCATGCAGATGTTGCTCGCAAGGGCCTTCAGCTAATCAGGGGGCGATTGAACAGGACTTTGCCGGACACAACACGGTCCCGATGGCCGGCTGCCGCCTTGAAAGGTTTCGATCAAACGGGAATTGCGCTCATGCCTCTCAGATCGATCATCCCTGCGATCCTGATGTCCTGTGTCATGACAGTGTTGGCTGGAGGTGACGGGCGCGCTGCATCCGGATCCGTCCGTGATATGCTCGCTTCGCGCTTATGCGCGGGTCTTGCCGGGAAGATGGATGGTTCTCCCGCGCCCTTCGTGTTCCGCAGCTTCGAGCCTGCGCCAGGTGGCAAGGCGCTCGATCCGGCGCTTTCAAATACGGGTTTCACCTATGACAATGCGCTGGCATCCATCGCTCTTTTTGCATGTGGGAAAGACGCAGAAGCAACAAGGGTTGCCGATGCGCTGCTGCTGGCCGTGAACCGTGACCGCCGTTACAGTGATGGCCGCCTGCGCAACGCCTATCGCTCCGGCCCGGTCGTCAGCAAAACGGAGGTTATGCTCCTGCCCGGTTTCTGGAATGCCGCCAGCAATGCCTGGGTCGAAGACGGCTATCAGGTCGGCAGTGCGACAGGCAATCTCGCCTGGGCGGCCCTTGCTCTGCTTACCGCCTCTGAGCGCTCCGACAATCCAGCCTATTTGCAGGCCGCGGCAAAAATCATGCGCTGGATCGATGCATATACCAAGGGTGACAGCGACATCGGTTACACAGGCGGCACATTTGGCCACGAACCGTCTCCGGTGAAACTCGACTGGAAATCGACGGAGCACAATCTTGACGTTTACGCCGTTGCCAGCTGGCTCACCGAGAGTGGGGACGATAAAACTTGGCGGACGATGCAGGACAGGGCAGGCAAGTTCCTCGACGCCATGTGGAATGAGCAGCAGGGTCGTTTTTATGTTGGTAGCCTGCCCGGCAGCGATCGGCCCAATTTAACCCAGTCGGGAATAGATTCCGAACTCTGGCCCATCCTCGCCGTTCCGGAATTCCGCGGCCGCGCCGAGCGCGTGCTGGAATGGATCGACCGGCACTATGCGGTCGGGGAAGGCTTTGATTTCAACGATGACCGGGACGGCATCTGGCTGGAAGGCACGGCGCAGGCAGCGCTTGCGTTTCAGCATGCAGGCCACGCCGGGCGCGCCGAAGCCCTGCTTGCCACCATTGATGTTGAGGTATCGCCCGATGGTCTGGTCTATGCCACTGTCGGGCCGGAGTTGACGACGGGGCTGATGATCGGGCCTGCCTCGACCTCTGCCGATTTCAAATATTTCAGACTGCCGCATGTCGGCGCTACTGCCTGGGCAATCCTGGCGGCGAAAGACTGGAACCCGTTTTTGAGAGAGAGCAGTTGCACGCGTCCCTGTCGGAATTATACCCGTCCCGGCAGGGGGTAAGGAGGATGTTATTGTCGTGGGATCGCGAGAAGACCGGATGGCGGCGGGCCTGGCGGTTTAAGATGTCGGGCAGCCTCCAAAACGCTATCCCTTTATTCCGCTTGCTGCGATGCTGGAGATGAAAAGTCTCTGCAGACACAGGTAAAATATCAGCACGGGCAGGGTAATAATGGTGAGATAGGCCATGACTTCACCCCAGGGCGTATTGAGCTGGAAGAAATACTGCAGCCCCACCATAACCGGCCGGTAAGCCTCGGACTGCGTGACGAGAAGCGGCCATAGATACTGCTGGCTGTACATGACGAGAAACTTCAAGATCGCAGCTGTTGCGATCACCGGCCCGCTGAGCGGCATTACCACCTGTGCGTAGATACGCAGCCAGCTGGCTCCGTCGATACGTGCCGCCTCCAGTAATTCCTTCGGCAGATCCTTGAAATATTGGACGAAGAGAAAAATCGTCAATCCGTCCGCGATCCATGGAATGATCTGCACATGCCAGGAATTGAGCCAACCCCAGGTAAACCCGCCGCTGCCGATCCATGGCAGATTGTTAACCTCCAGCAGCAGCGGCACTGCAATCGTCTCAAACGGAATAATGAGCGTGGCGAGAATGATCGAGAAGAGAACGTCCTTGCCGCGCCAGTTCAAAAAAGTAAAAGCGAAGGCGGCAAGCGAGCCGAGCAGCAGGGCGAGAAATACGGTGACGCCAGTTACCACAACGGAATTGAATATGAAGGTTGCAATCGGCGCCCGGGCGAAAGCCGCAGTATAGTTTTCGAGCGAAAGATCTCCCACCGGCAGGAAGGCTCGTATCGAAGTCGCATCGCTCAACAGCTGGTCGTTCGGTTTTAGCGATGAGAACCCCATGAACAACAGGGGTAGGATGAAGATCCCCGCGAAGGCGAGCATGAGCGCGTAATTGCCGATGAGAAAAACGGGACTTTTGCGGCGTCCGGCCTGCATCATTGCTTCTCCCTTGTCAGGTAGCGCTGGGTGAGCGAAATGCACAGGACAAGCAGGAAAAGGACGACAGAAATTGCGGAGCCCGCGGCTATGTCCTGCTGGCGGTATCCTCGCTCAACCGCCTGATAGACGATGCTCTGCGTAGAGTCGCGAGGCCCGCCTTTGGTCATCACATCGATCTGCGCAAAAAGCGCAAAAGCCTGCATGGTAATAACGATGATAACGAGTACGGCCGTGTTGCGCAGCAGCGGCCAGGTTATCATGCGGAACTTCTGCCAGCGGCTCGCGCCTTCAATGTCCGCTGCCTCGTAGAGATCGGGCGAGATAGTCTGCAGGCCGGAAAGCCAGATGACCATATGGAAACCGACGCCCTGCCAGACTGACATCACCAGAATGGCCCATAAGGCGGTATCGGTTCTGCCCAGCCAGTCGACGGGCTGGAAGAGCCCAAAACTCATATAGCTCAGAAGGCTGTTCAAGAGCCCATTATCGGCGGCATAAATAAACCGCCAGAGAAGCGCCACCACGACCACCGACAAGACCACCGGCATGAAATAGATCGCACGAAAAATCGTGACGCCGGGGATTTTCTGGTTCACCAACAGGGCAAGAAACAGCGCTAGCGCCGCCTGAACCGGCGCGACCACGACCACGAAGGAAAGGGTGTTTACGACGGCGGTCAGAAATACGACGTCGCGTGCGAGAATGACGATCCGGTTCTCGCCCCAGCTGAAGTTCTTATATTCCCGCATTCCGTCCAGATGAGGATAGTCGGAGTTGTTGCGGGTGAAATTACGAATTCTCGGATAGGAGATGGAGCCATCCGCATCCCGGCTGATGCTTCCATTGGCCTGCCTTTCCGGCTTGAGCGTCAGCACACCGACGCCCAGCAGCCGGCTGTAGTTTTCAAAGCCGACGAACTCCGTCGGGTTGGGAGATGTGAGCCGCTGGTTGGTGAAGGAAAAACCCAGCCCCAGCAGAAATGGTGTGATCAGGAAGAGCCCGATCAGCACCACCGCCGGTGCGGCCATGAACCAGCCCGTGAAGCCGTCCCGGGCCGGTTTTCTCTGTGAAGAAAAGAGCGCCATCGATCACGCCCCTATTTGGGTTGGTAACCGGAATTGCGTTCCAGATTGTTGTTTATCTCGTCCGTTGCATTATCGAGGGTATCGGCCACATCCGCACCGTTGGCAATGTCGGAAAGAGCCTTGGAGAAGACCGGCGAGATGAAGGCGTAGGCCGGAGTGACAGGACGCAACGTACCCTGGCGTCTGGATAGTTCGAAGAAAACTTCGAGCGGGCCGCCCTTCTTGTAATTCTTCGTCATCTGGGCTGCCGAGGGCGTGGCCGGGATAAGACCGATCGCATCCGAGAACTGCGCGAGATATTTGTCCTGGATGGCGAATTCGATGAAGGCGGAAGCGCCTTCGGGATGCTTGCTGGTGGCCGAAACGCCAAACTGCCATGACCCCGCGCCGATTTTCGGACCCTGCCCGAAATCAGGCGCAGGCAGGAAAAGCAGATCGTCTCCATATTTTTCCAGAGCCTTCACCGCAACCCAGTTGCCCATCCATTGCAAGGCGTGGCGACCTTCCACAAATCCGGTTTCGTGGTCGGCGGGTGATTGCGATGTCCCGGGGGCAAGCTTCTTGGCGAACAGGGATTGCCACCACTCCCCGAACTTGACGGCATTGTCTCCATTGAGGAAGTCCTCGGCGGTTCGATAATTCGCCTTGTCGATCAGGCTGCCGCCGAAACTTTCCAGAAAGGGACTGAAAGCATAGCTGTACCATTCGGTTTTATCGGCCATGCCGAGATCGATGGCATATTCGAACTTGCCGCTGGCAGCGAGCTTCTCAAGGGCTGCGTTGAATTCCTCGCCGGTCCACGGCTGTTCAAGAGTTGGAATGCGGATACCGTTTTCATCGAGCACCGATTTCCGGGCGAAAACCGCCACGGCAGCGTCCCACAGACCGACCGAATAGAGCATGTCTCCCCACCGGCCCACGGCGCCGGGCAGGAAATTCGCAAGCTTTGTCTCGTCGATCTTCAGTGGTTGCAAATATCCGGACCACGCCCAGTTGGGCATGTTCGGACCGTCGACATCCAAAATGTCCGGCAGCTTGTTGGAAAGCGCAGCAGCGGTGACGGATTCATTATATGCATTCTGGGGGAATTCCTGAAGCGAGACCCGCCAGTCCGACTGGGACGAGTTGAAGTCCTCGATGATACCGGCCAGAATCTTGCGTTCTTCAACATTGCCTGCGCCGTGATACCACATCGTCAGGTCGGTCTGGGCCAGTGCGGCGGTGGAAAAAAGCATCGACAGGGCAGTTGCTGCCCCCGCAAAAATGGCTCTGCTGGTCATAGATGGTCCTCCTCCTCACGAAGGGTAACTTCAACATCTACAGATTGTTCCGCAGAAATTTGCGTCCAGACGCTATGCGGAGAACCGCGTTTTAAAAAATGCAGACAGGATCGCGGATTTGCCCCGCCCGAACCGCATCAGCAGCCAGGCGCTCAGGTCCCGCCATTTGACGGCTCTGTCGCCGGTGCTTTGTTGCTGAAGGAGAGAGCCTCTTTCACCGCCAGTTCTGCCATGGCCAACGCGGCGTCGCGGGTCTTTGCAGCTGCGACAAACCGGCCGTTATGGCAGAAGCTCGCGCCTTCCACGCCACAAACCGCTTCCAGATCCTTGTCAGTCAGGCCTGCCCAGGCCGCCGGCAGATCCGCCCGCAACGCGAAGCCCTCGTCGGCGCGCCGGATACCGGTCAGGCACCAGTCGTTGTTACGCGGATGAACGACGAAGAGCAGATTATCGGCGCCTGCCTTCACGATGGCGGGCCGGAACGGCATTCCCATCGGCAACTCGAGAATATGCCCTTCGCCAGCATCCACGATAGCCTGCTTCACAAGCGCTTCGGCGCGCAACTTTGCGGCACTGTTGGTTATTTTTGCCTCAACGAAGCTGCGGGCAATGCCCAGCGCCGCGTGGAAATTGCGATTGTCCGCTTCGGGATCGGTGTCATCAAAAACGGGTTTCAGAGTTTCAAGCAGGACGGGCAGGGTCAGCCCGGCGAGCGGTCCGGCGGTCGAGGGGCTGAGCGCCCCATTGTCAACAAGGTCAACAGGCAACACAAAACCGGCATCGAAAGAAGCGTGAATGGTTTCGATGTGGTGTTCTGGAACGCCGAAGGCAGCAAGATAATCGCGGCCGAAATGCTTCCAGATCAGCCCGAACGAACTGTAGGGCTGTCCGTCATCGCGTAACGGCGCGCCGCGCTGGTGGTGGTCGAACATTCCTCTTGCTGCGTCGTAGGCGCCGCCCACGTCGTAGATGATGCGGTCCGCACCGGCAGCGAGCCATTCCGGTGCCCTGCTGCGGATGAGGCGGGCCTGCGGGAAAAGCCGTGTCAGCACAACGCTCGACAGAAGTTCATCGGCATGGAAGCCGCCGGAATGGGTGACGAGGAAGTCCGGGTTCATGTCAGGATGTGCCTTGTTGCTTGCGGAAGAGCCGCCCGAGAATGGGGCACCTGATACCCTTTGCCGTACATCATCTCAACCCGCCACGACCCTAATTCGGATCAAAATTTCCCCCGGAAGGTGCGGACGGCATGCAGCCAGCGCGACATTGTCCGCGCGTTACGCCGACCAGATGCGCCGCGTCTTGATCGTGTTCATGACGAAGCTGGTCTCGATGGTGTCCACGCATTTCAGCTTCGCGATCTTGTCCTTGATGAAACGCTCGTAATCCTCCAGTCCGCCGCACATGACCTTCAGCATGTAATCCTTCGTGCCCGTGACAAGATGACATTCGAGAACCTCGTCCCACTCAAGAACCGCCGCCTCGAACATCCGGATTTCATCATCGTGCTGGCGGCTGAGGCGAATGGATGCGAGAGCTGTCATGGTCCATCCCTCGATCGCCGGGTCGATGATGGCGGAATATCCCTTGATGGCACCCATTTCTTCCAGGCGTCGAAGCCGGCGTAGACATGCGGATGCCGACAGCCCCACGCGCTCGGCGAGTTCGTTATTCGTGATCCGTGCATCGGCGGACAATTCCCGAAGTATCCGCCGGTCGATCGGGTCTGCAATTTTCTGCGACATAAATTACAATTCTCCGCAATATATTGCTTTATGGGGCATATAAACGCTCCAAAATGCAAGGCATTTCGACTTCATTGCGTGTAACCTGCAGGAAGTTCAACGCCAGCTGAGGGATCATCGGAAATGACTGCGCCGCATCCGTCCAAAACCCATATCGGCAACCATGCTCTTCATCCCGAAACCCAGATGCTCAATTACGGGTATGATCCGGAGTTGTCGGAGGGCGCCGTGAAGCCACCGGTGTTCTTGACATCCACCTTCGTTTTCAAGTCGGCAGAAGATGGTCGCGACTTCTTCGATTATGTCTCCGGGCGCAAGGAGCCGCCGGAGGGTAGAGGCGCCGGTCTCGTTTATTCGCGTTTCAACCATCCAAACAGCGAGATCGTCGAGGATCGTCTTGCAGTTTATGAACGGACGGAGAGCTGTGCGCTCTTCTCCTCGGGCATGTCCGCGATTTCGACGACGCTTTTCGCCTTCGTGCGGCCCGGCGATACAGTGCTCCATTCCCAGCCCCTTTACGGCGGCACGGAAACGCTTCTCGCGAAGACCTTTCATAATTTCGGCGTGTCCGCAGTGGGTTTCGCCGATGGTGTCAGCGAAACCTCGGTCATGGCGGCGGCAGAGGAGGCGATGGCGAAAGGCAGGGTGTCCGTTATCCTGATCGAGACCCCCGCCAATCCGACGAACAGCATTGTCGACATCGCCATGATAGGCCGAGTCGCCGAGGTGATTGGCAAAAGGCAGGGGCACAGGCCGATCATCGCCTGCGATAACACGCTTCTTGGTCCTGTATTCCAGCGGCCCATAGAACATGGCGCCGATATTTCGCTCTATTCGCTGACAAAATATGTTGGCGGGCATTCCGATCTTATCGCCGGGGCGGCACTGGGGCGCAAGGATGTGATGAAGCAGGTGAAGGCCCTACGTGGGGCGATCGGCACGCAGCTCGATCCGCACTCGTGCTGGATGCTCGGACGTTCCCTGGAGACGCTGCAAATCAGGATGGAACGGGCGGACAGCAACGCCAGGCTTGTGGCTGAATTCCTGAATGCCCATCCCAAGGTCGAAAAAATCCACTACCTGCCATTCAGCGATCCGGCATCCGCGGTTGGCAAGGTGTTTGCCGCCCAATGTTCGGGGGCAGGATCCACCTTCTCATTCGACATTGTCGGCGGGCAGGCCGCATCTTTCAAATTTCTCAATGCGCTCAACATATTCAAACTTGCGGTAAGCCTTGGCGGCACGGAATCCCTTGCTTCTCATCCCGCAACGATGACGCATTCAGGCGTTCCTGCCGATGTCCGTCAGCGTATCGGTGTGCTTGATTCCACGATCCGGCTGTCAATCGGCATCGAACACCCCGACGATCTTATCGCCGACCTGACCCTTTCACTGGATCAGGTCTGACGCTTCACGTGCCAACCAAGAGGTTGTCCTGTGCAGGCGGATCGATATATCTGGGGGTAGTATAGTCACGTGAACCTTCAGGCATATGGAAACTTCGCTTTATCTGCCCGTCAAAGATTTCCTCGAAGAGGCGGGTTATACCGTCAAGGGCGAAGTCGGCGGCTGTGATCTTGTTGGCTTGAGCGATAACGATCCCCCCGTCGTCGTCATCTGCGAGCTAAAGCTGAGCTTCAATCTGGAGCTCATTTTGCAGGCTGTCGATCGCGCAGCTATCGCAGATGAGGTGTGGATCGCCGCCCGGGTCTCTGCCAGGGGTAAGGGCCGCGAGGCTGACAGGCGTTACCGCGATCTTTGCCGCAGGCTCGGGATCGGTATGCTGGGAATCTCCGATGCCGGTGACGTCAGCATCATCGTCGGCGCCGTTTCGCCGATGCCGCGAACCAATCCGAAACGGCGGTCGCGGCTCATGCGGGAACATCAGAGGCGGCGGGGCGATCCCACGGCGGGTGGGAGCACGCGCATGCCAATAATGACAGCGTATCGCCAGCAGGCGCTTGGCTGCGCCGTGGCGCTGGCGTCGGGTCCGATGCGCGTGCGTGAGGTCAGGTCCAATATACCCGATGCCGGGAAGATACTGCTTTCGAATGTTTATGGCTGGTTCGAACGACTCGACCGGGGAGTCTACGGTCTGACAGAGGCCGGACACGAAGCTTTGCAGCGGTGGCCACAGCAGGACGTGCCGGCAAAGGCTGTCGACGGGATTGTGCGAGGCACGGTCGGCTTCGAAGAAACCTGACGGCGAAAAACCTTTCCAAGACTTCAGGAGATCAGGATTGCGGGGTCAGGGGCCCTCCCGGGCATCCCCGACCCATCAGGTGACTACTGTGTCTTCCAGGTCTCCAGCAGCAGCCGGACGAATTTTTCCGCGGCGGGCGAAAGGGCACTGCTTCGCCTTTGTACAATGCCAATCGTACGGGAGACGACGGGATTGACGATCGGCCTGGTGATGAGAAATGGATGTTCGTCCTGCGGCGTGGCCAGCCGCGGCAGAACGGAAATGCCCAGTCCGGCTTCGACCAGCCCGAGCGACGTATTGAGATGAGTCACCTCATAAAACCAGTTCAGCTTTAGATTGTGTCTCGCAAGCGCGCCGTCTAGAAGGGTCCTGTTTCCGCTCGAACGGTCCACGACGACGAGCGGATAGGCTTCCAGCTGATTCCATTCAATCGTTTCGAAATTTGCCAACGGGTGATCTTTCCTCATCGCCAGCACGAACGGGTCATCGATGAGCGGTTCGAATGACAGTTCGGGATCGGAATTGCCCATCAGGTTGATGCCGAATTCCACCTCGCCTCTCGCAACCGCCTGCAGCCCCTCATTTGCCGTGAGATCCCTGATGCGCAGCCTGATGTTTGGATATTGCTGACTGAAGGTCTTGATAACCGTGGGAAGAAAGTAGAAAGCGGCGGTGGGAACGCAGGCCATCGTGATGAGGCCGCGCCGTTGCGCGCCATCTTTCATGGCGAACAGCGACCCATCGAATTCTTCCAGCATACGCCGGACAAGCGGCATCACCTCCTGGCCCATGGCGGTGGGAGCGACATGTCGAGTCGTTCTCTCCAGAAGCGGTGCGCCGATGGCCTGCTCCAGCTTCTGGATGCGGCGGGTGAGCGCCGGCTGGGAGATATGCAGCGCCTCCGCTGCCCTGTGAAAGCTCTCAAGCTCAACTACGGATTGAAATGCGCGCAAATCCAGTAGTTCGCAATTGATGCTCATTTCGCAATAAACCTCCAAAACATTGCATTTAACAGATTAGACTCTTTTGCCCATATTGCAACAACGCGGCGCATTGATCCGCAAAATGCAAGATTGAGGCTAATCATGAACGATCTGATGAAGATACCCTGTGTGCTGATGCGCGGCGGAACGTCTCGCGGACCGTTCTTTCTGGCTTCCGATTTGCCCCGAGATCCGGCGGCAAGGGATGCGGCTCTGCTGTCCATCATGGGCTCAGGCCATCCGCTGCAGATCGACGGTATCGGCGGGGGCAATCCGGTTACGTCGAAGGTGGCGATCATCGGACCTTCAACGGTCGCCGGCGCCGATATTGATTATCTGTTCGCACAGGTGCGCACCGACAGGCAGCATGTCGATTATTCCCCCAATTGCGGGAATATGCTGGCCGCCGTCGGTCCCTTCGCGATTGAGGCGGGGCTCGTGCCGGCGCAGGGTAACGATACGCTTGTCAGGATTCACAACGTGAATACCGGCAAACTGATCGAGGCGAAGGTGCCGACGCGGGGCCGCGAGGTAATTTATCTTGGTGACGCATCGATAGACGGTGTTCCGGGTCTTGCGGCACCTATCGCATTGACATTCATGGATGCAGCCGGCGCGAAAACCGGCAGGCTGTTGCCGACCGGAAAACCCGTCGATGTGATAGACGGGGTGGATGTAACGGCGATAGATTGCGCCATTCCGATGGTTCTCATGCGGGCAGCTGATCTCGGCGTCACCGGCTACGAAGATCCGCAATCGCTCTCCGCCAATCGAGACCTGATTGAACGGATGACCCGCATACGCATCGAGGCTGGAAAGATGATGGGGATGGGAGACGTTCGGGATATGGTCATTCCAAAGCCGGTGCTCATTGCGCCGGCGCGGCGGGGTGGAACGTTTTCGGTCAGGTATTTCATGCCGAACGAGTGCCATCCTGCCCTCGCGACAACCGGCGCTGTCGGCATCGCGACGGCGGCCGTAACGGAAGGCACCGTCGCCTATAGTGCGGCAGGAGGGCTTTCCGTGCCGACCCAGATCCGAATCGAACATCCCGCAGGCCGTCTGGATGTACAGCTGGAAATGCGAAACGGAGCCATAACAGCCGGACTTGTAAGGACGGCGCGCAGGCTGTTCGAAGGCTTTGCCTTCGCCAAGCCGATGGCTGCGATTGAAGACGCAGCATAGACAAGGCCATAGTGGCTAAAATATCGCGAAACGGGAGGAGACCCTCATGCGTAAATACCTGCTTGCAACGGCTGCGCTCTGTGCGCTGGCGGCAACCGCCAATGCCGAATCTGTCAGAATGAGCGTCGGCTCATACAACCTCAACAACCTGCCTTTCCCCGTTGCGGCCAGCCTCGGCTTTTATAAGGAAGAGGGGCTTGATGTGACGACCGAGAACTTTGCCCAGGGAGGCTCGAAGGTGCTACAGGCGCTCGTCGCCGGCTCCACGGACGTCGCCGTCGGTTTTTATGACCACACCATTCAGATGCAGTCCCAGAACAAGCACGTCGTGGGCTTCGTTCAGCTCGCCCGCAACTCGGGTCTGGTTCTTGCAGGAAAGAACGATACTGACTTCGATCCCGCAAAGCCTGAGACGATCAAGGGCAAGAAGGTCGGTATCACCTCGCCAGGCTCTTCCTCGGACTTCTTCATTCGCTACTATATGAAGCAGCACAATTTAAGCGACAACGATATCTCCATCATCGGCGTCGGCTCGGGTGCTGCCGCCGTTGCGGCCCTGCAGCAGGGCAAGATCGATCTGCTCGTCAATTATGACCCGGCGGCCACGATTGTCGTCGAACGCGGGCTGGGCAAAATCCTCATCGATGCACGCAGCGATCAGGGCGCAAAGGATGTTTATGGCGGCATCTATCCGACCTCCGTGCTTTACGCGACCCAGGAGTATATCGACGCGAATCCCGAAGTGATCCAGAAGGTCACCAATGCGACGGTACGGGCGCTGCACTGGATGAAGCAGCATTCGGCGGAAGAAATCGTCGAGAAGCTTCCTGACGACTTCGTGTCCGGGGACAAGAAAACCTACATCAAGGCCGTCGAAGCCGCGAAGGCTATCTTCTCGGAAGACGGCAAATTCGAGCCCGGCGATCTCGAAACGCCGCTTGCCGTTCTCAAGACCTTCAACGAGGCAGTGGCAAAGGCGTCGATCGACCTCAACACCACCTATACCAACAAGTTCGTCGAAGCCGCGGCTTCGAAGGCTGCAAACTGAGAGGCCGCCATGTCATCCCCAGTCAGAAAGCTAGAGCCAGTGGCGGACTTCAAACCACAGCCCATGGTCGCGATCGAGAACGTCACCATGGCATTCGGTGCGTTTGTTGCAGTCCAGGACGTTAACCTCAAGGTCGGCGATGGCGAGTTTCTTTCCATTGTCGGGCCCACCGGGTGCGGAAAGTCGACCATCCTCAATGCCATTGCTGGCTTGCTGAAGCCCGCGCAGGGCACGGTTTCCATCGACGGTTCAGCGGTCCAGGGCGTGCAGAACAATATCGGATATCTGTTTCAGCAGGACGCCCTCCTTCCCTGGAAGACCGCATTTCAAAATGTCGAGCTTGGTCTGATGTTCCGGGGCGTTGCCGAGGACGAGCGGCGTGCCAAGGTCATGGCATGGCTTGAAAAAGTCGGCCTCAAGGGTTTTGGCGACCGTTTTCCGCATCAGCTTTCCGGCGGGCAGCGTAAACGCGTACAGATGGCGCAGGCGCTGATTACCGAGCCGAAGGTCATCCTGATGGACGAGCCCTTCTCGGCACTCGATATCCACACCCGCCATCTCATGCAGAACGAATTGCTGCGCCTGTGGCAGGAGGATCGCCGGGCGGTGGTCATGATTACCCATGATCTGGAGGAGGCTATTGCGCTCGGAGATCGGGTCGTCGTTCTGGCTGCGGGTCCGAAGAGCCGTGTCATCGAGAGCTTTCCCGTCGATCTCGAACGACCCCGCAACGTCGCTGAAATCAAACTCGATCCGAAGTTCATGACGCTCTATCGCGATATCTGGGCGTCCCTGCGCGGCGAAGTGGAGAAAAGCTATGCAAGCCGTTAATGTTCGTATCATCCAGGTCGTTCTCCTGGTCGTGCTTCTTGGCGGATGGCAACTCGGTGTGTCCTCCGGCGCCATTGATCGCTTCTTCTTTCCCGCACCCTACGATATCGTCAGGCAGGTGATCGACTGGGTTGCGGATGCCGGCTTCTACAAGCATGTCGGCATTACCCTCAGCGAAACCGTGCTCGGTTATCTCATCGGCACCGGTCTCGGGGTGGGCGCTGGCGTCTGGCTGGGCCTCAGCCCCTTCGTCGCCCGCGTGCTCGATCCGTTCATCAAGGCGGTAAACGCCATTCCCCGCGTCGTCCTGGCTCCGATATTCGTTCTCTGGCTTGGCCTCGGTCTGTGGTCGAAAGTTGCCCTTGCGGTTACACTCGTCTTTTTCGTCACCTTTTTCAACGCCATGCAGGGTGTGCGCGAAGTAAATCCGGTCGTGCTGTCAAATACCCGCATCCTCGGGGCGCGGCGCACGGATCTGCTGCGTCATGTCTATTTTCCCGCTGCGGCGAGCTGGATTTTGTCGTCGCTGCGCACCTCCGTCGGCTTTGCGGTGGTTGGCGCGATCATCGGAGAGTATCTTGGGGCTTCTGCAGGCCTCGGCTACCTCATTGCCCGGTCGGAAGGCAATTTCGATGCGGTCGGCGTTTTCGCAGGCATCATCATCCTTGCGGTCTTCGTCCTCATCATCGACCTCATTCTCGATGTCGCAGAGAAAAGGCTGATCACGTGGAGGCCCAACGCAGGCGAAGAGCGGCCTGCATGAGGCCGAGGTAGCTGAAATCCAGCGGGGCAGCCATTTGGCTGCCCCGTTTTTTTGAACCGTCCCGGCGATGTGGGCCATGGCCTTTCCGACATTACACGGCAGAGCTTCGATTTCTGGAGCTGGACGATCGGGGATCGTTAAACCGAAGATGATCGGCGTCCCGCTTCGCTGCGGTTCACCGGTTTACAAGCCCAGCGCCTGTCTCTTCATCGAAGAGATGCATATCGGACGGGTCAACGTCGAGGCCGATGACCTCGCCGGCCTTGACCGGGCTGCGGCCCTGTATCGCAATCACCAGTTCCGTGGATGTGCCGAGTGTCAGGAAAGTTGCCGAGCCCGTTGTCTCCACAGCGGAGACGGGCAGTGTCAACGCCGCTCCCGTTGCAGTAGCGGGGCTGATATGTTCGGGCCTGATGCCGACGATGAGATGTTTGCCCGGCTGCAGGGGGGCGGGGCTTCTGATCGACTGCAGGGGTTCACCGTCGCCGAACCGCAGCTGGAGCGATGCGCCATCCGGACTCACGGTCGCCGGGATGAAGTTCATGGCTGGGGAGCCGATAAAGCCTGCGACGAAGCGGTTGACGGGATGGTCATAGAGCTCCAGCGGTGTCCCCTGCTGCTCGATTACCCCGTCACGCATCACGACGACATGATCGGCCATGGTCATCGCCTCGATCTGGTCATGGGTGACATAGACCGAGGTGGCATGCAGGCGGTCGTGGAGGGCGCGGATTTCCTTGCGCATGTGAACCCGCAGGGCCGCATCGAGGTTGGAGAGCGGCTCATCGAACAGGAACGCCTGCGGATTACGGATGATCGCCCGGCTCATGGCGACACGCTGGCGCTGCCCGCCAGAGAGTTCTCGGGGATAACGCTTCATGAGCTTGGAAAGCCCCGTCGTGGCGGCAACCTCTTCCGCGGCCTTGCGGGCTTCTGCCTTGGCGACACCACGCATGCGCAGCGAATAGGTGAGGTTTTCCTCGACCGTCATATGCGGGTAGAGCGCATAGGACTGGAATACCATCGCCACATCGCGCTTGCGCGGCGGCACACCGTTCATCAGCGTGCCGGCAATGCGCATGTCACCGGCCGAGATGCTCTCCAGGCCGGCGAGCGAGCGCAGAAGCGTGGACTTGCCGCAGCCGGATGGTCCCACAAGGGCGACAAAGGTGCCCTTCTTGATGGAAAGGTTGATGTTCTTCAGGGCATGGAAAGCGCCGTAATATTTGTTGACGCCTGATAGTTCGATCTGAAGGGTCATTTTAGCGCTCCTGATGTCAGGCCGGATACGATGCGGCGCTGCAAGAGAATGAAGAGGGCGAGAATGGGCGTCACATACATGGTCGCATAGGCCATGATGTTGTTCCATTCGCTGGTGTTGGGCCCCATGAAGGAATTGAGACCGACGCTGGCGGGCTGCAGTTCCGCCGCCTGGATCATCGATTTGGAGTAAACGAACTCACCGAAGGCCTGCATGAAGATGAGAATGGCGCTGACGAGGATGCCGTTTCTGGCAAGCGGCAGCACGATATTGAAAAACGCGCCGACCCTCGAATTGCCGTCTACGAGCGCTGCCTCCTCCAGTTCCTGCGGCACGGCCATGAAGGTGGCGCGCACCAGCACAACGAAGAAGGGCATGCTTTTCGCCGCAATGGCGAGGATGACCGACAGGCGTGGATAATCCAGAAGCCCGAATTGCGAGAAACCGACGAAGATCGGCGTGATCATCAATGAAGCTGGAAGGACTTGCAGCATCAGGATGAGGAACAGGCCGATATCCACCCAGACATTGCGATAACGGGCCAGCACATAGGCGCAGCCGACGCCGAGGATGGTGATCAAAAACACCGCACTCGAAGCGATCAGCACCGAATTCCACAGGTAACGGCCCATGTTGCGGCTGTTCCAGACATAGGCGTAGGTCTGCCATTGTGGTTCACCAGGCCAGAAGGAGGGGGGATTGGCGAACATCTCCGAGCCGCTTTTGAGCGAGGTCAGATACATCCAGTAGAGCGGGAAAAGGTAGATGATGGCAAGAATGATGGCGATTGCCAGCATCAGGCGGTTACGGTTGTTGATGCTCATCCGCGTACCTCATGCCGTGTGGAGCGCACATAAACGATGGAGGCCAGCATGACGAAAACGATCATGATGACTGAAATCGTCGCGCCCTTGCCGAAGTCATATTGCCGGAAGGACAGATCCCAGGCCCAATATTGCGCCACGTTGGAACTGTTATTGGGTCCGCCATCGGTAATGGCGGCAAATAGATCGAATTGCTGTAAGGTGAAGATCAGCCCGAGCGAGATGATCGCGCCGATGGTGGAGCGCATCATGGGCAGCGTGATGGTGTAGAAGCGCTGCCAGGCGTTGGCGCCATCAAGCTCGGCGGCTTCGTAAAGATCGCCGGGAATGGAGGCGAGGCCGACGGAAAGGAGGATCATGTTGAAGGAGGTGCCGAGCCAGATATTGGCGATCACAACCGCCCAGAGCGAAAAATTCGCATCCGAACGCCAGAAAATATTGCCTGATATCAGTCCGCTTTCGCGCAGGAAGAAGTTCAGAACCCCGAAGTCGCCGGACAAAATCCAGTTCCAGATGGCACCGACAACGAGGCCGGGCATGACCCATGAAACGAGGAACAGGCCCCGCAGCCAGGTGGCGCCGGGGAAATTGACCCAGAAAAACAGAGCCAGACCGAAGCCGATGACAAATTGCCCCGCTATGGAAGCGACGACAAAGGTTACCGTATTCATCAGAATGGGCCAGGTTTCCGGCTGTCGGAACAGATCGACATAGTTCTTGAAACCGACGAACGGGCGCACGAAGGTGCCCAGACTGAACATGTCGACTTCCTGAAAGCTCATGACGATGTTGTAAAGCAGGGGTAACCCCGCCATCACGAAGAGGAAAGCCAAAGGAAAGGCGACAAGGGCGATATCGAAACCGCGACCATCGCTGATGCTGGAAAGCAGCTTTTTCATAAGAAATCCTCGCAAGCTCCGCTCGGGGTCGCCGCCGCTTATCACGGCAAGCGACCCCACCGGGAGGAACCCTGCGGATGGGGCCGGACATGCCGGCCGCCTCCCTGATCAACCATCGACGAGCTTGATTTTCTGTGCAGCCTGGTCGAGTGCGTCCTTCGGAGACATCTGTCCCGTCAGCGCGGCCTGAATGGCATCCTGAATGGCCTTCGAGATTTTCGGCCATTCGGGCGAGGGGCCACGCGGCTGTGCATATTTGAGCTGCTCGACGAAGGTCTTGAGCGCTTCATCCTTCAGCGCATTGCCGGTGGGCGGTACGGGAATGTCCGAACGCGCCGGCAATTGGCCAAAATTCTTGAACATGTCCTTGTCCTGCGAGACAAAGAACTCGATCGCCTTGAAGGCCTCTTCAGGATGTTTGGTCTTCGAGAAGATCGCCCAGTTATAGTCCCCCATGGCCGATGAGCGCGGCGCATCGGGCGCCGGAACCGGCAGCAGCGTGACGCCCCAGTCGAACTTCGCGTCCTTCAGCATGCGGTCGATTTCCCATGGGCCCGAAATGACCATGGCGGCGTTGCCGGCGTTGAAGGTCGCGGTAGAATCCCACTGGCTGCGTGTCAGCGTATCGGGCGAAGCCAGTTTTTCGTCCAGCATCAGCTTCCACGTCTCGAGCGCTTTCACGGCTCCCTCGGTGTTGATGTTCTTGTAGGTGGCGCCAGCCATCTGCGCCCAGGGCAGGAACTGGAATGTGCCCTCCTCATTCGCCTTGGCGCTGAAGCTGATGCCATAGACGTTCTTGGAAGGGTTG
Source organism: Agrobacterium sp. MS2 (assembly GCF_003261015.1). Classification (NCBI taxonomy): domain Bacteria; kingdom Pseudomonadati; phylum Pseudomonadota; class Alphaproteobacteria; order Hyphomicrobiales; family Rhizobiaceae; genus Agrobacterium; species Agrobacterium sp. MS2. The sequence goes on along the minus strand of NZ_QLNF01000086.1, from coordinate 540,367 downwards.
GTCAGTTTGCGTGCCGCGTCAACCAGCTCATCCCAGGTTTGCGGCGGCTTTGCCGCATCCAGCCCGGCGGCCTTGAACAGATCCTTGTTGTAATAAAGAGCGATCGTGTTGGTCGCCTTCGGGACGCCGAAATATTTTCCATCCCACATTACCGATTTCAGCGGGCCGGGGAAATAATTCTCCGTCTTGATGACATCGGACTTGGCTATCATGTCGGTCACATCGAGGAAGGCTCCGCGTGCGGCGAACATGGCGTGGTTGGGGTTGTCGATGGCGATGATGTCGGGCGCATTGCCGGTCGAATAGGCGCGCATGGATTCGCTCACCACGTCATCGAACTGCAGTTGCCGGTATTCGATCTTGATGCCGTTATTGAGCGCGTTGAACTCCTTGATGAGATTTGGAGCAGGCTGGATATCCCGGTCCAGCGACCACAAGGTCAAAGTCACGTCCTCTGCCTGTGCCGCAATCGCGCCGGCGGACACGCCCGCCAACAGAAACGCGCCGGCCATCATGCATTTTGCGATACCCATAATCTCCTCCTCTTGGTTATCGTCTCTGCAATCTCGGGAACCTTCTCCCAAAAGGTTTCCGTTATGTCGGATCGACGACGAAATCGCCGCCTCGGCATTTTTTCAGATAGTTCAGGCCATGCACCTGTCCGGTCATTTCCAGCGCATCGCGGTAGACCGGATCATGCCAGCCTTCGATATCGATCGAGCCGGACCAGCCGGCGAGGCGCAGCTCGGAAATAATGTCGGTCCAGTTGCTGTCGCCGAAACCCGGCGTGCGCATGAAGACGAACTTCTCCTTGCCGAAAATGCCGTGCTCGCGGATGACGTCCCAGCGGATGGTCGCGTCCTTGCCATGCACGTGGAAAATCTTCTTCGCCCATTTGCGGATCTGCGGTAGCGGATCGATCAGATAAACCATCTGGTGGCAGGGTTCCCACTCGATGCCGATATTCTCGTCCGGCGTTTCGTTGAAGATCAGTTCCCAAGCATCTGGATTATGCGCAATGTTCCAGTCGCCCGTCTGCCAGTTGCCGTCCATGGCGCAGTTTTCAAAAGCGATCTTTATGCCCTTGTCGGCGGCACGCCTAGCAAGCTCGCTCCAGATTTCCTTATATCTGGGCAGGCTCTCCGGCAGCGGCCTGCCGCGCAGGCGGCCGGTGAAACCTGCCACGCAATTCGCACCGAAATGATGGGCGTTGTCGATGCAATCCTTCCAGCCCTGCAATGTCTGAAGGTCGATATCGGTTTCTTCCAGCGGATTGCCAAACATGCCGAGCGTACTGATGGTGATATCGCGGTCGCCAATTGCGTCAAGGCAGCGCTTGCCGAGTTCGGCAAGGTCCTGACCGTTGGTCGTCTGCCAGAAGAAGGGTTCGAAGCTTTCAAAGCCGAGATCGGCGATCTGACCGATACGTTCGGCCGCCTGACCCTTGGTGGCGCTGATCATGGTGCCGATGCGGATGGATGTTGCCGGATTGCTCACGTCTGTCGGTCCTTATGCTGCAATGGAAACGCGCTGGCCGAGACGCGCGCTTTCGATCGCGCCCATCACCATTGCGAGGCTGTTGATGTTGTCGAAGGAGGCTGTTTCCGGCATCTCGCCGGTACGTATGGATTCGAGAAATGATAGAATGACGCTGGCATGGCCGCGCTTGTCCTTGTCTGACACGACATCGGAAACGTTTACGGTCTTGAAGCCACGCAGAAGACCCTGTTCGTTGCCAGCCACCGAGGCGGAAAAACCGTCTTCGCCATCCCAGAGAATCATGCCTTTGGAGCCGATCAGCCGCCAGCGTGCTTCCCAACTTGTCCGCTCGCCTTCAGCGCACCACGAGCCGCGATAGGTGAAGACGACATCGTTGGAGAACTCGAAAATCGCGTTGGCGCTGGCCCCATGCGCGTACCATGAGCCCGCCGGGTTCTTCTCCACACAGAAGACGGAGAGCGGCTTTTCATTGGCGACGAAACGGGCCGCGTCGAAGGTGTGAATTGCCATATCGAGAAGCAGGACGTTTTTCATCTCCTCGCGAAACCCCCCGAAATGCGGCCCCAAGAAGAAATCGCAGTGGATGGCGGTCAGATCACCGATGACGCCGTCCTCCAACGCGCGGCGTAGACGTCTGATGCCGGCCACGAATCGACGGTTTTGCACCACGGCGTGAATTTTGCCGGCTTTTTTCGCCAGTTCCACCAGCGTCGCGGCGTCCTCCATCGAGGCTGCAAGCGGCTTTTCGCTCAGCACATGGCATCGAGCTGCGAGACCGGCTTCGACTACGGCAAAACGCGCCTGGGGGATGACGATGTCAAAAAGAATGTCGGCTTTCGTTTCGGCGAGAACCGCGCGAAGATCGGTGCCGATAACCGCGCCAGCGAGGGCGAATTCCTCGGCAAGCGCGCGGGCCGTGCCTTCGTTCAGGTCCACCAGACCTGCGATCCTGATTTCGCCGGCGATTTCCGGCGAGGACTGGATGGCGCGCAGCCAGCCTTTGGCCATAGCTCCGCACCCGCATAAAACGGCATTAAAAGTCATCTCATCTCCCCGGACTCTTTCGCAAACTCCTCTTTGCGCAGAGTGTCGTAAACGTTTACGAGACTATGCCGATGATGTTAGATATGTCAAGACCATCAAGTGGCGCGCAGATTGCGGGCCGGGATTTGGAGGGGAGCGCATGAAAGGAATTCGCCAGCTTGCCGATTACCTCGAGATATCGATCGGCACTGTTTCCCGTGCGCTGAACGGCAAGCCCGACGTGAACGAAGAGACACGGCGCCGCGTTCTCGAGGCTGCGGAAAAACTGGGTTACGTCGCCAACCAGTCAGGCCGCAGCCTGCGGCAGGGAACGACCAATGTCATTGGCCTGATGACGGGCAGCGACGCGCAGACGGTGGAGAATGCCGATAACTTCTTTCTCGGCTTGACGGATGGCCTGCAAAGCGTGTTTTCCGGTCACAACCTCGATCTCATCGTTCTGCCTTGCCCGGGAGAAGAGGACCCCGACGAATATCTCAAGCGTATGGTGGCGCGCCGCATGGTCGATGCGATGATCATTTCCGCCACCCGGCGAATCGACAGGCGTGTCGATTTTCTCAAGCAGAATCGGCTTCCTTTCGTAGCGCTCGGGCGGACCGCCTCCAGTACGGATCATGCCTGGGTGGATCTCGATTTCGAGGGCGTCGCGAAAAGCGCGATCGATCGCCTCGTGGCCTCCGGGCATCGTTCGATCGCGGTAGCCGCGCCCGACAGCGATATCAATCTCGGGCATGTGTTCCTTGATGGGTACAGGCGTGCGCTGGACGATAATGGCATCGCTTATGATTCCTCTTTGGTCATCCGGGCGAAATCGAGCGAGCAGGGCGGTTATCACGCCGCCAGCGAATGGCTGCAGATGCGGCCTCGGCCGACGGCGATTGTGCTGATCTATGAGTTGATGGCCGTCGGTCTTTATCGTCGTCTTGCGGAAGCGGGGCTCGAACCGGGGCGGGATCTCGCCGTCATCGGATTTCGTGACGGCCCGCGCGGACAGTTTCTCGAACCGCGCCTGACAAGCTTCCGCATGTCGCTGCATGATCTCGGCGTTACGGTGGCGCAGACTCTTTTGTCGACAATGCCGGCCTATGCGCCATTTTATCCCGCCCAGGCCCGCCATTGCATATGGCCGATGGTGCTCGTGGCGGGGGAGAGCGATCCAGGTCCGGTATCGTAGGTCAGCCAGGTGGGGTTCCATCCAGCCCGCGGCGGGCACGATGTTTTGGCTGCTCACGGGAGCAGGCCGTTCATGAGCACGTCGAGGTGAACCTTGATGACGGCCTCCTTTTCCAGACTGCGCCGGTCGTCGAAAATCAGCCTGAAAACCAATGTTCCGACCATTGGTGACATGACGACATGCGCAAGTTCGGGCGCGTTGGCCCTGAATCTCTTTTTCGCGACACCTTTGTCCAGGATAGCATTGATGCGGGCGAGCACCGGCGCCATCAGAATATCATGGTGGTGGTCTATCAGATCCGGAAACTTGGCTCCCTCGGCCACGACGAAACGAAAGAGTTCCCGCATACGCCGGTCATCCACCAGCGTTTCGAACAGGAATTCGAGAAGCAGGCGAAGCTCCTCGACCGGATCGTCGGAGGTGCGTTCGTAGGCTTCGAATGCCTCTTGGAACGGTCTGCCGACGTGCTCGATCATCGCGGCAAAAAGGGCTTCCTTGGTTTCGAAATAGACATAGACCGTGCCTTTCGTCACTCCCACCCGGTCGGCAATGTCTTCGACCCGCGTTGCCGTAAATCCCCTTTTGGTAAATTCCTCAAATGCGGCGTCGAGAATTTGCAGCGGACGTTGTATCTTCTGTTCTGCACGTGAGAGTTTCGTTTTCGCCATTACCCCGGATCCTTACATATTGTCGGCGCGTGCCCTTCTACCCGTCGTGATCGGCGGAAATAACAGGTGGTCTGCCTATCGCACCAGTGCAAAAACCGGAACCGATTTCTGCAGGTGGTTTGATGCTCCGTATGTCAACATATGCCGTTACTTGCCAGCGAATGCGTCGGGCAGTCTGCAATGATCCTTCTCTAGGGGAGGGATACCCCGAACAGCTTCCAGAGCGACGGCATAAGAATTTCATTGACTATACAGTCAGTCAAATATTATGGATGAGGGCGAAGATCAAGAGGTCAGCATGAGAACCATTCTTATCGCATGGGCGGTGGGCGGCGTTTTTGCCCTGTCATCCTGCAGCAATGAAGAGCCGCCGGCCGAAAAGCCGCTGCGAACTGTCGATGTGGTCAAGGCTGAGAAGCAGCCGATCGACCATGGCAGCATCATCACCGGCGAAGTGAGGGCGAGGGTTCAGACGGACCTGTCGTTTCGCGTCAGTGGCAAAATCACCGAAAGGTTGGTGGATGTGGGCGCGCGTGTGACGACAGGGCAACTGCTCGCCCGCATCGATCCGGAGGAGCAGAAGGCCGACATCGATGTTGCCCTTGCCAATCTGCAATCGGCCGAAGCACAACAGACGCAGGCACAATTGGCATTCGATCGCCAGCAAAGTCTTTTCCGGACGCAGGTCACCTCGCGCTCGGCCGTCGACAAGGCCCAGGAGACGCTGCTTACCACGCAGGGCGCGGTCAGATCGGCCCAGGCGCAGCTCGATACGGCGCGCGACGCGCTGTCGTATACGGAACTCAGGGCCGATGCGGATGGCGTGATCACGGCGCGAAATGTCGAAGTAGGCCAGGTGGCGCAGGCTGCCCAGCTCGTGTTCACGCTGGCGCATGACGGGCCGCGCGACGCCGTGTTTGATGTCTACGAATCTCTTTTCCTGGAGCGCGACATCGACAATCTCGTCAATGTCAGCCTCCTTTCGGATCCCGCCCGCGCCGTGGCGGCCCCCGTGCGGGAAATCTCTCCGACGATCGATCCGGACAATGGTACGATAAGGGTGAAGGTCGGTCTTAACGGCGATCTGACCATGCCGCTTGGTGCGCCGGTATCCGGCCATTTCCGCTTCAGGCAGGTGGATGCCATCGAGCTTCCATGGTCGGCAATGACGTCGCAAAAAGGCCGACCCGCCGTCTGGGTGGTGGATCCGCAATCCTCCGAAGTCTCCATGCGGCCGATCGAGGTTGCGGATTATGAGACCAGTCAATTCGTCGTCTCGGCGGGGCTGAACCCCGGCGATCTCGTGGTCACGGGCGGGACAAAATTCCTCCGGACCGGTGAAAAGGTCGCCTATCAAAAGGGGCAGGCACAATAATGTTCAGGATAAACAGAAGCTTGTTTTTGCTGCTGTCCGCGATGGCGCTCTCGTCCTGTCAGGAAAAGCAGGAGGCCGCCGCCGAGGCGCCGCGACCGGTGCTCTCGGTGGTGGTCGAGGAAAAGTCGGCGGATGCGCTGCAGCTCACCGGAACGGTGGAATCGCGCATTCAGACGGATCTCGGTTTTCGCGTCCTCGGGCGGATCATAGCGCGGAACGTCGATGTCGCCGATCTGGTCAAGAAGGGCGATGTGGTGGCCTCGATCGATCCGCTCGCGCTTGAACTGTCGGTGAAGAGCGCGCAGTCGGATCTTTCCAATGCCGAAGCGCAGCTCGCCAATGCCGTGACCACCGAACAGCGCCAGCGTGTGCTGGCGGAGGCGCGTAGCGGCACCGAGGCGGCGCTGGAGGAAGCCCAACAGGCGACGCGCACCGCCAACGCCTCCGTCGCCAAGGCCCGTGCAAACCTGGACAAGGCGGAAGAACAGCTGGGTTACGCGCAGCTCCATGCGGAATTCGACGGTGTTGTCACGGCCACATCGGGTGAAATCGGCCAGGTTGTTTCCGCCGGCCAGACGGTCGTCACCATCGCCCGCCCGGAAGTGCGCGATGTAGTGGTGGATGTTCCGCAATTTGCGGCGCAGCGTCTGGATATCGGCTCGACCTTCGAGATCGCCCTGCAGCTCGATCCAAAAATCCGAACCACCGGCGTGGTGCGGGAAATCGCCCCCGCAGCCGAAACGGCAACGCGCACACGACGGACCAAGATCAGTCTGCAGGATGCGCCGGCGGCATTCCGCCTCGGTTCCGTCGTCACGGCTTCCGTGCTTGCTGCTTCCGAACCGCGGATCATGCTGCCGGCATCGGCCCTGCTGAAAACGGAGGGCGGCTGGTCCGTCTGGATCGTTAATGCCGACACGGCGACCGTCACGGCGCGCCCGGTCACGATAGAGGGTGAACCTGCCGAAGGCGGCAGCGTGCGCATCACCGGCGGCGTCAAACCCGGCGAGCGCGTTGCCAGCGCCGGGGTTCACAAGCTTAAGGATGGACAGGCCATCAGGATCGATCAGGAGGTCCGTCAGTGAAGAAATTCAATCTTTCAGACTGGGCGCTCGAACACCGTTCGCTTGTCTGGTATTTCATGCTGGTTTTCGTTCTCGCCGGCGTTTTTTCCTATCTCAACCTCGGTCGCGAGGAAGACCCGAACTTCACCATCAAGACCATGGTGATCAGTGCCCAGTGGCCCGGCGCCTCGGCGGAGGAAGTGGCGCGGCAGGTGACCGACAGGATCGAGAAGAAGCTCGAGGAACTCGATAATCTCGATCATCTGCGCAGCCAGACGGTGGCGGGCCGCACGACGATCTTTGTGGAGCTGGTGCCGGAAACCAAGGCGCGCAATGTCGAGCCGACCTGGGTGCGGGTGCGCAACATGATCGGCGACATCAAGGGCGAGTTTCCATCCGGCGTGGTCGGCCCCTTCTTCAATGACCGTTTCGGCGACGTTTATGGCAATATCTACGCCTTCACCAGCGACGGTCTCAGCCAGCGGCAATTGCGTGACCTGGTGGAAGATGCCCGCGCCAAGGTCTTGACCGTCGACAATATCGGCAAGGTCGATGTCATCGGCGCACAGGACGAGACGATCTATCTGGAATTTTCCACGCGACAGATCGCGGCGCTCGGCATTGATCAGCAGTCCATCATCAAGACATTGCAATCGCAGAATGCCGTCACCCAGTCCGGCTTCGTCAATGCAGGACCTGAGCGCGTGGCGCTGCGCGTCAGCGGCCAGTTTACGTCTGAAGACAGTCTGCGGGCGATCAACCTGCGCGTCAACAACCGCTTTTTCCCGTTGACGGAAGTAGCGACGATCCGGCGCGGTTATGTCGATCCGCCGTCCTCGCTGTTCCGTTTCAACGGCCAGCCGGCCATCGGCCTCGCAATCGGCATGAAAACCGGCGCGAACCTGCTGCATTTCGGCGAGGCGCTGGATGCGCAGATGAAGCGCGTGGTGGCGGATCTGCCAGTTGGCGTCGATGTGCACCGGGTGTCCGATCAGCCTGCCGTCGTCGATGAGGCGGTGTCGGGCTTCACCTCGGCGCTGTTCGAAGCCATCGCCATCGTCCTTGTCATCAGCTTCATCAGCCTTGGCCTCAGGGCCGGCATGGTGGTGGCGGTTTCCATTCCGCTCGTGCTGGCGATAACCTTCGTCTACATGGAATACACAGGCATTTCGCTGCAACGCATTTCGCTCGGTGCTCTCATCATCGCACTCGGGCTTCTCGTGGATGATGCGATGATCGCCGTCGAAATGATGGTCGCGCGGCTTGAGGTCGGAGACGATCTCAGAAAAGCGGCGACCTATGTCTACACCTCCACTGCCTTCCCGATGCTGACCGGTACGCTGGTCACCGTTGCCGGCTTTATTCCTGTCGGCCTGAACAACAGCGCAGCGGGTGAGTTTACGTTCACACTCTTCGTGGTGATTGCAGTTTCGCTGATCGTGTCTTGGATCGTCGCGGTTTTGTTCACGCCCCTGCTCGGCGTGACGATTCTGCCGAAGACAATGAAATCTCACCACGAGAAGAAGGGCCGGTTCGCCTCGGCCTTTTCCTGGCTTCTCGGCCGGGCGCTGCGCTGGCGCTGGGTGACGATCATCCTCACCATAACCCTGTTCGGCCTGTCCGTGGGTGGCATGAGCCTCGTGCAGCAGCAGTTCTTCCCGTCCTCGGACCGTGTGGAGCTCATCGTTGACTGGAACCTGCCGCAGAACAGCTCGATTGCCGAAACCAACCGGCAGATGGCGCAGTTCGAGCAGGAAATGCTCGCCAAGAATCCGGATATTGACCACTGGACGACCTATGTCGGTGAAGGCGCGCCGCGCTTCATCCTCTCTTTCGACGTGCAGACTCCTGATGTCACCTTCGGCCAGACCGTCATCGTCACCAAGGGGCTGGACGTGCGGGACAAGGTGCGCGCCGAATTGCAGGAATATCTGGACCGTACATTCGTCGGCACTGACGCCTTCGTGAAACTGCTCGATATCGGCCCGCCGGTCGGTAAGCCGGTGCAATATCGCCTCAGCGGCCCGGATATCCAGAAGGTCCGTGAGCTCGGGCAGCAATTGTCGGGCATTGTCGGCGAACACCAGCTGTTGTCCAACATGGTCATGGACTGGAACGAACCGACACGTGTAGTGAAGGTGGATGTGCTGCAGGACAAGGCCCGCCAGCTCGGCGTCTCCTCGGAAGATATCGCCAACGCCATGAACAGCATTGTCGAGGGATCTACGGTCACCCAGGTCAGGGACGACATCTACCTCGTGAACGTGGTGGCGCGGGCGCAGTTGTCGGAGCGCGGGTCCATCGAAACCTTGCAGAATCTGCAATTGCCGGCGACCAACGGCAAGGCCGTGCCGCTTTCGGCCATTGCCAATTTCCGCTACGAGCTGGAGCAACCGACCATCTGGCGTCGCGACCGGATACCGACGGTCACCGTCAAGGCTGCCATCATCGGCCCGACGCAGCCCGCAACGATCGTGACGCAGCTGAAGCCGAAAATAGAGGCTTTCGAGAAAACGCTTCCTGTGGGTTACAAGGTGGAGACGGGCGGTTCGGTGGAATCCAGCGCGGATTCGCAAGCGCCGATCGTCGCCGTGGTGCCGCTGATGTTGTTTGCAATGGCGACGATCCTGATGGTTCAGCTGCAAAGCTTCAGCCGGTTGTTCCTGGTCTTCGCCGTGGCGCCCACGGCCCTGATCGGCGTGGTGGTGGCGCTGCTCTTCTCCAATGCGCCAATGGGCTTCGTCGCCATTCTCGGCGTGCTGGCGCTGATCGGCATCCTCATCCGCAACTCGGTCATCCTCGTCGTGCAGATCGAGCATCTGCGAAGCGAAGGTGTCTCGGCCTGGCGTGCCGTCATTGAGGCGACCGAACACCGCATGCGGCCGATCATGCTGACGGCGGCGGCGGCAACGCTTGCCCTCATCCCCATATCCCGGGAAATCTTCTGGGGGCCGATGGCCTATGCGATGATGGGCGGCATTGTGGTCGGCACGGCGCTTACCCTGCTTTTTCTGCCGGCGCTCTACGTTGCCTGGTTTCGTATTCCGCGCGAGGATGAGAAGCCGGGGGGCGCAGAAATCCAGGCGTGATATCGGATGCCGGGCGAGGTGGTGGCTGCACTGCCTCCTCGCTCCAATAAAAATATCCACCGTCGTTGTTCCCGCGTGCAGGATGATGTTAGGAAGGTCGGCTTAGCCGCGAGAGCGGCAGCCGTCCTTTTGTATTTGGGCGGTTGCGTCGATATCGCGGACATATTGAGAGTGCGGAGGATTTAAAAATGGGCGGTTTGTCGGATTGGCTCGCGGATGGACAGCCGATCAATCGCAAGAATGCCGCGGAAGCGGTGTTCGATGATATCCGCTCCGCCATCACGACAGGCCAGCTTGCGGTTGGTACCCGGCTCCCTTCGGAAGCACATCTCGCAACGCGTTACGGCGTCAGCCGGCCGATTATTCGCGAGGCCCTGCGGTCTCTCCAGACGCTCGGCCTGACGCAGACGCGCACAGGCAGCGGCACGTATGTGATGACCCCGACGCCGCCATCGGAACTGAATTACGGTGCCTATTCCGCACGCGACCTAATCGAGGCCCGCCCCTTCATCGAAGTGCCGGCTGCAGGGTGGGCCGCCTTGCGTCGCACGGACGCCCAACTGCAGGTTTTGCTCGATCTCTGTAATCGCATGGAAACCGAGGAAAGGCCGCATCCCTGGGTATTGCTGGACGGCCAGTTTCATTGCGCCATCGCGGAGGCCTCCGCCAACCGCCTCTTTGCCAAGGTGGTGGCGGACGCCCGCGAGGCCGTCGCCCAGCAATCAGAGATGGTGAACCTTATGGCCGGTCGCCGTGTCGCTTCCAATTTGGAGCATCGCCGGATCGTCGAGGCGATCCGGCGCGGTTCAGCGCCTGAGGCGCGTGAGGCAATGGAGCTTCACCTCGGGCAGGTGAAGCAGGTAGTGACGACGATCATTGGCGAAGATCGGCTTCGCCAGCCGTGACCTCTGGCAGATTGGCAAGGTGCCGTGGACTGAGCGCTTGCTGCAGTTCGGCCTCTGTCATGTAACCACGTTCAAGAACCACCTGCGGCACGGTACGCCCGCTGGCAAGCGCTTCCTTGGCGACTTCCGTCGCCGCATAATAACCGATCAGCGGGTTAAGCGCCGTGGCGAGACCGATTGATTCTTCCACGCGCTGCGCCATGATGGCTGGATTGGCGACGATGCCGTCCACGCATCGCTCTGCCAGTGTGCGGCAGGCGGCGCTTAGCTGGCTGATGCTCTGGGAGAGCGCACGCACGATGATCGGCTCGAAGGCGTTCAACTGCAGCTGCCCGGCTTCGGCGGCCATGGTGATGGTGATGTCGTTGCCGATCACCGCATAGGCCACCTGGTTGACCACTTCGGGAATGACCGGATTGATCTTGCCCGGCATGATGCTGGAGCCCGCCTGAACGGAGGGAAGGGTAATTTCGCCAATCCCGGCGCGCGGGCCTGACGAGAGCAGGCGAAGGTCGTTGCAAGTCTTCGACAGCTTTACGGCGACGCGTTTCAGCACGCCGGAGAGGTGCACGAAGGCGCCGGGGTCCTGTGTGGCTTCGATAAGGTCTGCGGCCGTCACCAGCGGCCGGCCGGTCAGTTCCGCCAGATGCCGGCAGGCAAGCTCGGCATAACCGCGCGGTGCGTTGAGCCCGGTGCCGATGGCGGTGGCGCCCAGATTGATCTCATGCAGCAGAGCGGCGGATTCGATCAGACGCGCCTGGTCTTCGCCCAGCATCACCACGAACGTGCGGAACTCCTGGCCGAGCGTCATCGGTACCGCATCCTGCAATTGCGTGCGCCCGATCTTGATGAAGCCGGCAAATTCCTGCGCCTTGCAGTCGAAGGCGTCCTTCAGAACGCCCATCGAGGCGGCCAGGTCGTCAATCGCTTCGATCAGGCCCACATTCACCGCGGTCGGATAAGCATCGTTGGTCGACTGGCTGAGATTGACGTGATCGTTCGGGTGAAGCTGGGCATAATCGCCCTTTTCGTGCCCAAGCAGTTCCAGCGCGCGGTTGGCGATGACCTCATTGGCGTTCATGTTGGTGGATGTGCCGGCTCCGCCCTGGATTTCATCCACAACGAATTGCTCATGAAGAGCGCCGGCGCGGATTTCGCGGCAGGCTTCCGCAATCGCCTCCATCCGATCCCTGTCGAGCAGGCCAAGTTCGTGATTTGCACGTGCGGCCGCCTCTTTCACATAGGCCAAACCCCTTAACAGGTAAGGGTTATGGCCAATGGTCACCCCGGTGATCTTGAAGTTTTCCACCGCGCGCGCGGTGTGCACGCCCCAATAAACATTCGCCGGAATTTCCTTCGACCCGAGCAAATCATGCTCACTGCGCGTCACGCTCACTTCTTCCTCCACTGGCTTCAAGCGTTGCAAAATCTGTAAAGCTGTCTTACAGATTTAATGACCATATGCCTGCGGGGGAGGAAGGTCAATATTGGCGAACAGCTCTTGACGAAAGCCATTGTCTCGACTTATGACGGCAAAAATCTGTCATGCAGCTTTACAGCATGAGCGCATTCGCTGGCCATATTTCCAGCCTTGGGGACGACGCCAGTTCCACTTTGATTTCCGGCTAATTGCCGACTACAAGCGTTTTATCGGGAGGATAAATCCATGCATTCTGGAAAAACGGCACCCGCCGAACGTGAGGTCTTCGCCGAAGAGGATCTCGGTTACCATAAAGCCCTTAAGCCGCGCCAGATTCAGATGATTGCCATCGGCGGCGCCATCGGCACGGGTCTCTTTCTGGGTGCCGGCGGGCGTCTCGCACAGGCCGGTCCGGCTCTGGTTTTCGTTTATGCACTCTGCGGCTTCTTCGCGTTTCTCGTGCTGCGTGCGCTCGGCGAGTTGATCATGCATCGCCCCAGCTCCGGTTCTTTCGTGTCCTATGCCCGCGAGTTCTACGGTGAGAAGATGGCCTTTGCGGCCGGCTGGATGTATTGGCTCAACTGGGCCATGACCTCGGTGGCCGATGTCACCGCCGTTGCGCTTTATATGAATTTCTTCAAGCAATACGTACCGTGGCTTGCGGGCATCGATCAGTGGGTATTCGCGATGACGGCGCTGGTGGTCGTGCTGGCGATGAACATGCTGTCGGTGAAGGTCTTCGGCGAACTGGAGTTCTGGTTCAGCCTGATCAAGGTGCTGGCGCTCGCGATCTTCCTCGTCGTCGGCGTTTATTTCGTCATTTTCGGTACGCCCATCGAAGGCCACGTTACCGGCTTCAGCCTCATTACTGACAATGGCGGCTTCTTCCCGAATGGCATTCTTCCAGCCTTCGTCATCATCCAGGGCGTGGTATTCGCCTATGCCTCGATCGAGTTGATCGGTACGGCAGCAGGCGAAACCGAGGACCCGCGCAAGGTTATGCCGCGCGCCATCCGCGCCGTCGTCCTGCGTCTCGTCGTGTTTTACGTCGGCTCGGTGCTGTTGTTCACGCTGCTCTTACCCTACACGGCCTACAAGGCCGGTGAGAGCCCTTTCGTTACCTTCTTCGGCTCCATCGGCGTGCAGGGTGCCGATGTCATTATGAACCTTGTTGTTCTGACCGCCGTCCTGTCCTCGCTCAATGCCGGGCTCTATTCCACCGGCCGCATCCTTCACTCCATGGCTGTCTCCGGCTCGGCCCCGGCAGCGCTGGCGAAGATGAACAAGAATGGCGTGCCTTATGGTGGCATCGCGGTCACTGCCGTCGTTACCGTGTTCGGCGTCGCACTCAACGCCGTTGTCCCCGCCGCCGCGTTCGAAATCGCCCTCAACCTGTCAGCGCTTGGCATCATCTGCGCCTGGGCCGTCATCGTGCTCTGCCAGCTCAAACTCTGGCAGCTTTCGCAGCGCGGTGAACTGGTGCGTCCGGATTTCCGCATGTTCGGCGCGCCCTATACCGGCATCCTCACGCTCGTTTTTCTGTTCGGCGTGCTGGTGCTGATGGCCTTCGACTATCCCGTCGGCTCCTGGACCATCGCTTCGCTGCTGATTATCATCCCGGCGCTCGTCATCGGCTGGTATCTGCTGCGTGACCGCATCTATCGCCTCGCGGCTGAACGCGCGGGAGCATCGCATTGAGCGGGCAGGGCGCGATACCTCTGGTGGCGGTCATCGCCACCGGCGGCACCATCGCCAGTCGGCGCGGTGCCGATGGTGCCAGCACGCCCAGCCTTTCCGGTGAAGATCTGCTTGCGCTGGTACCGGAAATCAGCGCCCGGCTGAAGCCGGTGGACCTCATGGCGAAGGATTCGTCCAGCCTGACGCTTGCCGACATGCAGACCATCAGCGATGCCGTTCGTATCGAACTCGACGATCCCGAAGTGGCGGGTATCGTGGTTCTGCACGGAACCGATGCAATGGAGGAATCCTCGCTACTCGTGCATTTGCAGCACGCCATCACGAAGCCGGTGGTCTTCACCGGCGCACAGTTTACGGCAGACCATAAGGACGCAGACGGACCGGCAAATCTGGCTCGAGCCATAGAAACAGCGCTCGATCAGGCGAATGCTGCTAAGGGTGTGCTTCTCTCCTTCGGCGGTCGCTGTCTCTCGGCCTGGGGGCTCTACAAGCTGAGCGCGGACGAGGCAGACGCATTCCGCTCGACCCGGCCACTGGCTGCCGCCCGAACACCGTTGCTTGCCGCCCCGGTGGCCGATCAGCGCGTCGATATCGTTGCCATTCATCCTGGCTGTGATGCCACCCATATCGATGCAAGCCTTCAGGCGGGCGCGAAAGGCATCGTTCTTGCCGGACTTGGTTCCGGGAATGCCAATCCGCGTATCGCCGAAGCCGTGAAGCGCTGCGCCGAACGCGGCCTTCCGGTCGTCGTCTCCAGCCGCGTGCCGGAAGGGCGGCTCGTGGCGAGTTACGGCGGCGGCGGCGGTGGACATGATCTCGTCGCAGCGGGCGCCGTGCATTCAGCCACACTTCGTCCGGGTCAGGCGCGCATTTTGCTGGCCGCGCTGCTGGCGGAGAAAAGTCCTGCGGAAACCATCGTTTCCGCTTTCGGTGACAACAGCTGACTTGATTGGCGGAAGCGATGTCCGGTCAGCGGGCATCGAAATTCCTATAGGATTCCTATTTTATTGCCCCTGTGGCCGTCTCGAACCTTTATGCGGTTCGGGTGCATTCTTCTGTGCGGGAAGGGATGGTGTTTCTTCCCAGCCAGAAAGAATGAAAAGCGACGTCCCACATGACGGCGCTTTTCTTCCTGTCCGGCTCCTCGATTAAAAAGGAGTCCCATCAATGATGGATATTGTTCTGATCGGCGCAGCCACGGTGTTCTTCGCCCTCTGCTTTGCCTACACGCGCGCCTGCGACCGGCTTTAGACGGAGGCTGCGATGACGTTTGATTATATCCTGAGCGGCGCCGTCACGGTCTTTATCGCTGCCTATCTCACCTATGCTCTCATTCGCCCCGAACGTTTCTGATCGGGAAGCGGCGGCTGTTGAAAGTTTGATACCATGACCCTCAATGGATGGTTCCAGGTCCTGCTTTTCTGCGGGATCATTTTTGCGCTGGTGAAGCCGCTTGGCTTCTATATGGCGCGTGTCTTCAATGGCGAGCGCACGCTGCTGTCGCCGGTTCTTGTGCCGGTCGAGCGCGGACTTTACGCCCTTGCCGGGACAAGTGACCGGGAGGAGCAGCACTGGACGACCTATGCGGTCTCGATGCTTCTCTTCAATCTTCTCGGTTTCGCCCTGCTCTATGCCCTGATGCGCTTTCAGGCCGTGCTACCCTATAATCCGCAGGGAATGGCGGCCGTCGGACCAGAATTGTCCTTCAATACGGCCGTCAGCTTCGTCACCAACACCAACTGGCAGAATTATGGCGGCGAAAGCACGCTTTCCTATCTGACCCAGATGGCCGGTCTCACCGTGCAGAACTTCGTTTCCGCCGCAACCGGCATGGCAATCGCCATCGGCCTGATCCGCGCATTCTCGCGCGCTTCCGGCAAGGCGATCGGCAACTTCTGGGTGGATATGGTCCGCTCCACGCTCTACGTGCTATTACCCCTCTGCATCGTGCTGACGCTCGTCTACGTCTGGCTCGGCGTGCCGCAGACGCTCGGCGCCTATGTGAACGTGCAGACGCTGGAAGGCGCGCAGCAGACGATTGCCGTCGGCCCCGTCGCATCGCAGCTCGCGATCAAGATGCTGGGCACCAATGGCGGCGGCTTCTTCAACGCCAATTCGGCGCATCCCTTCGAAAACCCCGATGCCATTTCCAACATGATCCAGATGGTATCGATCTTCGCCATCGGCGCAGCTTTCACCAATGTCTTCGGTCGCATGGTCGGCAACCAGCGCCAGGGCTGGGCTATCCTTGCGGCCATGGGCGTGCTGTTCATCGCCGGCGTTGCCGTCACCTACTGGGCGGAAGCAGCCGGAAACCCGCTGATGCACAGCTTCGGTCTTGCAGGCGGTAATATGGAAGGCAAGGAAGTCCGTTTCGGATTGGCGCTCTCGTCGCTCTTCGCGGTCATCACAACGGCTGCGTCCTGCGGCGCGGTCAATGCCATGCACGGCAGCTTCACGGCCTTGGGTGGTCTCATCCCGCTCATCAACATGCAGCTGGGCGAGGTGATCGTCGGCGGGGTCGGCGCGGGCTTTTACGGCATTCTGCTCTTCATCGTCATCGCCATCTTCGTGGCAGGGCTGATGGTCGGGCGCACGCCGGAATATCTCGGCAAGAAGATCGAGGCCAAGGAAATGAAGATGGCGGTTCTGGCCATTCTCTGCCTCCCGCTCGCCATGCTGGTCTTCACCGCCACGGCCACCATCCTGCCCTCGGCTGTGGCATCGATTGGGACGGCGGGCCCGCACGGCTTTTCCGAAATCCTCTATGCCTACACCTCGGCGGCCGCCAATAACGGTTCGGCCTTCGGCGGCCTGACCGGGAACACGACCTGGTACAACATCACGCTTGGTCTCGGCATGTTGATGGGCCGCTTTCTGGTCATCATTCCCGCACTCGCCATTGCGGGTTCGCTGGTCACCAAGAAGACCGTTCCGGCCTCTGCGGGCACCTTCCCGACGGATGGCCCGCTTTTCGTTGGCCTGCTGGTCGGCACGATCCTGATCGTCGGCGGCCTTACCTTCCTGCCTGCGCTGGCGCTCGGCCCGGTTGCCGAACATCTTGTCATGGCGGCAGGTCAGCTTTTTTGAGGTGATGTCATGAACGAAGGCAAATCCGCACATCGCCGCATCGTTCCCGCCCGCAACGGCGCTCCCGTCAGAGGCGGCGCCACGCCCGGCGGCTGGTGCGCCTCCAATCTCATTCTCGCGATGATGGCGGCTCTGTTCGCCGCCGTTGTCGCTCTCGAAGTTATCACGGGCTGATCGACCCTCATCGGTCGCCCTGTTCAAACGCTGGAGCCTCTTCATGAGCCAGTCCAAACAAGTGAGCATCCTAGATTCTCGCATTCTCGTGCCGGCCATCGCCGCCGCATTCAAAAAGCTCAACCCGCGCACTCTTGCGCGCAATCCGGTCATGTTCGTTGTCGCGACGGTGTCAGTGCTGACCACGGTGCTGTTCATCCGTGATCTCATCACGGGCGGCGCCAATCTGGGGTTCTCCTTCCAGATCAATCTCTGGCTTTGGTTCACCGTGCTGTTCGCCAATTTCGCCGAAGCCGTCGCCGAAGGGCGCGGCAAGGCGCAGGCGGATTCGCTGCGCCGGACCCGCACAGAAACCCAGGCGAAACTGCTCACCGGCGATGACCGTAGCCAATACAGTATGGTGGCGGGCACCAGCCTGAAGGTGAACGATGTCGTTCTTGTAGAGGCAGGCGATATCATCCCTTCCGATGGTGAGGTCATCGAAGGTGTTGCTTCGGTAAACGAGGCGGCGATAACAGGCGAATCCGCCCCGGTTATCCGCGAATCCGGTGGCGACCGCTCTGCCGTCACCGGCGGCACGCAGGTGCTGTCGGACTGGATAAGGGTCCGCATCACCGCTGCTGCCGGCTCCACCTTCCTCGACCGGATGATTTCCCTGGTCGAAGGTGCTGAACGCCAGAAAACGCCGAACGAGATTGCGCTCAACATTCTTCTCGCAGGCATGACGCTGATCTTCGTTCTGGCCACCGCGACCATACCGAGTTTCGCGGCCTATGCTGGCGGTTCGATCCCGATCATCGTGCTGGTGGCGCTGTTCGTCACGCTTATCCCCACCACCATCGGCGCGCTTCTGTCGGCCATCGGCATCGCCGGCATGGACAGGCTGGTGCGTTTCAACGTGCTTGCCATGTCCGGCCGCGCCGTCGAGGCTGCTGGCGACGTGGACACGCTGTTGCTCGACAAGACCGGCACGATCACGCTCGGGAACCGGCAGGCGACCGAGTTCCGCCCCGTCCCCGGCGTTTCCGAGCAGGAACTGGCCGATGCGGCCCAGCTTGCGTCCCTTGCTGACGAAACACCTGAAGGTCGCTCCATTGTGGTTCTGGCGAAGGAGAAATATGGCATTCGCGCCCGTGACATGCAGAAGCTGCATGCCAATTTCGTCCCCTTCACCGCCCAAACCCGCATGAGCGGTGTCGATTTCGACGGCTCCTCCATTCGCAAGGGGGCGGTCGACGCCGTTCTTTCCTATGTTGACGGCGGCGCTTCGCAACAGGGCAATGTGGGGCTTGCCGTCAAAACCGAAACGGATGCCATGCGCGGCATAAGGACAATTGCCGAAGAAATTGCCAAGACCGGGGGCACGCCGCTCGCCGTTGTTCGGGATGGCAAGCTTCTCGGCGTCGTGCAGCTGAAGGATATCGTCAAGGGCGGCATTCGCGAGCGTTTTGCGGAGCTTCGCCGCATGGGCATCCGCACTGTCATGATCACTGGCGACAATCCGATGACCGCCGCCGCAATTGCTGCGGAAGCGGGTGTCGATGATTTCCTCGCCCAGGCGACACCGGAAAACAAGCTGGAGCTTATCCGCGAGGAGCAGGCGAAGGGCAAGCTCGTCGCCATGTGCGGTGACGGCACCAATGATGCTCCCGCGCTGGCGCAGGCCGATGTCGGCGTTGCCATGAACACCGGTACCGTGGCCGCCCGCGAGGCGGGCAACATGGTCGATCTCGACAGCGATCCGACCAAGCTCATCGAGATCGTCGAAATCGGCAAGCAGTTGCTGATGACGCGCGGTGCACTGACCACCTTCTCGATTGCCAACGACATCGCCAAATATTTTGCCATCATTCCGGCAATGTTCCTGGCGCTCTATCCGCAGCTTGGCGTCCTGAATGTCATGGGACTTTCGACGCCGCAGAGCGCCATCCTCTCGGCCATCATATTCAACGCGCTTATCATCATCGCGCTGATCCCGCTCTCGCTGAAGGGCGTCAAATATCGCCCGATCGGTGCAGGTGCGCTGCTATCGCGCAATCTGGTCATCTATGGCTTCGGCGGCATCATCGTTCCCTTTATCGGCATCAAGGCCATCGACCTCGCCATCACGGCGCTCGGTCTCGCCTGAGGAGTAAAGACAATGTTTAGACAGCTTCGTCCCGCACTGGTGCTGATCCTCGCTATCACGGCCATCACCGGCCTTGCCTATCCGCTCGGCATGACGGGCCTGGCGCAGGCGCTTTTTCCCGCGCAGGCCAATGGCAGCCTGATCGAAAAAAATGGCACGGTGGTCGGATCGCAATTGATCGGGCAGGCCTTCACTGGCGAGACTTATTTTCATGGTCGTCCTTCCGCCGCCGGCGATGGCTATAATGCGGCCTCGTCCTCCGGCTCCAATCTCGGGCCGACGAGCGCCAAGCTTATCGACCGGGTGAAACAGGATTACGAGGCCGCGAAAGCTGAAAATCCGGCCTCGTCGGTGCCGGCCGATCTGGTGACGGCCTCGGGCAGCGGCCTCGATCCGCATGTTTCGCCGGAAGCCGCCTATTTCCAGGTTCCGCGTGTCGCCAAAGCGAGGGGCATGGATGAAGCGGCATTGCGTGCCATCGTTGAGCGTCACGTCGAAGCTCCGGAACTCGGCTTCATGGGCGAGCCCGTTGTAAACGTTCTTGCGCTCAACATGGCTCTTGACGCGGCCGGCTCATGAATTGAAATGGCTATGGCTTGTTCGCAAGCCATAGCCTCGACCACTGGTGGTTAAATGCCTGACGATATCAGCAACATGCCCGGCCGGCCGTCGCCCGATGCGCTTCTGGAAAACGCCAGGCGCGAGGCGCGGGGCCGGTTGAAGATTTTTTTGGGCGCCGCACCCGGTGTCGGCAAGACCTATGAAATGTTGATGTCAGGCCGGGCGAAGCTTGCGGATGGCGTCGACACCATTATCGGCGTCGTGGAAACGCATGGCCGCAGGGAGACCGAGGCATTGGTCGAGGGGCTGGAGGTCGTCCCTCGCAAACGTATCGATTATCGCGGCCAGATGCTGGAGGAGATGGATATCGACGCGATCCTCGCGCGTCGTCCCGCCCTGGTTCTGGTCGATGAACTTGCTCACACCAATGCTGCAGGCAGCCGCCACCCCAAGCGTTATATGGATGTTCAGGAAATCCTCGGGCAGGGCATCGACGTCTATACAACGCTGAACATCCAGCATGTTGAAAGCCTGAATGATGTGGTGGCGCAGATCACCCGCATCCGTGTTCGTGAAACCGTGCCCGACAGCATCATCGACCGGGCCGATGATGTCGAAATCATCGATATTACGCCTGACGACCTCATCAAGCGGCTGCAGGATGGCAAGGTTTACCTGCCCCGTACGGCACGGCGCGCCATCGAGAATTATTTTTCGCGCGGTAACCTGACGGCATTGCGCGAGCTGGCGCTCCGGCGCACCGCGCAGCGGGTGGATGAGCAATTGCTCAATCACATGCAATCCCATGCCATCTCTGGCCCCTGGGCGGCCGGAGACAGGGTTCTGGTCTGTCTTGATCATGGCGGCAACGGCCCCGGTCTTGTGCGTTATGCCCGAAGGCAGGCGGACCGGCTGCGCGCAACATGGACCGCACTGCATCTCGACACGCCGCGGTCGCAGCAATTGTCGGAGGCGGAGAAGGACCGGCTGGCCGGCACCATGCGGCTTGCCCAGCAGCTTGGCGGCGAGACGGTAACCCTGCCGGCGCTAGACCTGACGCGGGAGATCATCTCCTACGCCAATACAAACAATTTCACCCACATCATCATCGGTCGCCCGCGAAAATCCTGGTGGCAGCGAATTTTTCAGCGCTCGCTGACGCATGATCTGATCGACCATGCCGGCGATATCAGTGTGCACGTCATTTCCGGCGACAAGAATGAAGAGAAGCCGGCGCAATCCGTGAAGGCCGCACCGTCCCGCTCGCGCTGGTCGATAGGCTCCTATCTCAACAGCACGCTGTTCGTAGCGCTCGCCATCGTTGTCGGCATCGTGCTTGACCGGACGCTCGACGTTCAGAATCTGGCGCTCGTTTTTCTCATGGCCGTGCTGGCGGCCGCTGTTCGCGGAGGACTTGGACCTGCGTTATATGCCTCGCTGCTTGGCGCCGTCGCATTCAATTTTTTCTTTCTGGAACCACGATACACGCTGACGGTCAGCGCGCCGGACAGCGTTCTGGCGTTGCTTTTTTATCTCGGAGTGGCGCTTGTTGCCTCCAACCTCACGGTTGCGGTGCAACGGCAGGCGGCCTCGGCGCGGGTAAGGGCGCGCACGACGGAAGATCTCTATCTGTTTTCCAAAAAGCTTGCCGGAACGGCCACTCTGGATGATGTGTTGTGGGCTACCGCTTACCAGATGGCTTCGATGTTGAAGGTGAGGGTGGTGCTGCTTCTGCCTGAGAACAACGCCATTGCCGTCAAGGCCGGTTATCCGCCCGATGACACGCTGGTGGATGCCGATATCGCGGCCGCGCAATGGGCATGGGAACACGACAAGGCGGCTGGTCGCGGCGCAGACACATTGCCGGGCGCCCGGCGGCTTTATCTGCCGCTCCGCACCGGCAGCGGTGCCGTCGGCGTCGTCGGGTTGGATGATGACCGAAGCGGGCCGCTTTTGACACCTGAACAACAGCGCCTGTTTGATGCGCTGGCCGACCAGGCTGCACTCGCGATCGAACGTATCCAGCTTGCCTCGGATGTCGACAAGGCAAGGCTGGCCGCGGAAACCGACCGACTGCGCACAGCACTCCTCACCTGCATTTCCCACGACCTCAAAACCCCGCTCGCGGCTATTCTGGGTTCGGCCGGAACGCTGAAGGACTTTGCCGAGGACATCCCGCCCGATGCGCGCGCCGATCTGCTTTCGACGATCGTTGAGGAATCCGAACGGCTGAACCGCTTCATCTCCAATCTTCTCGATATGACGCGGATCGGATCGGGTGCAATGGAGCCGAATTACGGGCTGCATTTCCTTGGCGACATGGTCGGGACAGCGCTTTCGCGTGCCGCGAAAATCATTGTGCGGCATGAGGTTGTCCTGGATATTCCGCCTGATCTGCCGATGCTTAGGGTCGATCCCGTGCTATTCGAACAGGTCCTGTTCAACCTCATAGACAACGCGGCCAAATATGCTCCCGGACACACGGTCATCGAACTTCGTGGCTGGCGGCAGGGAAGGCACGTCTTCCTGTCCGTGGCCGATGAGGGGCCGGGCTTTCCTCCCGAAGATGCGGAGCGGGTGTTCGACAGCTTCTACCGGGTGCGCAAGACCGATCAGGTGCAGGCGGGAACCGGACTGGGGCTATCCATCTGCAAGGGTTTCATCGAGGCCATGGGTGGTTCGATTCGTGCGGAGAACAGGCAGGGTCGGGGAGGTGCGCAATTCACGGTAACTTTGCCCGTTCCCGCCAACGCGCCTGTGCTAGATCATGAAAAGGGCGCCGCCTGAGCCGAAATGGCGACCCCGCTCCCACTACGCCGCCAAAGGAGACCCTGGAATGACCAATTCCGCCGTTAACATTCTGATCGTTGACGATGAACCGCCGATCCGCAAGCTTTTGCGGGTGGGGTTGTCGACGCAGGATTATACGGTAAGCGAGGCGATGAATGCGAAGGTGGCGATGGAGCTGGTCGAGCAGGACAAGCCCGATCTCGTCATTCTCGATCTCGGCCTGCCGGATATGTCGGGACACGATCTTCTGGCGAAATGGCGCAGCGAGGGGGTGGCGTTGCCGGTCATCATCCTGTCCAGCCGAACCGATGAAGCAGGTATCGTCAAGGCACTCGAACTGGGAGCCGACGACTACATTACAAAGCCCTTCGGCATGAACGAACTCGTCGCCCGCATCCGTGTCGCGCTGCGCCACCGGCTCCAGAGCCAGGGTGAACGGCCTGTCTTTCAGACCGGCGATCTTTCGGTCGATCTTGTCCGGCGTATCGTCAGGGTGGAGGACCGGGAGGTGAAGCTCTCCCCGAAGGAATACGATATTCTGCGGGTGCTGGTTCAGCACGCAGGCAAGGTGCTGACGCACCGCTTCCTGCTGGAGCACGTATGGGATGAACTGACCGACGTGCAATATTTGCGGGTCTATGTGCGCCAATTGCGCCAGAAGATCGAAAAAATCCCCGACCAGCCCCGTTACATCCTGACAGAAACCGGGGTGGGTTACCGGTTGCAGGAGGTTTGAGGGCGCCGCAAGGCGACGCCCTCCGATATCTCAGACGGCAGCGCAGATGGACAGGAATTCATCTACATCGGCCTCGGTCGTCGCAAAGCTGGTGACCATGCGGATCAGTACTTCGTCCTTGCCGACTTTTTCCGGCATGTCGCGCGGTTCCAGCCAGTCATAGAACCTTGCGCCTTTTTCCGTCGCTGCTTGCGCGGCTGCCTTTGGCAAAATGGCGAAAACTTCGTTGGCCTGGGTCGGCCAGGCGAGGCGCGCGCTGTTCAGCGAGCCGAAGCCCGCGCGCAGCCGGTTAGCCATGGCATTGGCATGGCTGGCGAGACCGAGCCAAAGATCATCCTGCAGATAGGCTTCAAACTGCGCTGCTATGAAACGTGACTTCGAAAACAGTTGCGCTGTGCGTTTGCGCAGGAACGAGAAATCCCGAGCGAGCGAAGGATCGAAGAAAACGATCGCTTCCGCGCACCAGCAGCCATTTTTCGTGCCGCCGAAAGACAGCACGTCAACGCCGCGTTTCCAGGTCATTTCAGCCGGCGTGGTGTCAAGCGCGGCCAGCGCATTGGCAAAACGCGCGCCGTCCATATGCAGCGGCAGGCCGTTTTCCTTGGCGATTTTGGAGATGGCTTCAATTTCGTCGAGTGTGTAGACGGTGCCGGCTTCGGTCGCCTGCGTCATGGTGATGGCGGCGGCACGGCCGTGGTGAACGGCATCCTGCGGATAGCGGGCAATGCGCTCGATCAGGTTTTCCGGCAGCATCTTGCCGTTCGGCCCTTCGACTGCGACCATGCGCATGCCGGAAAAGAAATCCGGCGCGCCGCATTCGTCCTCGATCACATGGGCTTCCGAATGGCAGAAGGTGAGGCCGCCGGCGCGAGCGATGCTGGCCAGCGAAAGCGAATTGGCCGCCGTGCCGGTGGCGACGAAAAACACCGCAACCTCGCGCTCGAATATCTCGTTGAAGCGCTTTTCGATGGAGAGATCGAGTTCGCTGGTGCCATAGGCGGAGGCAAACCGGGTGGATTCCCGCGAAAGCCGTTCATTGACGGCCGGGTGGGCGCCAGCCCAATTGTCTGAAGCAAAAAACATCTCTGAAGGCTTTCCGATAGCTGGGGTTCTGATTGGGAAATGCATGGAGCGACGACTGGCAAAGTTCTAGGACCTAACTCCGCGATTGGCAAATCCGGCAATGAAAGCAATGGGGAGGCGGGATTTGCGACAGAAAGTTTCGCACAATAGGTCAGTATCGAAACTTCGCTATAAAACGACGGTCTCACTAATTGGATTCGCGCCCTTGCCAATTCCGCCGGTTTCTGCCAAAATCCTCGGGAATTGAGACAGTCTTACTGTCCTAAATTTGATCCAGCCGGCGAGAATGCGGATTTTGCCAAAGAGCGAAATTTGCGTCGCGCCGGACCTTCGCATGAAACCGTGCAAGTAATTTGCAGGAGGGACAAAAATGACGAACAAGCCGCAGGCGGATATCGCCGCCGCAACCCTGACCACTGACTGTCCCACCGCGGCTGCGGCTGCACCCGTTTCTGCGAAAGCGCGTTTCGCGGGCGGCTTGCCGGAAAGGCAGGGTCTTTACGATCCCGCCAATGAACATGATGCCTGCGGCGTCGGCTTTGTCGCCCATATGAAAGGCGTCAAGTCGCACCAGATCGTCAAGGACGGCCTGTTCATCCTTGAAAACCTGACCCATCGCGGCGCCGTCGGCGCAGATCCGCTGATGGGCGATGGTGCGGGCATTCTCGTGCAGATTCCCGACCGCTTCTTCCGCGAGGAAATGGCCGCGCAGGGCGTGACATTGCCGAAGGCTGGCGAATACGCCGTCGGTCATATCTTCATGCCGCGCGATCCCTCCCGCATCGAGCACTACAAGAAGGTCATCGTCGACGTCATCGGCGAAGAGGGCCAGCAGTTCCTTGGCTTCCGTGATGTCCCGGTCGACAACTCCTCGCTTTCCAAGGCGCCGGATATCGCAGCGACAGAGCCGCACCACGTGCAGGTCTTCATCGGCGCCGGCCGCGATGCCGCGAGCAATGCCGATTTCGAGCGCAAGCTGTTCCTCATCCGCAAGGTTCTCTCCAACCGCATCTATGACGAAGGCGGCGGCAAGGAAACGCAGGATTTCTATCCCGTTTCCCTTTCTTCCTCGACCATCGTCTATAAGGGCATGTTCCTCGCCTATCAGGTGGGCGCATATTACAAGGACCTTTCGGACCCGCGTTTCGAATCGGCTGTCGCGCTCGTGCATCAGCGTTTCTCCACCAACACCTTCCCGTCGTGGAAGCTGGCGCACCCCTATCGCATGGTCGCCCATAACGGCGAAATCAACACGCTGCGCGGTAATGTCAACTGGATGGCGGCGCGTCAGGCATCGGTTTCGTCCGCGCTGTTCGGTGACGACATCTCCAAGCTCTGGCCGATTTCTTATGAAGGCCAGTCGGACACGGCCTGTTTCGACAACGCGCTCGAGTTCCTCGTCCGCGGCGGTTATTCCATGGCCCATGCCGTGATGATGCTGATCCCGGAAGCCTGGGCCGGTAACCAGTCCATGTCTGCCGAACGCAAGGCATTCTACGAATATCACGCAGCCCTGATGGAGCCGTGGGACGGTCCCGCCGCCGTTGCCTTCACCGACGGCAAGCAGATTGGCGCGACGCTCGACCGCAACGGCCTGCGCCCGGCCCGTTACCTCGTCACTGATGACGACCGCATCATCATGGCCTCCGAGGCCGGCACGCTGCCAGTGCCGGAAGAGCGCATCGTCAAGAAGTGGCGTCTGCAGCCTGGCAAGATGCTGCTGATCGACATGGAAAAGGGTGCGATCATTTCCGACGAGGAAGTGAAGCACGAGCTTGCCGCCAAGCATCCCTATCGCAGCTGGCTTGATCGCACGCAGCTCATCCTTGAAGAGCTGAAGCCTGTCGAACCACGCGCGCTGCGCCGCGACGTGTCGCTGCTCGACCGCCAGCAGGCCTTCGGTTACACCAGCGAAGACACCAAGCTCCTGATGTCGCCGATGGCGACGACGGGCCAGGAAGCCATCGGCTCCATGGGCACGGATACGCCGATTTCGGCCATGTCCGACAAGTCGAAGCTGCTCTACACCTATTTCAAGCAGAATTTCGCGCAGGTCACGAACCCGCCGATCGATCCGATCCGCGAAGAGCTGGTCATGAGCCTCGTGTCGTTCATCGGCCCGCGTCCGAATATTCTCGACCACGAAGGTGCTGCCCGCGCCAAGCGTCTGGAAGTGCGCCAGCCGATCCTGACCAATGGCGATCTGGAGAAGATTCGTTCCATCGGTCACACGGAAGACCGTTTCGACACCAAGACGCTCGACTTCACCTATGATGTGGAGCGCGGTGCCGAAGGCATGCCCGAAATGCTCGACCGCCTCTGCGAGCGGGCCGAATCCGCCGTCCGCGGCGGTTACAACATCATCGTTCTGTCCGACCGCCAGCTTGGCCCGGATCGCATCGCGATCCCCGCACTTCTGGCGACAGCCGCCGTGCACCACCACCTGATCCGCAAGGGCCTGCGTACCTCGGTCGGTCTCGTCGTCGAAACCGGTGAGCCGCGCGAAATCCACCATTTCTGCCTTCTGGCCGGTTATGGTGCGGAGGCGATCAACCCCTATCTCGCTTTCGATACCCTGCTCGACATGCACAAGCACGGCGCCTTCCCGAAGGAAGTGTCTGATGATGAAGTCGTTTATCGCTATATCAAGGCGGTGGGTAAGGGCATCCTCAAGGTCATGTCCAAGATGGGCATCTCCACCTACCAGTCCTATTGCGGCGCGCAGATTTTCGACGCCATCGGCCTGTCTTCGGAATTCGTCGAGAAATATTTCTTCGGCACCGCTACCTCCATCGAAGGTGTCGGCCTGACCGAAATCGCCGAAGAAACCGTGGCGCGCCACACAGCGGCCTTTGGCAAGGACCCGATCCTTGCCAACACGCTCGATATCGGCGGCGAATACGCCTATCGCATGCGAGGCGAAAGCCATGCCTGGACGCCGGACGCCGTCGCCTCGCTGCAACACGCCGTGCGTGGCAACAGCCAGGATCGCTACCGCGAATTCGCCGGCATGGTGAACGAAACGGCGCTGCGCATGAACACCATTCGCGGCCTGTTCAAGGTCAAGTCGGCGGAAGCACTCGGTCGCAAGCCAGTCTCCATCGATGAGGTCGAACCGGCAGCCGATATCGTCAAGCGGTTCTCGACCGGGGCCATGTCCTTCGGCTCAATCAGCCGCGAGGCGCATACGACGCTCGCGATTGCCATGAACCGCATCGGCGGCAAGTCCAACACGGGTGAGGGCGGAGAAGAATCCGACCGCTACATGCCGCTGTTGAACGGCCAGCCGAACCCGGAACGCTCCGCCATCAAGCAGATCGCATCCGGTCGCTTCGGTGTGACGACGGAATACCTTGTCAATGCCGACATGCTGCAAATCAAGGTAGCGCAGGGCGCAAAGCCCGGCGAAGGCGGCCAGCTGCCCGGCCACAAGGTGGATGCGACGGTTGCAAAGACCCGTCACTCCACCCCGGGCGTCGGCCTCATTTCGCCGCCGCCGCATCATGATATCTATTCCATCGAAGATCTGGCGCAGCTGATCTACGACCTGAAAAACGTCAATCCGGAAGCCGATGTGTCGGTGAAGCTGGTGTCGGAAGTCGGCGTCGGAACGGTTGCGGCCGGTGTCGCCAAGGCGCGTGCAGACCATATCACCGTCGCCGGTTTTGATGGCGGCACGGGCGCGTCACCACTGACGTCGCTCAAGCACGCGGGTTCGCCCTGGGAAATCGGCCTTGCCGAAACCCAGCAGACGCTTGTGCTGAACGGTCTCCGCTCGCGCGTTGCCCTGCAGGTGGATGGCGGTCTGAAGACCGGCCGCGACGTCATCATCGGCGCGCTGCTCGGTGCGGATGAATTCGGCTTCGCCACCGCGCCGCTGATTGCGGCGGGATGCATCATGATGCGCAAGTGCCATCTCAACACCTGCCCTGTCGGCGTTGCCACGCAGGACCCGGTTCTGCGCAAGCGCTTCAAGGGCACGCCGGAACATGTCATCAACTACTTCTTCTTCGTGGCCGAAGAAGTGCGCGAAATCCTTGCCTCGCTTGGCGTGACCAGGCTGGACGAGATCATCGGCGCTTCCGAACTGCTCGAGAAGGATGAGATGCTGGCGCATTGGAAGGCGAAGGGTCTGGATTTCAGCCGCATCTTCCATAAGGTCGAGGCACCCAAGGAGGCGACGTTCTGGACCGAACGCCAGAAGCATCCGATCGATGACATTCTCGACCGCAAGCTGATCGAAAAGTCGCTGCCGTCGCTGGAAAACCGCGAACCCGTGGTCTTCGAAGTGCCGATCAGAAACGTAGACCGCTCCGCCGGTGCGATGCTCTCCGGCGCGCTCGCCAAGCGCTGGGGCCATAAGGGTCTGAAGGATGACACGATCCATGTGACGCTGCGCGGCACGGCGGGCCAGTCCTTCGGCGCGTTCCTCGCTCGAGGCATCACCTTCGATCTGGTGGGTGACGGTAACGACTATGTCGGCAAGGGTCTTTCGGGTGGCCGCATCATTGTGCGCCCGCCGGAAAACGCCCGTATCGTCGCGGAAAACTCGATCATCGTCGGCAACACCGTGCTGTACGGCGCCATAACCGGCGAGTGCTATTTCCGTGGCGTGGCTGGCGAGCGTTTCGCGGTGCGTAACTCCGGCGCGGTTGCGGTTGTCGAAGGTGTCGGCGACCACGGCTGCGAATATATGACCGGCGGCATTGTGGTCGTTCTTGGCGAGACCGGCCGCAACTTCGCGGCCGGCATGTCCGGCGGCGTGGCTTATGTTCTCGACGAGAAGGGCGATTTCGCCACGCGTTGCAACATGGCCATGGTTGAGCTGGAGCCGGTTCCGGAAGAAGACGACATGCTGGAAAAGCTGCACCATCACGGCGGCGACCTCATGCACAAGGGACGTGTCGACGTTTCCGAAGACATGACTCGCCACGACGAGGAGCGTCTTTACCAGCTGATCTCCAACCACTTCCATTACACGAACTCGTCGCGTGCCAAGGATATACTCGATCGCTGGAGCGAGTTCCGTCCGAAGTTCCGCAAGGTCATGCCGGTTGAATACCGTCGTGCGCTTGAGGAAATGGAGCGCATGCGCATGGGCGTGGCGGCGGAGTAATCCGCCGCGTGAGGACACTACACCACCTGATCTCGCTGATAACAGCGGTCGCCATTCGTGGCGACCACTTGGACGGGCGGCGAGACCGGATTTGAGTTCATCGTGCTGGGGCGGCTTTGGGTTTCGCCACCTGGTACTGGGGCCCGACAGGCGCTCCGCTTTGATGTGAGGACATAAACGTGGGCAAGGTTACAGGTTTTCTGGAGATCGACCGGCAGGTGGGCAAGTATCAGCCCGCATCGGATCGTATCCGCCACTTCCGCGAATTCACCATTCCGATGTCGGATGCCGAGGTGCAGAAGCAGGCGGCGCGCTGCATGGACTGCGGCATTCCCTATTGCCACGGCCCGACAGGCTGTCCCGTGCACAACCAGATCCCCGACTGGAACGATCTGGTCTACAATAACAACTGGGAGGAGGCGATCCGCAACCTCCATTCCACCAACAACTTCCCCGAATTCACCGGTCGCGTCTGTCCCGCCCCCTGCGAGGAGGCCTGCACGCTGAATCTTGAGGATGCGCCGGTCGCGATCAAGACCGTCGAACAGGCTATTGCCGACAAGGCCTATGAGCTGGGCTTCATCGTGCCGAAGCCGGCGACGGTCCACACCGGCAAGAAGGTCGCCATCATCGGTTCCGGTCCTTCGGGTATGGCGGCGGCGCAACAGCTTGGCCGCGCCGGCCACGAGGTTCACGTCTATGAGCGTGAATCCAAGCCCGGCGGCCTGCTGCGTTACGGCATCCCCGATTTCAAGATGGAAAAGAACTTCATCGACCGCCGTGTCGAGCAGATCAAGGGCGAAGGTGTTACCTTCCATTGTGGCGTCAATGTCGGCGTCGATGTGACGGTGGAGGCGCTTCTCGCCGACCACGATGCCGTGCTTTATTGCGGCGGCTCGGAAACCCCACGCCCGGCCGGCATCGGCGGTGCGGATCTGCATGGCGTTTATGATGCCATGCCCTATCTAGTGCAGCAGAACCGGCGCGTCGGTCGTGAAAACATTGACAGCGTTGGCTGGCCGGCCGATCCGATCCTCGCGGGCGGCAAGCATGTCGTCGTTGTGGGCGGTGGCGATACTGCATCCGACTGCGTTGGCACGGCGTTCCGCCAGGGTGCTGTTAAAGTCACCCAGCTCGACATACGCCCGATGCCGCCGGAAAAGGAAGACAAGCTGGCGGTTTGGCCTTTCTGGGCAACCAAAATGCGCACCTCGTCTTCGCAGGCCGAAGGCGCCATCCGCGAGTTCCAGGTGGCGACCCTCGAATTCGTTGGCGAAGACGGCGTGCTGACAGGTGTGAAGTGCTGCCAGGTGGATGACCGACGCAAGCCCATTGCCGGCACGGAGTTCATCATCAAGGCCGATCTCGCCTTCATCGCCATCGGCTTTTCCGGTCCCTTCACGGACAGCGTTCTGAAGGAAATGGACGGCAAGCTGACACTCAACACGGACCGCCGTGGCTCCACAAATGTCGTCGCCAACGAGACGGATTACAGGACCTCTGTCGACAAGCTCTGGGCGGCGGGCGATGTGCGCCGTGGCCAGTCGCTGGTGGTCTGGGCGATCCGCGAAGGCCGTCAGGCGGCGCGTGCTATCGATGAAGCGCTGATGGGCGCGACCGTTCTTCCGCGCTAAGCCGGCAAATGGATAAAAATGGAAAGGCCTGTCGCACCCGCAACAGGCCTTTTTTTGATGTCAGAAAACGAGCGCTTCTTTTTCAGCAATAGGGAAGCGTAATCCGGAAGCAGGCCCCACCGCTGGATGAATCGCCGATAGTAATATCTCCGCCGTGATACCGCACGATTTCCTGCACGAGATTAAGCCCGAGGCCCGTGCCCCGGTCTCTAGGTTGCAGGCGATGAAAGGCATCAAAGACGAGTTCCCGCTCCTTTTCAGGAATGCCGTTGCCTTCGTCGGCGATCTCTATCACCCGATTGGCCGCCACTGTCATCGTTATGGTTCCGCGGTTGCCGCCGTGTTCTATGGCGTTTTGCACGATATTCATCAGGGCTCGCCGCAGGGAAGGGTCGTCCGCAAGTGCAAGGATCGGTTCTTCCTCCGGTTCAAATGAGAGCTCATAACCCTGCGAGATGGCAAGCGGTGCCATATCGGCAACAACCGATCTGCATAGATTGACCAGATCGAGCGGCACCAATGGCGCCTTCTGGCCGCCGAGACGCTGCAGATCGAGCAATTGTTCGGCCAGCACGCCGATACGGTTGGCATCCGCCAAAATCCGGCTGCGTGCGGGCCCTTCCAGCAGAGTTTCGACACGCGTCTGTAGAATGGCGACCGGCGTGCGCAATTCGTGCGCGGCGTCGAGAATGAAGCGCTTGTGCCGTTCATAGCCATCGTCCAGGCGCTTGAGTGCACCATTGACGGCGTGCACCAGCGGCTGCACTTCCCGTGGAATATCATTGTCGGGCAAGCGATATCCGCGTCTGTCGATATCGATCGCTTCCGCGGTTTTGGCAATCGTCGAGAGTGCCCGAAATTCCCTGCGGATGATCAAGGGAATTGCTATCGTGGTCGCAATGGAGATGAGGACGAGGACCGGGAAAATCATGATGTTGGAAAACAGCAGAACAGGGAGCGTCATGCTGAAAAGATCGCCTTTTCCGACCATCACGAACTCTCCGGCTGGCCCGGATGCACGGCGAACGACCGCAAGGTAAAGAACGGCAAAATAGGAGTAGGACATCCCGGCTTCGCGAATGTTCGAAATCTTGATGTCGTTTAACTCCTTCTCCATGTTGCTGTAGGCCTCGGGCACAGGGCCACCCTGGATGAGCTCATCCTTGTCGCTCAGCGCAACAAACCAGAAATCGGGCATTTTTTCCCGGAGTTTGGCATATTCGGCTGTCTCGTTCAGCGTAAGCTTCCCATCCGTATCGCGGATCAAAGCGTTTGCAGTTATCTGCGCCGCCTCCGAGCTAAGAAGAGCGCTGCCGACGCCGTCGCTCAACAGATAGGCAAAGAACGCGACGCTGACGATCAACAGACTGCCGATCTGGAAGAGGAGCAGTTGAATGGTCAATCGCCGCTTCAGTGACTTTCTCTTTGACAATCTCATCCCGTCGCCCTCAAAAGATATCCCACGCCGCGAATGCCATGCACCTCCACGGCGGCGTCCGCAGCCTGCAATTTGCGCCGCAAGCGGGAAATGTGGGAATCGAGCGCATTGGACTGGATTTCATCGTCAAAGTTATAGACGGCCTCTTCGAGCAGCGAGCGCAGCACTGTTCTGCCCTGTCGTCGCAGCAAGGCTTCGAGAATCAGCAACTCCCTTCTCGTCAGCGGAAGAAACGCGCCGTTGATACGCACTTCGCGCGTCTCGAAACAAAACTCCAGCCTGCCGAGTTTTGCCGTCATCGCCACGGTTCCGGCGGGTCGGCGCATCAGGGCGCGAATGCGGGCAAGTAGCTCCTCGACAGCGAAAGGCTTGGCCATATAGTCATCTGCACCGAGGTTCAGGCCCTTCACCCGATCCACGAGCCCGCCCTGGGCCGTCAACACTATGACGGGTGGGGTGACCGGCAGCAGACGCAGATTTTCTATCAGTTCGATGCCGTCACCATCGGGCAGTTGCCGGTCCAGCACAACGAGATCGTGGACACCATCCATGATGGCGTGTCGAGCGAGATCCAGTGTTCCGACCGTATCCACGATAATATCGAACCGATGGAGCGCGGCAGACAGGGCCGCTGCCATCTCACGTTCGTCTTCAACAAGCAGCAGGCGCATGAATTCGTCTCGGCATTGTCTGCACGCTTAGGGTGAAGCGTACACATGGAGTCAAAAACGACGGTGCCGTTGACGCTCATGGCAAGCGACGCGTGGCCGTCGAATACATTCGCCATGCGAAATCGGTGGAGCGGCGGAGGTTTGTGGCCGATCTCCGCATTCCTGCAAAGCTGCAGCTATCCTGTCATCGTGGGATTGCCTGAACATTACGCCGACCGACTGGGCGGCAGACGGCGGGCAAGCTTCTATTGCTTTGCCTGTGTGGTATCGGGCGTAATCCGATAGTCATCGATGCGGCCTGCCGGCGCATCGGCCATTTCGCCACGCTTGGTCAGCCTTTCGCGCGGGGATTCCACAACGGAGACGCGTGTTGGCGCGGCCGAAAGAGGGACATCCCCGAGCAGTTTGTCGCCGCCATCGAGAGCGGGATCGGTAAGGCTGATCGACTGGGTGCGCACCTGTCCCGCATCGATGCCAAGTGCCGGCAGGGAGGTGAGTGCCGGCAGATTGCTGCCGTCCAGTTTCACAAGGTCCGGTCCGGCGCCGTCGAGGTGCCGGCGGACGAATTTCTCGACGTAAAAGGCAAGCTTGCGCTTTCCGGCCTGCGTCATGCCGATACCGTCGGCCTCACGCAGGCGGGCCTGCTGACCGTTCATGTCGTAACCGGTGATGACGAATTTGCCGGCTTCGTCGACAAAACCGTCCCAGACATCCACGAACTCGCCGCCGAATTTTTCCACATGGCTGCGGTAAAGCCGGTTGAACCCAACGAGATCCGCAGAAAGCGAGGGAGACTGGAAGGCGGGCAGACCCACCCATAATAGCGGCACTTTCGGACGGCCGGCGAGGGTGAGAAGCTCATCGATCCGCCTCTCATATTCCTTGAGCCATACCTCCGTGCCGAATTTTTCCTTGATATCGCCGATCTGCATCTGCTGGCGATCGTTCGAGCCCATCATGATGACAATGGTGGCGGGGTTGGTCTCGCTTATGAACTGCGGCAGGTTTTTGAACCAGTCGTAATAATCGGTGCGCACCAGGCCGGAAGAGCCATTGGCACGCACATCTACCGCGATTGCCGGCGAGCTGGCAAAGGCATTGACCAGCTCTTCCCCCATTCCGCCGGCGAGGAAATCACCGATAACAAGGACGCGCCTGGCATTTTCAAGCTTGGCGGCAGGCTCCGGCTTAGCGGTTCGCATCTGCACCACCGAAGGCGCTTTCCTTGCTGGTTGCGGGCGGGTAACCGATCTTTCACGCGGCGCGGATGGAAAATCGCGCCGGTTGCGGGGCTGGTATTCGCGGCCTGATCCGCCATCGCGGCCCACCGGCCTGCCGAAGAGCATTTCAAACAGGGTGCGCCGCTGTTCCTGTGCCAAGCTCTCGGAGGGAACGAGCGGCATGGCAAGAACAGCGGAAAGAAGGACAGCGCAGAAACGCCAGCCGGTTCTTCCAGTTTTTTCCGCAGGTTTCGTACTCATGACATCGGCCCTTCCGGATATTTCGGCGGCGTTTCGTAATTGCCGCCGAACTCGCCGGCACATTATCAGTTGCGAAGGGCTCTCAGCAACCGCTGCGACGGCTGGCCGTCCGCGTCCATCCCCATGCGTGACTGGATGGCACTGATGGCGGCCTTGGAACCGGAGCCGAAGTTGCCGTCGACTTCACCGTCATAATAGCCGAGTTCCTTCATGCGGGTCTGGAGTTCGAATTTTTCGCGAATATCCAGCGTACCGTCCGGACGCGGCCACTTCTGCTGCATGCCGCCGTAACCGGCGATTTCATCCGCGAGCAGTCCGACGGCGAGCGCATAGCTGTCGGAGGCGTTGTATTTCTTGATGGTGAAGAAGTTCTTCATCATCAGGAAGCCCGGGCCGTTTGCCCCGCCCTGTAGTTTCAGCATCGCGCGGTCGGAGCCACGGGTGAAATTCTTGCCGTTGGGGCGGGTGAAGCCAAGCTTTGCCCATTCAGCGATGGTCTTCGTCTGGCCTTCATACCGCGCGCCGCCACGCGGAACGGCGGTTTCGTAACCCCATGTCCGGCCGGGCTCCCAGCCGTTTTTCGCGAGAAGATTGGCGGCAGTTGCGAGAGCGTCCGGGACGGAATGCCAGATGTCCCGTTTGCCATTGCCATCCGCATCTACCGCGTAGAGCAGGTAGCTTGTCGGGATGAACTGTGTATGGCCCATCGCGCCGGCCCAGGAGCCCGTCAGCTGTTTGGGGGTGACGTCACCCGCCTGAAGGATCCTGAGCGCGGCAATCAATTGCGTACGCGCGAATTTGGCGCGCTTGGGATCGGAATAGGCGAGCGTTGCCAGTGCCTGCGGGATGTTGTGCAGACGCTCCGGCTTTTCGAGAACCGCGCCGTAATTCGATTCCATCGACCAGATGGCGAGAATGATGTGCTTGTCGACGTTGAAGTTGCGCTCGATCCAGTTGAGGGTCGTCGCGTGCTTCATCTTCATTTCGCGGCCAATCCGCACCGTGTACGGATTGACGCGGGAGTCGAGATAATCCCAGATTTGCGTTGTGAATTCCGGTTGGAAAGTGGCCTTGCGCAACGCGTCGGGATCCGGCTCGCTAACGCCGGCAAAGGCTTTCTGATAGGTCGCCTTGCTAATGCCTTCTTTCGCGGCTGTTGCATAGAACTGGTTGATCCACTGACGGAATCCCGCATCGGCGCGGGCCGAAACCGGCGCCAGTGAGATTACGAGGCCAGCAGCCACCATGCAGCCGAATTTGCGGACATCTGAAAGGATCATCTTTGTCATCGTCTGTCTTTCGTTCTCTCGAATGTCATTTCGATTGCGAAAACGCATCGGGCGTCATCATGGATAACAAAAGAACGTCAACAAATTCTTTACCATTAATAGATGGTAGCGTCACCCTTTACAAAACGTTGTTGTTTTTGAAATAACAACAGCGTGCGGGGATTGTGATCAAGTGTTATCTCTCAGGAGGAATATGTGGTAGAACATAAGAAAATTCGGAAGGCCGTATTTCCCGTCGCAGGTCTCGGCACGCGCTTTCTGCCCGCAACCAAAGCAGTTCCAAAGGAAATGCTCACCGTCGTAGATAAGCCGGTTATTCAGTACGTCGTCGATGAAGCGGCAGAAGCGGGTATCGAGCATTTTGTATTTGTCACCGGCCGCGGCAAGGCGGTGATCGAAGATTATTTTGATATTCAATTTGAACTTGAACAAATGCTGCGCGAGCGCAACAAGAATGCCGAGCTGACACTGCTGGCTGGCCTTCTGCCCAAGGCAGGCACCGCAAGCTTCACGCGCCAGCAGGTGCCGCTCGGCCTGGGCCATGCGGTCTGGTGCGCCCGTGATATCGTCGGCGACGAGCCCTTCGCCGTGCTTTTGCCTGACATGATCATGCATTCACAGAAAAGCTGCCTGAAGGGCATGGTCGAACTTTACGACCAGACCCAGGGCAACGTC
Organism: Agrobacterium sp. MS2; assembly: GCF_003261015.1. Classification (NCBI taxonomy): domain Bacteria; kingdom Pseudomonadati; phylum Pseudomonadota; class Alphaproteobacteria; order Hyphomicrobiales; family Rhizobiaceae; genus Agrobacterium; species Agrobacterium sp. MS2. Next base: position 503,564 of record NZ_QLNF01000086.1, on the reverse strand, counting down.
ATCGCCGTGCAGGAATGCGCTCCCGACCAGACGCATAAATATGGTATCGTCGGCGTTGGCGAGACCGTGGGTGAGGGTTTCAAGATCACCGAAATGGTTGAAAAGCCTGCAAAGGGTACAGCGCCTTCGAATTTCTACATTAACGGTCGCTATATTCTTCAGCCCGAGATTTTCGATATTCTCGAAAATCAGGAGCGTGGCGCCGGTAATGAAATCCAGTTGACGGACGGCATGCTGACGCTTGCCAAGTCGCAAGAGTTTGCAGGCTATCATTTCCGCGGTCAGACCTTCGATTGCGGCGCCAAGGATGGCTTCATTCTGGCCAATGTCGCTTTCGCTCTCGAGCGCGGCGATATCCGTCCGGCAATCGAAGAGCCGATCAAGGCCCTGATCGACGGGCTGAAGTGAGAGACCAGAGAATAGATGACAAAATCCCGGCCTTCGCGCCGGGATTTTTATTTGGCGCTTATCGCTTCAGGACAAGCCCTGCACCGACGCGAAGTTCGCTGCTGTCATAAACCGGTGTCCACTGGTAGCTGACATCGGCAGTCAGATCGAGATAACGGTTGAGACCCCAGGTCAGGCCGGCTCCCGCCGTATATTCCACGGCGTCCTCCGTATCGGAGGAGGGGAATGTGCGATGCACGATTTGGCCGGTCAATCGCGCTACCAGATTGCTGCGCAATTCGTGGGTCAGCCCGGCATCCAGGCGATAGGAAACCCATCCGCCCTGCGGGCCGCCGGCGAAATCCTCTATTGTCGTGCGCAGGCCAAGATTGACATTCGTGCCGCGCTGGGGTGACCAGTTAAGTTCGCCGTCCAGCGTCAACGCGCCGATCGACGCAAGGCGATCATCGTCATATTGTTTGCGCAGATAACCGATGGCGGCTTCGCCACGGGTCTTTTCGCCGAGATCGACCTCTGCCCCAATCTTCGCCCCATAGGCATTGGATGAACGGGCATAACCGGAATTGTCGAGGCGGCTGTCATATTTCGTTGTGCCGGCGTTCAGTTCGAGGAAGGGGATCAGCGCTGGTGACAGCTCATAGCCGAGGCGTCCGCGCAGATTCGCACCATTCTGGTCACGGTCACTGAGGCTGATCGGCCGGCCATCGAGACCCTTCGCGTCGGTATACACCGTACGGGACAGGTCAAGCGCGGCCAGACCTCGCAGCTTGCCGAAATCCCGCTCTATCGATGCTCCGGCGCTGAAACGGTGTTCGCCACCCTGCACGGCGGCGCCGGTCAAGGCATTGGGATCGGTCGTGTCTTCACGGCTGAATTCGTAACCGGCCTTGAGGTTGGCGGTTGTTTCTGATCCGAGGTCAAGACGCAGATCGGCCTCTATCCGCGCCCTTGGTTCTTCTCCGTCCTTATCACCGAAGTTTTTCTCCCACGCGCCGTCTCCGGTGACGGTCAAAGCATGGCGGGACCAGTCGCTGGTGAGCGTTCCGCGTATGCCTGTCGTCAGATAGTTTCGTCGCGAGGGACCACCCGTATTTCTCTGTTTTTCCGTGTTGATGGTCTGACTGATCGAAGGCCTGAGCAGAAGGGTGCCCAGCCGAATTCCCGGAGTCTGTCCGGGTTCGGTAACAACGCGTGGGTTTTCGCCCCCGTCCACGGTCGGCTCATAGGGGTTGTCTGCGTCGGCATAGGGCTGCCCCGCTTCGTCCTGCTGCTCGGAAATCGCGTCACCAGGATTATTTGAGGGACGCCAGAGTTGGGGCGTGGGTACAGGTGCCGTTGTGGCCTGGGCCGTACCCGCTATTGTCCCGGGGGTCGGTGCGGGAGCGGCGGAGCCAATGCCATCGGTCGTGGTAGCGGCGCCCGGCATTGCCGGGGCGGCAGTCGCCGTCTGTGCAGAAGCATCTTCGTGGTGGTAAAAAAGCGTGCAGGCGAGCAGCAGGGTTGCTGCTTTCCGCGACGTCGGCAGACGTGTGGCGGTGCCCTTCACAGTCATTCCTTTTCACCCGGCGAATGGGCCGAATGCCGGACCGACAGTCCGCCAATACATTGCCGCAGGCCCCAGTCAGAAAGGCCGACGAAACGACATGGACAAACCAGGGACCAAACAGTCGACGCAAGTTTTAACATCGCTTTAACAATAGGTTTTTTATGGTTAACAGTTGATAAAGATCGCCGGAATTTCCTGGTGTCACGGGGAGGCGTCCTGGAGTACCGTCCACTCCCGTTACCTGCGCGCACCGGTCAGAGCTGGCGGCAGCGGGGCTGTTCGCAAATGCAAATTCCTAATATGAAAAGATTAAAACGTTTCAATTTGGCACGGAATCGCCCTATGATTAACGAAAGTTGACCTTCCATTGCCCGGCAAATCGTATTGAATTTTATTTTGTGTGACAGTGTAGTTTCATGAAAGCCGTTTTGAATATCAAACAGGTCGGTTTCTATTGTTGGGATATTACCAATGACCGCTTCTATTTGGATGAAGTGTGCGCTGAACTACTCGGAATTCCACTAAGACAGGCAATGCAGGGCATCAGTATTTTCCAGATACTCGAAAAAGTGGATCTGGATCATCGGAATCGGGTTATAGAGACCGCCTTGAACACCCTGAAGGATGCGAGCTTCTACAATCAGGAATATGCCGTGCGCCGCACCGACGGTTCGGTTTCCTGGGTGAGGACCGCTGGCCGATATCTCGTCGATGAAGAAAACATTCCCTTTAAGCGGCTGGGAACCATGGAGGAAATTTCTCCGCCGGATCTGCGCCACTGAAGCAGGCGGTTTCCGGCAGGGAGTGGACTTATTCCGGCTGAAAGAGTAACAGTCGGCCATGATTACGCGCGCCGTCAACTTGGTCGAAGACAATGCCATCGAATCCGCCGTACGGACGATTTCGATGGAGCGGGCGGGCCTTGCCGCCCTCGAGACGGCTCTGCGAGACGGTCTCTCGGTCCCCTTCTGCAAGGCGATCGAAACAATCGGCCAGTCGAACGGCCGTCTCATCATAACCGGTGTGGGCAAAAGCGGGCATATAGGTGCGAAGCTGGCGGCCACCTTTGCGTCCACTGGAACGCCGGCATTTTTTGTCCATGCGGCGGAGGCCAATCACGGCGATCTGGGCATGATCGGCGGCGACGACGTGGTTCTCGCCATCTCCAAGGGTGGGGAAAGTGCCGAATTGCGCAGCATTATCAATTATTCGCGCCGCTTTTCCATTCCGCTGATCGCGCTCACCTGTTCCGAGACATCATCTCTGGCGAAGGCTTCCGATATCGTATTGCTGGTTCCCAATGAGCAGGAAGCCTGCCCGCTTGGCCTTGCGCCCACAACCTCCACATTGATGCAGCTTGCACTTGGTGATGCCCTTGCTGTTGCGCTGCTGGAAGCGCGCAATTTTACGGCCGGCGATTTCAAGGTATTTCACCCCGGCGGCAAGCTGGGCGCCAGTCTCACGCTGGTCAGCGACATAATGCATACCGGCGATCGTGTGCCGCTGGTCAAAAGGGGAACGGCCATGCCGGAAGCCGTGGGTGTTCTCTCCCGCAAGCATTTCGGCTGCGTCGGCGTTCTCGATGAGGACGGGCGTCTGTGCGGCATCGTCACCGAGGGGGACATGGCGCGCAACCTGTCGCGCAATCTTGCCGAATTGACTGTGGACGATATCATGACCCGGACGCCCAAGACGGTCAAAAAATCGGTCCTGGCAACGGGTGCGCTGGCAACGCTCGAAAAATTCCACATCGGCGCATTGATCGTGGTCGATGACGATAACCGGCCGATAGGACTGGTGCATTTCCACGATCTGCTGAGAATCGGCGTGGCCTGAGGCCAGCCGATCCTGAGAAGGCTGATCCTGAAACCTATCGCTCTAACGGCTCGACTGTCAGCGTTCGTCCCCGGGCGGAAGCGATCTTCACCCGGGTTCCCGCCGGCAGGTCTTCACCGTTGACCGGCCACCAGGTATCGTCCAGCCTGATACGGCCCCGCCCTTCGACAATCGGTTCCTGAAGCGTCGATGTGCGGCCGACAAGGCTTGCCTCTCGCTGGTTGAGGAAGGGCTCGTCGCTTGTCGCCCGGTTTCTGCCGAAGTATTTCCGGCCGAGCAGAGCGAAAACGACGGAGAGCGCGGCAAACATCACTAACTGCAATTGCCACGCCCAAAACGCTGTTTGCCAAAGGAGCAGGGAGAGCGCACCGATGACCAGTGCGGCAAGGCCGATCCAGATCAGAAAGACGCCGGGGGCGATGAGTTCGGCAGCGAGCAGCACGAAAGCGACGATCCACCAGCTCCATGGTCCAAGTTCCGTGGCAAGCCCTTGCAGCATCTTCACTTCTCCGAGGAAGAACCGAAGGGATTGCCGGGAGCCGTGACGTTAATCGTCTGGCCCGAAGCCCGTGTCGGCGGCACGGAGCGGGAGGATGCGGGGGCGGCGGGAGCAGTGGGCGCGTCTCCGTCGTTGCCGAAGACCTCTTTCGCAATCGTGCCGATACCGCCGAGAGAGCCGATCAGCGCCGAGGCCTCCATCGGCATCAGCACGATCTTGGCATTCTTGGCTGTGCCGATCTCGGCAAGTGCTTCAGTGTATTTTTGAGCAACGAAATAGTTGATGGCATGGACATTGCCAGCAGCAATGGCTTCCGACACCATCCGGGTGGCGTTGGCTTCGGCCTCGGCGAGACGTTCGCGCGCTTCGGCGTCGCGGAACGCTGCTTCGCGCTGGCCTTCCGCTTCCAGAATAGCGGATTGTTTTGCGCCTTCCGCGCGCAAAATCTGGGCATTGCGGGCGCCTTCCGCCTCCAGCACCTGCGCGCGTTTTTCGCGCTCCGCCTTCATCTGCCGCGCCATGGAATCGACGAGATCCTTCGGCGGCGCGATATCCTTGATTTCAATGCGGGTGACCTTGATGCCCCAAGGTCCCACGGCCTCATCCACCACGCGCAGAAGGCGGTCGTTGATGGCGTCTCGGTTCGACAGCAATTCATCGAGGTCCATCGAACCCATGACCGAGCGGATATTGGTCATGGTAAGGTTCTGGATGGCGTTTTCCAGATTGGCGATCTGATAGGCAGCCTGCGCCGCATTCAGAACCTGATAAAACGCCACCGCATCGGCGGAAACGCTGGCATTGTCGCGGGTGATGACTTCCTGTGTGGCGATGTCGAGCACCTGCTCCATCACGTTCATGCGGGCGCCGATGCGCTCGAAGAAGGGTACGATGAGGTTCAGGCCAGGCTCGAGCGTGCGCGTATAGCGCCCGAAACGTTCCACCGTATAGCGGTATCCCTGCGGCACGGTCTTGATGCCGGCAAACAGCACCAGAATGACCAGAACCACGGCTGCCAAGACGACGATGTCGAAACCGCCCAATGCGATCATCACTTTACCCTCCAGCACATCATGATCAGGGTTTACCCCCGTATCGTTATGGCAAGATTACACCCAGCCTTGCAACTCCCGCCGCACAACCTTTTCGAGAACGGTCATGCCCTCGGCACTGTCATTCAGGCATGGGATGTGGGTGAATTTCTCGCCGCCATTATGCAGGAAGATTTCTCCGGCTTCACCGGCAATTTCCTCCAGGGTCTCAAGACAATCCGATACGAAGCCGGGATTCATCACGGCTATACGTTTGATGCCTTCCGAGGCGAGTTTTTCCACGGTCTTGTCGGTATAGGGCTGAAGCCACTCTTCCGGTCCGAAACGGGACTGGAACGTGATCATGAAGTTCTTTTCCGTCAAGCCCAGAGCCTCCCGCAGCAGACGGGCGGTTTTCTGGCAATGGCAATAATAGGGGTCGCCCTTTTTGAAATAGGATTGCGGAATGCCGTGGAAGGAGGTGATCAGCATCTCCGGCTCCCAGTCCAGCGTCGCCAGATGTTTTTTGACGGAGGCGGCGAGCGCCTCGATATAGGCGGGATCGTCATGATAGGGCGGCACGGTGCGGATCGCCGGCTGCCAGCGCAGTTTCATCAGATGTTCAAACGCCTTGTCGTTCACGGTCGCCGTGGTGGACGCGGCATATTGCGGATAAAGCGGAAAAAGCAGGATTTTTTCGCAGCCCTGTTCTTTAAGCGCGTCGATCTTCGAGGCGATGGAAGGCTGCCCGTAACGCATTGCCCAGTCCACAACCACGTTGGGCAAATCCTTCAATGCCTGCGCCATCAACTCGCCCTGGCTGCGCGTATATGTTCGCAGGTAGCTTTCATTGCGCTCGTGGTTCCAGATTTCCTCGTAGGCCTTGCCAACCTTCTGCGGGCGCTTGTTGAGGACAATGCCGTAAAGGATCGGGTACCAGTAGAGGCGCGACCATTCGATCACGCGCTTGTCGCTCAGGAACTCCGCCAGATAACGGCGCATCGGCCAATAATCCGTACCATCGGGCGTGCCGAGATTGACGAGCAGCACGCCCACCTTGCCAAATGCGACACGGGGATGGTTCGCGGGGAGTGCGGATAGTTCTGTCACCATGAATGATACCCTGAAACTCGAACTGGTTGTGCGAGGGACGCTCCGCCCCGGATAAAGGCTGGAAACGTTCCATCGTCTGTTTATTGACCCCAACGCAAACAGCAATGAAGTTTGGCCGGACGTGCCCGAGCTATACGCCCGTGGCGTTACTTTGTTCATCGTGTTCTAGACGAAATTCTTCAGGATTAAACCACCGCCACCGGCTATTTCCGCCATTCCGGCAGGCACATGCCTTCAGGCGGCAAAATTATTCTCGTAAGTAACTGTTTTTCATTATAAAAAAGAAGCCGGCCCAGAAATCCGAGGGCCGGCTTCGTGTCTGCGGCATATTGCCCTGTCTGCTGCAGCCCCGCTTATTGAGCCGGCAGTTCCAGCTCCTCGCCGATTTCGATGTGGTTCGGATGCTTCAGCGTGTTTGCCTTGGCAATTCTCTGCCAGAGCGCGCCGTCGCCATATTTCTCCGCAGCAATTTTCCAGAGCGAATCGCCTTTTTCCACCACATATTTGCTGGCGGCTGCAGCAGCTGCAGCAGGCGTCGTTGTGGGCGGTGCGGGGGTGGCAGGGGCTGCAGGCGCGGGTGCCGGCGTGGCGGCCGGAGCGGCTGTCGTCGCTGCCGGCGCGGGTGCTGCGGGCTTCGCCGGGGCGACGTAACCTGCGGGCGTCACTTCGGCGATGCGGCCATCCGTATAGGGCCTATAGGGGCTGTTGGCGGTAATATAGGCCGCAACGGCCTCCTCGAGATTGGGGCCGAAATCATAAGCGTTGATGGCTTTGGTCGCAAAAACCTTGAAGCCGTCACCCCCGGTCCGCACGTAGTTATTGGCCGCCACGATATAGGTCTTGGCGGGATCGAGAGGCACGAAGGCATCGCCTTCCTTGACTTCGACGGAAACGACGCGGCTGCCGGCCGGCTTCGAGCGGTCGAAGGAATATTTCATGCCGGAAACCTGCATGAAGCGGCCCGCACCGTCATCAATCTGGCTGACGCCGTTTTCGAGGGCGGCACGAATATCCTCGCCCTTGAGCTGGAAGGTTGCGACGGTGTTCTGGAACGGCAGAACCGTCAACACTTCACCCATGGAGACATCGCCGCCATCGATGGAGGAACGCAGGCCGCCGCTATTTGCAAAAGCGATGGTGACGCCCTGATCCTTGACACGGGCCAGCGTTGCGTCGGCCACCAGATTGCCCATCGAGCATTCCTTCACGCGGCAAATCTTGCGGTCGCCCTCGATCGGGCCCTCAGAAGTGCCGACCACCTTGGCTTTCAGGGCTTCGATCGGCGCCTTCAGTTCATCGATACGCTTCAGCGTGGCTTCATCGGGCTTGAAGGAGGAATCGACGAGGATCGGGTCTCCCTTGCTTTCCTTCACCACGCCGTTGTCGTCGAAGACGACTTTGAGGTCGCCAAGATATTTGCTGTACTGGCCGGCCTGCACGACAGGAACCTTGTAGCCGCCGGGATTGTCAACGAGCGTCGGATAAGGGCCTTCGGCTTTCTGGTCGGTGTTCGACAGCAGCGTATGCGAATGGCCGCCAACCACAACATCGACATCGGGAATTTTGGCGATGAATTCCAGATCGCGCGGGTAGCCGACATGGGTGAGCGCGATGATCTTATCGACGCCGTCCTGCTTCAGCTTCTGTACCTGTTCGCTAATTTTCGCGACATCTTCGGCAATGGTGATGTTGGGACCAGGTGTTGCCAGTTCGGCCGTATCGTTGGCAACGGCGCCGACGATACCGATTTTCTGTCCGCCGACCTCGAGCACGATGGACGGCTTTACCCGGTCGCCGATTTTAGAGGCGGCGGTGGCCACCACGTTGGCGGTTACGACGGGGAATTGAACCTTGTCGAGGAAGCCGGCGAGCCCGTCCTCGCTATCGTCGAATTCATGGTTGCCGACGGTCATCGCGTCGAACTTCATGGCATTCAGCATTTCCGCTTCCACCGTGCCCTTGTAGGTGGTGTAGAACAGTGAGCCCTGGAAATTATCGCCGGCATTGAGCAGCAGGACGTTTTTTCCCCCGGCCTTCAGGGCATCCCTTGTCTGGTTGATCGCTGTCAGCAGGCGCGCGGCACCGCCGAAGCATTCATTCTTGCCTTCCTCTTCCGCAGAGCAGGTCGAGTCGAATTTGTTGATCGATTCGATACGGGAGTGAAAATCGTTGATGTGAAGAATGTTGAGCTCGTAATCGGCCAGAGCCGCGCCGGCGGAAAGCGTTATCGCCGAAACGCTCAGCATGCCCAGTCCCAAAATTTTCTTCATGGTCCCTCTCTCCTGTTCAAAGCGGAAGCCCTGGCCGGTTGATCATTCTCCGACCGCGCTCATTCTTTAGTCCGAAAACATGTCAGTCTTTCGAAAACCGGATGTTTCCATTTAGCGGCAGTCGCCGCAAGCGAAATTATGACAGGTAGGCAATAAAGAAAAACGCACGCCAAAGGCGTGCGTCTGAGGGGTTTATCTTATTGAATAGGTGATATTATCAGCCCTGACGCGTGAGCGAGAACTGGCTGTTTGTGTCCGTCGTGCAGTTCAATTGTGACGGGGAGACGAGGGCGCAGTTGACGCGCGACTGCGTGTTGCGCACCAGCGACGTCATATTGATTTCGTAAAGCGTCGGCGAAATGGTGACATAGGTGCCGGAGGCCAGCAGCGTGTTGGTGTCGGTCGACCGGGTGGAGAAGGCGCCGTTCTGGAAGGTCGATACGATGCCGTTGCGGTCGATCCAGCGGCCGTCGACAGCCGGCCCGCGGGACAGGGACGGCGCCATCGAGGTTTGCTGCGATGGACCCGGCGCGACGCATGAAGACACCGCGATGGCGGCTGAAAGCAAAGCCGCGCTTGTCTTGAAGTTCATGAGCCTGTTCTCCTGCGATTCGATAAAAGCTTCTTGCTTCGACCATGCCGTGAAGCGTTCTTTATTTCAAGGCAACGTTGTTCGCTCTCCCCGGTTCCTGAGGTCATTCAGGAAAGTCCCGGCGTGGCAAATATGAGACTCTTCCATCAGCGCACGAGGATGTTGCGGAACTGCCAGGGATCGGACTTGTCGAGATTTTCGGGGAACAGGCCGGGACGACCATCAAGCGGTGTCCAGTCGGTATAATGACCCTCGACCGGGCCGAGATAGGGGCGCTGCACTTCAAGGCAGCGGCGATAGTCCATCTCGTCGGCTTCGACGATGCCGACCTGAGGATTTTCGAGCGCCCAGACCATGCCGGCCAGCACCGCCGAACTGACCTGCAGTCCGGTCGCGTTCTGGTTCGGGGCAAGCGACCGCGCCTCTTGCAGGCTGAGCCGGGAGCCATACCAATAGGCGTTTTTTTCGTGACCATAGAGCAGGACGCCCAGCTCGTCGGCGCCATCGACAAGCTCGTCTTCGCCCAGCACATGCTGAACCGGCTGAGGAATGCCGCCATTGCCGAAGAGTTCATGCAGGGAGAGAATCGCGTCGTTGCAGGGATGGTAGGCATAATGACAGGTGGGTCGGTATGTCACGTCGCCACCTTCGTTGCGGACGGTGAAATAATCCGAAATCGAAATCGCCTCATTGTGCGTGACGAGAAATCCATATTGCGGCCCAAGGCCCGGGCACCATGTGCGTACTCTTGTGTTGGCGCCCGGCTGATCGAGATAGATCGCTGCCTTGCTGCCCTTCTTCTGTTTTTTTGCGTTTTTCGGCATCCAGTTCTCATGCGTTCCCCAGCCGAGCTCTGCCGGCTGAAAACCTTCCGCGATAAAACCTTCGACGGACCACGTGTTCCAGAAAGCGCCGAAGGGCTTGGGTTCTTTCGCCCGCTGGGTGTCGCGTTCAGCCACGTGAACACCCTTGACGCCAAGCCGCTCCATCAGTTTCGCCCAGCCTTCCCGGTCATGGGACTGCGGCTCCTCGATGTCGACGCCGATATCCTTTGCGAGATTGACGAGTGCCTGTTTCACGAACCACGAGACCATGCCCGGATTGGCGCCGCAGGTCGAAACGGCCGTCGTGCCGCCGGGTCTGCGCGCCTTTTCCTTGAGCATGGTCTCGCGCAGCGAATAATTCGTTCTCGCGGCATTGTCGGCATCGGCATCGAAATAAAAGCCGGGCCATGGCTCCACGACGGTGTCGATGTAGAGCATGCCGTGTTTACGGCAAATCCGCATGAGATCGACGGATGCGGCATCCACGGAAAGGTTGACGCAGAAACCTTGACCCCGCACGCCTTTAAGAAGCGGCTTGAGAACCTCCTTATAGTTCTCCTTTGTCAGGTGTGTCTGGATATGACGGATGCCCTTCTCGGCCAGAAACGGGGCGATGTCTGCGCGCGGATCGATGACGACGAGGCGGGTCCGGTCGAAATTGAAATGACGTTCGATCAACGGAAGAGTGCCGCGCCCGATGGAGCCGAAGCCGATCATGATGATTGGGCCATCGATATCGCCATAAATCGGGTGGTTTGCGTCCGTCATTCGTCAATTTTCCTTTTTCAGCCAATAAGTAAGCTAGATCACAAAAGCGTGCCACAATAAAGGGCAGGCAGATGACGGACATATGACGGTGCTGCCCGCAAGGTCGGTTCAGCTTCTCTTCCCTTCATTCTGCCTCTTCGCATTTTGGAGGGCGCGTCTATAATTGAACTCTTCTTTTCGCCATCGACCAAGGCTCGGGGGGCTTGACCGGATGATGGAGGAGGGATTTCTCCATCACAGGAGTTGCCTGTTGAGTGATCTTTTCGCGCGTGTAACAGCGCTTCAGAGTGCCACCCCCGTTTTGATCGCCCTCTATGATTCCGACGATCGGTTGCGGCATGCCAATCCGTCGTTTCGGGAGAGCTTCAGGCTTGCCGAAGATGATTTTCCGACCTGGGCGGATATCATGCGGCTGAACCACCGGCTGCGGACCGGTGTCGTCATTCGCAACAATGATTTCGAGGGATGGCTGCTGTCGGCGCAGTCCCGTCGCGGCAAGCTGCCTTACCGCGCCTTTGAGATGGACATGTATGACGGCCGCTGGTTCTGGATGACGGAAACGGTGCAGCAGGATGGCTGGATGCTGTGCGTTGCAAGCGATGTCACCGAATTGCGCCAGGGTTACAGAACGCTGAGGCAGGACAGGGATCTGGCCGTACGCGCCTCCCAGACGGACGAACTCACGGGAACGGCGAACCGTCGCTTCGTCTTCGCCAAGCTGGCGTTGCAGGTCGAGCAGGTCTCAAAGGGGCTGGAGGCCTCTTTTTGCCTTTGCACGCTCGATATCGATTTTTTCAAGCAGATCAATGATCGTTTCGGTCATAAGTGCGGTGACGCGGTGCTGCGCGATTTTGTCGGCGTCGCCCATTCCGTCATCCGCAGGGTCGATTGTTTCGGCAGGATCGGTGGTGAAGAATTCATGCTCGTCCTGCCGAGAACGTCTCTTGCCGAGGGGCGGGACATTGTAGAGCGGCTGCTGCAGCGAGTTCGGCTTTCGCGACCTCTCGCGGATTTTCCGGATTTTTCCTACAGCTGCTCGGCCGGCATGACGGCCTATCGGACGGCGGAAAGCGCGGACGATATTTTCACGCGTGCCGATCAGGCCCTTTATGCGGCCAAGGAGAAGGGCCGCGACCGGCTTCTGGCGGTAACGGTTTAGATGAGTTCCGCCGCAACCAGCCCATGCAGCGAATTGCCGACGAAGAGCCTGCGGCCGGCAATGTCTTCCGGCCTCAGTGCCTGTCCACGCGCCTTGCGTTCGCGGATCAGATCGGCGCGCAGCACGCCCGGCAGAATGCCGCTGTCGAGCGGCGGCGTTAGCAATTGCCCATCTGGCATTTCCACGAAAATGCTGGTCGATGATCCCTCGCACAATTCGCCGCGTTCGTTGAGCAGCAGTACCTCGTCGGCCTCTCCGGCTGAAAATTCAGCACGGGCGGCGTCATAGGGTTCGCGGCGCGAGGACTTATGGCGATAGAAGGTATCAGTGGAATCGAGTTTGACGTTCCGGGCGATACGAACCCGCCAGACCGTATCCTGTCGCAGGGGCTCGAACGCGGTGGTTTCGATGTCCAGTTCCCCCTTGTAGTTCATCACCAGCCTGACGCAGAGCGGCTTGTCGCCGCCCACCGCCTTTTCCAGCGCCTGAACCGCATTGGCCGGGGCACGGAAACCGAGCGCGTCGGCAGAGCGCAGCAGCCGGCGGATATGCTGGTCAATGCGCTGAAAGCCGGTCTGTTGCTCCCAGCGCAGCGTTTCCCTCAAGGTCAGATCGGCGGGTTTGCGTTTCATGGCCTGTGCTCGTCGTCCGAAATTGATGACCGGCATCCTGTGCCGGCACCATCAACCGGCAAAGCTTATCCGGAACAGGATAGCCCTGCCGGTGGATGAGATTAAGCCTGCCTGTTATCCAGCGCTTCCAACTCGTCGATCAGCCCCTCGATCATCGAAAGCCCCTTGTCCCAGAAGGAGGGATCGGTCGCATCAAGGCCGAAGGGCTTCAGGAGTTCCGAATGGTGCTTGGTGCCGCCCGCCCTCAGAAGCTCGAAATACTTCTCCTGAAAGCCCGACTCGGCCTTCTGGTAAACCGCATAAAGCGAGTTTACCAGGCAATCGCCAAAGGCATAGGCGTACACATAGAAGGGCGAGTGGATGAAATGGGGGATGTAGGTCCACCAGGTTTCATAGCCTTCGGAAATCCGGATCGCCGGACCCAGGCTCTCGGCCTGAACGGAAAGCCACAAGTCGCCGATCTGCTCGGAGGTCAGTTCACCCTGCTTGCGCGCAGTGTGAAGCTTGCGCTCGAATTCATAAAAAGCAATCTGGCGCACGACCGTATTGATCATGTCCTCGACCTTGCGGGCGAGCATGGCCTTGCGTTCCCGAACATCCTTCGTGTCATCGAGCAGTTTGCGGAAGGTCAGCATTTCCCCGAACACCGAGGCCGTTTCAGCCAGAGTGAGAGGCGTCGCGCACATCAGGGCCCCCTGTTCGCCGGCCAGAACCTGATGCACGCCATGGCCAAGCTCATGGGCAAGCGTCATCACGTCGCGTGGTTTGCCGAGATAGTTGACCAGCACATAGGGATGGGCCGAGGGCACGGTGGGATGTGCGAAGGCACCCGGCGCCTTGCCGGGGCGGGCAGGGGCGTCGATCCATTCTTCATCGAAGAAGCGGCGGGCAATATCGGCCATTTCCGGCGCGAAGTCGCCATAGGCGGAAAGTACGGTATCCTTTGCCTCATCCCACGAAATGATCGTGTTCGACGTATCGGGAAGGGGTGCGTTGCGGTCCCAATAATTCATCTGCTCCATGCCCAGCCACGTCGCCTTCATGGCGTAATAGCGATGCGAAAGGCGGGGATAGGCTTTTTTGACTGCCGCCGCCAGCGCATCGACAACCTCGCGCTCGACGCGGTTCGCCAGATGGCGGCTATCGGCAATATCCTCGAATTTGCGCCAGCGGTCGGAAATATCCTTGTCCTTGGCGAGCGTGTTGGTGATGAGCGTGAAGACCCGCAGATTGGCCTTGAAGGTGGCGCTCAGCGCTTCCGCCGCCTTCTTTCGGGTTTCCGGTTCCGGCTCCTGAAGCATGTTGAGCGTCACTTCCAGCGGCAGGCTTGCGCCGTCTATGTCGAAACGCAGATCTGCCATCGTCTCGTCGAAGAGGCGGTTGAACGCCGCGGCGCTGGTCATCGATTTTTCAAGGAAAAGCTGTTCGAGCTGATCATCGAGCTGGTGCGGCTTGTCCTTGCGCAAATCCACAAGCCAGGGGCGGTAATGCCCTGCAGCTGCATCATTCGCCATGCAGGCGTCCATCGTGGCGTCGTCGATGCGGTTGAGTTCGAGCGTGAAGAACAGGAGGTGGGAGGAAATATCCGTCAGTTTCGCCTGGGCGTCGCCGTAGAGTTTGCCGTTTGCCGGATTGGATGTGTCGGAAAAATAGGTGAGCCCGGCAAAAGAGCCGATGCGGCCGATAAGATCGTCCAGCGCTTCATATTCCTTCAGCGCCGCGCCGATGCCCTTTTCGCCCGTCGCCTTTGCGGCGGCCTCAAGCTTGCCCTTCCATTTCTGCTCGAAAGCAGCCGCCATCGACGCCGCTTTCTCCAGGTCACCCCTGTATTCGGCCGAATCTCCCGACGGATAAAGGTCCGAAAGCTTCCAGCCGGGCAGGTCGCCGAGCACTGGGGCGGCTGTTTCGGCGAGGGCGAAGACAGGCTGCGGAACGGGTTGGTTGAGGGTCATCGGATATGTCCTTCTGATTATGCTTTGCGCAGCATATGGGGCCTTTGTTTCCCGCGGCAATGGATAAAATGCAAGCAATTCTCAAAACTGGATGTTCAAGTCTCCCGTGCCAGAGTGCGGCACAAGGGACCGCATGACGCAGGTCCATAAACCGGAAACCGGAGCCAAAAATGACCGCGCATGTTCTTGTGATAGACGACGATCCCGTCCAGCGCCGCCTGCTCAAAAATGCGGTGGAACGTTATGGGCACCTGGCCCTGCTTGCCGAGAACGGCAAGGCCGGCCTGGAGCTCCTCAAGCAATATAGCGGTGAAATAAATGTCGTCGTCCTCGATCTAATGATGCCGGAGATGGATGGTCTCGGTTTTCTGAAAGCCGTTGGTGAACTGGGCGTCGACGTGCCGGTCATCGTCCAGACGGGGCAGGGCGGCATCGATACGGTGGTGCAGGCAATGCGCGCCGGCGCCTTCGATTTCGTCGTCAAGCCGGTCTCACCGGAAAGGATCGGCGCCGCCATCTCCAATGCGCTCAAGCTCGACAGAAGAGAGGCAAAGGCCCGCACGGGCAGGCGCGGACGGAGCAATGCAGTGAATTTTACCGATATCGTTTCCGCAAGCCCCGCAATGCTGAGGGTGATCGAACTGGCGCAGCGCGCCGCCCAGTCCAGCATTCCCGTGGTGCTTGAGGGTGAGTCGGGCGTGGGCAAGGAAATGGTCGCCCGGGCCATCCAGTCCGCCGGCGACCGGGCGAACAAGCCCTTTATTACAGTCAATTGCGGCGCTATTCCCCATAATCTCGTGGAAAGCATTCTCTTCGGTCACGAGAAGGGCGCCTTCACCGGCGCGACGGAAAAGCACGTCGGCAAATTCATGGAAGCGGACGGTGGCACGCTGTTCCTGGACGAGATCGGCGATCTGCCGCTGGACGTGCAGGTCAAGCTGCTGCGCGCCGTCCAGCAGGGCGAAATAGAAACCGTCGGTTCCGCTCGGGTGCAGAAGGTAAATGTGCGGCTGATCTCGGCCACCAACAAGAATCTCATCGAGGAGGTCAAGGAAGGCCGCTTCCGCGAGGATCTTTATTATCGCCTCAACGTCTTTCCGATTACCATTCCCGCCTTGCGTCGCCGGAAGGAAGATATCCCCCACCTCGCACGGGTGTTTGCCGAACGTTTTTCCGCGGAGCAGAAGCTGCCCAATCCCGTCGGCCTGGATGCCAGCGCGCTGGCGCTGCTGACCGCCTATGACTGGCCCGGCAATATTCGCCAGCTTGAAAATGCCGTCTTCCGCGCCGTCGTGCTGTCGCAGGGCGGGGAACTGTCGGATGCCGATTTTCCGCAGATCGCGCTGCAACTGCCGGAATTCTCGACAGGCGATGACGCAGAGGATGTCATCCGCTCGCCATCCGGATCGTCACTGAAGCTCGCAGCCTATTCGCCACCGGCACCAGCCGTCGAAAACCACGTCGTCACGGATGAACCGGCGGATGTTTCCACCATTTACAGGGGTGGAAGCCTGATCTCCAGCACGGATGAGACAGGCAACATCCGCAAGCTGGCGGAGATCGAAGAGGAGCTTATTCGTTTCGCCCTGCGTTTCTATCGCGGGCAGATGAGTCAGGTCGCCAGAAAGCTCGGCATCGGCCGCTCGACACTTTATCGCAAGCTGAAGGATTACGGCATCGATCCCGATGATCCACTTCGAGACGTCGCATGATCGCGCAATGCACCTATTCGAGGGCAGATCGCAAAATTCGTTAACTTCTGAGCAAGGATATCCGCTTACCGTCTATAAACCTCTTGTTAGTGGCTGATTCACTATATAGAGGAAGGTTGTATGTGTGTGGCAATTTTGCCATCGTGTCACCGTATTTGACGTTCATTTGAGGCAATGTGACAGAAATTGTCTTCCAGGCGGGGATCGAATTGCCATATCTGCATCGGAATAACGCGCTTTCAGGCAAGATGGCGCGCGGCTTGATCATGGATATATGCACGAAGCTGTCGGCACGCGCTGTCACCTTTGCCTGCCTGATGCTCGCCGCAATGCCTTTCGTTGGTGTTTCGGCGACGGAAGCCGCCGCCGAAACGCGCAGTCTCAAGCTGTATTATATCCACACACGCGAGAAGGCGGTCATCACCTTCAAGCGCAATGGAAAATATGACCAGAAGGGTCTGCAGGAGCTGAACCGGTTCCTGCGCGACTGGCGTCGCAACCAGCCGACACGCATGGACCCGCGCCTTTTCGATCTCGTCTGGGAAGTCTATCGCCGCAGCGGTGCCACCGATTATATCAACGTCGTGTCGGCTTTCCGCTCGCCTGAAACCAATGGTCTTCTGCGCACGCGCACCAAGGGTGTCGCAGAAAAGAGCCAGCACATGCTGGGCAAGGCCATGGACTTTTATATCCCCGGCGTGAAACTTTCCCGGCTTCGCGAGATCGGCATGCAGATGCAGATCGGCGGCGTCGGTTTCTATCCGACATCGGGATCTCCTTTCGTGCATATGGATGTCGGCGGCGTTCGTGCCTGGCCGCGCATGAGCCGCCAGGAACTCGTCCGCATCTTCCCGAATGGCAATACGCTGCATCTTCCTTCCGATGGTAAGCCGCTTCCCGGTTATGAGCAGGCGCTTGCCGATTACAAGAAGCGCGTCAGTTCCTCTTCCATTCAGGTTGCTTCCAGTGCCGGTGCCGGTCCGGCCTCTTCGGGCGGCGGCAAGCGCAAGACCCTGTTGCAGGCCCTGTTTGGCGGCGGTGATGAGGATGAAGATCCCGATAGCATCGCAGCGCCCGAGCCCGCCGAACGTCCGGCGGTTGCTCGCCCGGCAGCTCCGCAGCAGGCGGCTCCTGAGCCCGAACCGACAATCGCCGTTGCTTCGGCCCAGGCACTTCCGGGTGTGACCGATGCCCCGTTGCCCACGGCCCGTCCCGCATTCGGCAACCAGCCGCCTGCCAATACCGGCCTTGCGACCGCGCTTTATGCGCCGGCGCGTAACGCAGCCCAGGATGCGCTGCAGGCAGCGACCACACCGACGCCCACATCCGCGCCTGCCGAGCGTCAGCAATTTGCCGATCTCGCCGAGGTTTCAGTTCCGGTGCCGACGCTTCTCGGGCCGCGTGGCATGAAGGGGGATGCCGAGGGTTCTGTTCTCACCGCTTCCGCTGACGGCGCAACGCCCGCAGCGACGGGCGAACTGGCCTCTGTTCCGGTCCCCGCCAACCGTCCGGCTGTTGCGGAAGCCCTGCTGGCGGCCGCGAATGCCGATCCGGAGGGTGAAGACGACCTCGCCGAGACGCAGCAGGACAGCCTTTCACCAACGGTGGTCGCAGCTCTGGAACAGAGCGGTCAGGCTGCCCGGTCGCAGGTTCAGTCAGCCGTCACGCCGACAGCCGCTCCTTTCCCGGCCGCCGTCAATCACAAGGTCACGGTCGCACCTGCTGAAACGGCCAAGGCAGAACCACAGCCCGGCTTCGGTGACGCTTTTGATCTGAAACCTGCCATCAATAGTGGTCTCACTGCCGGCTTGCCGACCAAGGGCGCACGCCCGAGCAAGCAGGATGCTGCGGTTTCCCACCAGGCCATGGTCGGCGGCGGGCGTTTGACACAGGACCTGATTTCGGATTGGGCGCTCAATCAGAACAAGGGCACGACCGGGCGCTCGGTCAAGGCGCCGCGGGTTGTCGCCAACCGCATGCTGAGCCACGATATGTCGGCTTCCGCGACGTCGGCAAGCTTCAAGCCGGGCGCGGTCGCCATCGAATCGAGCCGCTTCAGCACGCCGGTCAAGATGCACTGAGCCTTCATTGCCAATGCGGCCCGAGAGGCCAAAAAAAACCCGCCGGTGACGGCGGGTTTTTTTGTTCCTGACATCTGTCCGTCAGACGCCGCTCTGGCCGTCCGAGCCGATATAGGCAATACGCACCATGTTGGTCGCGCCGGGTGTGCCGAGCGGAACGCCGGCGGAGAT
Source organism: Agrobacterium sp. MS2 (assembly GCF_003261015.1). Classification (NCBI taxonomy): domain Bacteria; kingdom Pseudomonadati; phylum Pseudomonadota; class Alphaproteobacteria; order Hyphomicrobiales; family Rhizobiaceae; genus Agrobacterium; species Agrobacterium sp. MS2. The sequence goes on along the minus strand of NZ_QLNF01000086.1, from coordinate 484,970 downwards.
GATGATACGGTCACCCGGTTTGCCGAAGCCTTCGGAAACGACGATGCGACAAGCGCGGTTCACCATGTCGTCCAGATCGCTGGCGTCGCCGGTGACGACGCAGTGCAGACCCCAGACAACCGACAGTCGGCGTGCGGTCTGGATGATCGGCGAGAGGGCGATGATCGGAACCTGCGGCCGCTCACGCGACGCGCGCAGACCTGTCGTGCCTGACGATGTGTAGGTGACGATTGCCGCAAGCTTCAGGGTTTCGGCAATCTGGCGGGCGGCCAGCGAAATCGCGTCGGCGCCTGTCGGTTCCGGCTGGGCGCGCTGCGCGTAGATGATGTTGGAATAATGCGGATCCTGTTCCACGGTGCTTGCGATGGAGGCCATGGTGGAAACGGCTTCGACCGGATAATCGCCAGAGGCAGACTCGGCAGAGAGCATGATCGCGTCAGCGCCTTCGAAGACGGCGGTGGCGACGTCGGACACTTCAGCGCGGGTCGGTACAGGCGCTGTTATCATCGATTCGAGCATCTGCGTGGCAACCACGACCGGCTTGCCTGCGCGGCGGCAGGCGCGGGTCAGCTGCTTCTGAATGCCGGGAACTGCTTCCAGTGGCATTTCGACGCCAAGGTCGCCACGGGCAACCATCAGGGCGTCAGAAAGCTCGATGATTTCTTCGATGCGCTCGACCGCCTGCGGCTTTTCAATCTTGGACATAAGGCCGACGCGGCCGCGTGCGATCTTGCGCACTTCAGCCAGATCCTCAGGACGCTGGACGAAGGAAAGCGCGACCCAGTCTACCTCGTTGGTTTCCAGCACGGCATCGAGGTCGACGCGGTCCTTGTCGGTGAGAACGCCGACGCCGAGCAGAGTGTCGGGCAGGCTGATACCCTTGCGGTCGGAAATGCGCGTGCCGGAAATGACCGTGGTGACGATGCTCTTGCCGTCGCTCTTTTCAGCGCGCAGATGCAGCTTGCCGTCATCGATCAGCAGGCGATGGCCCGGTTTGACCGCCTCGAGAATTTCGGGGTGCGGCAGGAAAACGCGGGTGTTGTCGCCAGGTGCGTCGTTGTTATCAAGGGTGAAGGTCTGGCCAGGTACGAGCTCGACCTTGCCTTCCGCAAATTTTCCGACGCGCAGCTTGGGACCCTGCAGGTCGGCCAGAATGCCGATGGGGCGGCCGTTGCGGCTCTCGACCGAACGGATGCGCTGAATGAGCGTCCGCATCAGGTCGTGGCTCGCATGGCTCATGTTGATCCGGAAAAGATCCGCGCCGGCGAGATGCAGCTTTTCGATCATGGCCTCATCAGAGGAGGCAGGGCCGAGAGTTGCAAGAATTTTGACTTTGCGGTTACGCTTCATCAGTTTTGATTTCCCTGTGTGCCTGGCGTATCGGAAAGCTGGACCATCCAGCTGCCCTGTCTGCCCGTGTCATATTCCTTGAAACCCATTCTCTGGAAGCTGCGGGCATAACAATCATCCACACCGGTGATCTTGAACTCGTTTTCCGCCACGCACATGTTGACGTCACCGGTCCAGCGGCCGCCATGAGCGGCATCCTCGGCATAGAGATAATAATAACGTGACTGCAGTTCACCTTCGATCAGCGTCGCGCAGGTCGAGGCGGGGACCTGCCACCAACCTTCGCTGACCCAGCCCTCCTGTGCCCGATAGCCAATTGCGACCCCCACGAGATTCTGCGTGCTGTTGCAGACGCGAAAATCCGCATACGCGGGCGCCGCGATCATGAAAGGGGTCAGAAACAATGCCGCTATGGAAAAAAGACGGGCGAGGTGCCTGATGTGGCGGGGACGAGCGAGAGATGACTGAGTCACGGCTTCCATCCGGATTCCATGGTTATAATGAACACACTTCTTGGCGTGGCCGCCCAAGAAAGTCAACGCGAGTTTAATCGATTATATTGTTCGTGGGATCGTGAGTGCGATAAGGTAGATGGCTGTTCTTCCGCCGTAACTTGCGCCCGGCCTCAAGCCATGCCATCAAGTTTCTCTCCTCAATGCTGCCCCAGAAAAATCATCGATGAACGACTTCATACCCTATGAAATCATAGAAGGCGATTATGACAAAGGCATGGTTCTGCTGGCAGACCACGCCATGAACCTTCTGCCGGCACACTACGGCAATCTTGGTCTTCCGCAAACCGCTTTTCATCGCCACATCGCATTTGATATCGGTATAGAGGGGTTAACGCGCTCGCTGGCTGCGCGCCTTGGCGTGCCGGCGGTGCTCGGGCGTTTCTCGCGGCTGCTGATCGATCCGAATCGTGGTGAGGATGATCCAACTCTCATCATGAAAATCTCGGACGGAGCGATCATCCCCGGAAACCATCCGATTTCCGACGAGGAATGGCAAAAGCGGATCGAGACTTTTCACCGGCCTTATCACAATGCCGTGGACAGCGTGCTGACCCGTGTGGCCGAGGCCTCGGAAGAAGCGCCGCTCGTCCTGTCACTGCATTCCTATACACCGTTCTGGAAGGAAACGCCGAGGCCATGGCATGCGGCGGTTCTGTGGGATACGGATCATCGCGCGGTCGATCCGCTGCTGGCGCATCTGCGCGCTACCGGCGACATTCTCGTCGGCGACAACGAACCCTATGACGGAGCACTCAAGGGCGATACCATGTATCGTCATTGTATGGCGAAGGGTATACCGCACGCACTTCTGGAGGTCAGGCAGGATCTGATCGGAAACGAGGAGGGGATCGCCGAATGGTCAGACCGGCTCGCTCCCATTTTTGCCGCAATGAATGACGATCCGGTTCTGCATGAATATCAGCTGTTCGCTTCCCGCACCGGCCCCTATTGAGCCTGGAGTTTCGCCATGACAAATGAGAACGACAACGGGCAGATCGAGTTTGAGGCGGCCGCATTCCGGCGTCTCGTCAAACATCTTCGTGAACGCCACGATGTGCAGAACATCGACCTGATGAATCTCGCGGGCTTCTGCCGCAACTGCCTTTCCAACTGGTACCGTGAAGCGGCCGAGGAAGCGGGTGTTCCGCTCAGCAAGGAAAAATCCCGGGAAATCGTCTACGGCATGCCCTATGAGGACTGGAAAGAGAAATACCAGGGCGAAGCGAGTGGCGACCAGAAAGCCGCTTTCGAGCAGAACCGGCCCAAGGAATAAGTCTTCACCGACGGAATCGACTTGACGGGACGCCTTTCAGTGGGCAGTTCACGGGCCTGAATTTTGCTGCCTGCTGGCAGCGACCGGCGAACGCCTTGCCAGTTTGAATGAACAAGGCCCACATGCGGGCCGCCAATGAAGGATGATATGATGGACGAAAACAGCACCACCGAAACCGTCGCCGCCGCCGAACTGCGTCAGTTCATCGAGCGCGTCGAGCGCCTCGAAGAAGAAAAGGCTGCTATTCAGGGTGATATCAAGGATGTCATGGGCGAAGCGAAGGGGCGTGGGTACGATACCAAGGCCATCCGCACCATCATTCGCCTGCGCAAGAAGGATGCCAACGAGCGCATCGAGGAAGAAACGATTCTTCAGACTTATATGGCCGCGCTCGGCATGGAATGATCGGCTGAAAATGCCTCAATGAAAAATCGCCGCTTCTGCGGCGATTTTTGTTTAAACTGCCCTCGACATCAGCCGCGCGTGCCAGCCAGCTTTTCTGAAAGGTCGATGGCTTCCTTGCGGGCATCCTTGTCTGCAGGATAAAGCGCCAGATAACGCTCCCAGGCTTTTAGCGCCAGCTCGTCGCGGCCGGAGGCTTCGAGGATGTTGGCCAGGCTTGCGAGGGCAGGGAAATAGCGCGGCTCTTTTTCCAGCGTCAGGTTGATATCTGCCATTGCCTTGCGGGTGTCGCCATCGGCGAAATGGACCATGGCGCGGCGATAGGGCGCCTGCACATAGTCGGGATCGAGCAAAACAACCTGGTCGAGAAAATCGTAAGCGGCGGCGTTGCGCTTTTCGTCGGCAGCTTCGCCTGCCCATTGCATCAGGAGATTGATCGTTGCGCTGCCGGAATCATTCCATTCGGAGGCGATCTGGTTGGCGATGCTGCGCGCCTTGACCGCATTCCGTTCCTTTTTCAGCGAAGCGAAAAGCGTGTCGATTGTCTTGGCGGGTGATGGCGCCGATTCGACAGCGACAGCTGGCTTTCCGTCTGCCGCCTGGGCAACAGCAGCCGTTCCCGCAAACGCGAGGCTTGAGACCATGAAGCCCTGAGCAATAATGAGAGCGGTGCAAAAACGATTTGGGCGCATGGGTTAAAGCTTAACCCGACTGCGCCCAATATCAAATGCAAACTTCTGGTCTGTCAACAAAGTGATCCGCGATCTGATCGCGAACCGCAGTCGCAGTCAATCAGCCCTGACGAGCCTTGAAGCGCGGGTTCTGCTTGTTGATGATGTAGACGCGGCCCTTGCGGCGAACCAGGCGGTTATCGCGATGACGGGCCTTAAGCGCTTTAAGCGAATTCTTGATCTTCATTTTACTGGTCCGCAGTTTTGCACGGTTAGTGCCGTGCTATTCAAACAATCAAAAGCGCGCAACGGGGCGCGCTCTTTTCGGTTGGCAGGCAGATACCTGTTTGAGCCCTGCCTGTCAACACTTGCCCGCGTCTTTGCCTTAAAAGACTAGGCTTTTCCTGTGTGCAGAAGCTGCGTCACGTGGCCCATCTTGCGGCCCGGCCGTGCTTCCGTCTTGCCGTAGAGGTGGACGAGACAATCTTTTTTCGACAGCCATGCCGGTACGTCGTTGATGTCATCGCCGATCAGATTGGTCATGATGCAGTCGGAATGGCGATCAGTGTTGCCGGGGTTAAGGCCCGATACGGCTCGGATATGCTGTTCGAATTGCGAGATCACACAGGCCGCCTCCGTCCAGTGGCCAGTATTGTGCACGCGGGGCGCCATTTCATTGGCGACCAGCGATCCATCCGGCAGGACGAAAAACTCAATGCCGATAACGCCGACGTAATCCAGAGCGGCCAGGAGCTTTTCCGCCGATTGCACGGCAATACCCCTTGCGGCATCCGAAAGTGCGGCCGGCACGGTGGATGTGTGCAGGATGCCGTTCAGATGAACGTTCTCGGCCGGATCGTAACAGGTCACAGTCCCGTCCCGGAAACGGGCGGCGATGATCGAAATTTCGCGTTCGAAGGCGATGAAGCTTTCAAGAATCAGGGGCACGCCGCCAAGCGCTGCAAACGCGCCCGCGAGGTCTTCGCCATCCCGGAAGAGGCGCTGGCCCTTGCCGTCATAACCCATGCGACGGGTTTTCAGCACACCTTTGCCGCCAAAGGCGGCCAGCGCGGCTTCCAGTTCTTCCTGGCTATCCACGGCGCGGAAATCGGCGGTTGGAATGCCGCAATCGTTGAGGAAGCGTTTTTCCGTCAAGCGATCCTGTGAGGCGCTGAGCGCCTGTGCCGGCGGATAAACGGGAACCGAGGCGCTGAGTTTTTCTGCCGCGGCGACGGGCACGTTCTCGAACTCGTAGGTCACGACATCACAGCGGCTTGCGAGTTGCGCAAGTGCTTTTTCGTCATCATATGCTGCCACGATCTGGTCGTTGCAGGCCTGTGCCGCGGGACAATCCGCCTGCGGCTCCAGCACGATGGTACGGTGGTTGAGACGCGCCGCGGCCATCGCCAGCATGCGGCCGAGTTGCCCGCCACCGATGATGCCGATGGTGAGGTTGGTTGTCTTTGCCATGTCGTTTGTCGTCACTGGGCGCTGTCCATGGGGTATTCCGCGACAGCCGCCGACTGGCGCGCACGCCAGGCGTCCAGACGATCGGCAAGGTCTTCATCGCCAAGCGCCAGCACCGCGGCCGCGAGAAGGGCCGCATTGATCGCGCCGGCCTTGCCGATCGCGAGCGTGCCGACAGGGATGCCGGCGGGCATCTGCACGATGGAATAGAGGCTGTCCTGACCGGACATGGTCTTCGATTGGACCGGAACGCCGAAGACCGGAAGCGGCGTCATGGCAGCTGTCATGCCCGGCAGATGTGCAGCGCCGCCGGCGCCCGCAATAATGACCTTGAAGCCTTCGTCTTTCGCGCCGTTGGCGAAATCGTAAAGCCGGTCAGGGGTGCGATGGGCGGAAATGATGCGGGCTTCGTATTCGATGTCGAGCGCATCCAGCGTGTCGGCAGCGTTCTTCATGGTCTCCCAGTCGGACTGGCTGCCCATGATGATGGCGACGGGGGGCGTTTCTGCTGTCACGTAATGTCTCCGGGCTCAGGCGATGATATCGGGAATGACCTGATCTTCCAGCTGGGTCATCTTGTCCTTGACGGCCAGCTTCTTCTTTTTCATGCGTTGTATCCGCAGCGCGTCGCAGCTGGTCTGGATCATCGCATTGATCGCCGCGTCATAATCCTCATGCTCCTGGCGCAGCCGCGCCAGCGTGAGCCTGATGTCCGCCTGGTCCTGATCGGGCATCTTGTCATCCCCATTTTATGCCAGCCGGATAGCCTCCGGCGCGTATGTGATCGTTCACGAGGCTCTATCATCAAATCGCGGTAACGGGAAGTTATCCGTTGCGACCAAATTGCCCACTTATTGCCTTCATTTCGCCTTCGACAAGCCGATCGATCCGTGTCACATTGTCGTCGCAAACCTGAAACTCCAGCGATGGAGAGCTGGAGGTAGGTTCAAAAAGGAAGGACGTGCCGCATGACCATTCAGGCTCATATTGCATCGCTCGAAAAGAAACACGGTGCTCTGGAGGAGGAGCTCGAAAGTATTCTTGCTTCCCCGTCGTCTGACGATAGAGAGATCGCGGACCTTAAACGTCGTAAACTGCGCCTGAAGGATGAACTCCAGAGGCTCAAAGCCTCCACAAGACATTGATTTATGGCAGATCGCTGGCCCTCGATGAATGAGGGGTCGGCGGTCTGACCCTTTCGAGCTCTGGCGGCGAAAACCTGCTGCCAGAGCTTTTTTATTGCCGTATTAGAACGGCAGTCCGTCCCACAGCAGTTTCAGTGCCGCAATCAACGCCATGGCATACATCAGCGGGTAAAACACGGATGGTTTAAGGTATTTCACCACTCTTGCACCGGCCAGCGTCGCCAGCATCGCGACGGGCAGCAGACTTGCCGATGTCTTGAGGTTGGTGGCGTCGAGCGCGCCAAGTGCGAAATAGGGTATGAGCTTGATCGCATTCATGATGGCGAAGAAGCGCACGCTCATGCCGGTATAGGTCTTCGGATCGAGTTTCAGCGGCAGAACGTAGATCTGGAAGGGCGGTCCACCCGCATGGGCCACGAAACTCGCATAACCGGACAGGCTGGACCAGAGCGTGGCGGCGGCCGGCCTTTGCGGTTTTGCCGGAATTTCCTGACCGTTGCGGCTTTTGAAACTCTCATAAAAGTAACGCAACACGAACAGGATCGTGACCGAGGCGACGACGAGACGCATGGCATCTGCGGAGATCATGCTCGAAGTTGCCCAGCCGAGCGCAATGCCGGCGATTGCCCCCGGCAGCATGACAAGGAGCGTCTGGCGATGGTTGTAGTGCCGCCAGGCGAAGAGCGCGACAATATCCATGACGATCAGGATCGGCAGGAATATCGCCGCCGCCTGCACGGGCGATACGGCAAGCGCCATCAGTGGCACGCCCATCAGCGCCAGCGCGCCGCCCAGTCCCCCTTTGGAAAGGCCGACGAGAACCACTGCGGGAATGGCGACGAGATAAAAATGAAAATCGGTCAGCATGGATGTATGGTTGATCCTTTCGCCGGTCCGGTTTATCGGATTTGTCATATGAAAACGAGTGCAGATCGCGTCGGAAGCGTCGTCTGCCTGAAATGGACGAAACGATGAGCATTGTTGAAGACCGTTGCCGCCTTGTCCTGATCGTCCCGCAATCGGACGATGCGCAAAAGCAGGCGGCAGATGTGGAAGCCGCGCTGCGGGGAGGCGATGTCGCTTCGGTCATCATTCCGCAATACGGTCTGGATGACGCCGCTTTCCAGAAACGCGCCGAACTGATCGTACCCCTCGTGCAGGCGTCGGGTGCCGCAGCGCTCATTGCCGGTGACAGCCGTGTCGCCGGCCGGGTGAAGGCGGACGGGCTGCATGTGGTCGGTAACGCCGAGGCGCTTTCGGAGGCTGTGGAAAAATTCACCCCGAAACTGATCGTCGGCGGCGGAAATGCCGATGACCGCCACAAGGCGCTGGAGCAGGGCGAGGCCAATCCGGATTACGTGTTTTTCGGGAAGCTCGAAGGCGACATCAAGCCCGAGGCGCATCCCAAGAACCTGGCGCTCGGTGAGTGGTGGGCGTCGATGATCGAAATCCCCGCCATCGTCATGGGTGGCACGGACCTCTCGTCCGTGGTTGCCGTGGCGGAGACGGGCGTGGAGTTCGTGGCTATGCGCAGCGGCGTTTTCGATAATGTCGGTGGCGCCGCCCAGGCCGTTTCTGAAATCAACGCTTTGCTTGACGAAAAAGCGCCACGGTTTGACGGTTGATACAGGCGATGATCATGCGCTCGCTTCATTTCTGCCTCTCTGTTTCGCTGCTGGCGTTTGCTTTCGCCGCGCCGGCGGGTGTCGCTCTTGCTCAATCCGGGCCGCAGAGTGAAAACAATGCGCTTTCCCGAAAGCTGGAAAATGAGGCTCAGCCGACCCGTCAGGGCAGGGTGCAATCTGAAGAGCAGAAGGACTTGCAGCCCTCAGCCGGCGTGAACGTCTATCAGCGCATGGGTGCGGATCTGCCGGCACTGCCGCCTGAGAAGGAATTCAAGGGCCGGGTGGATGAGGCCTATGGCCATTTCCAGCGCGGCGAATATGTGCAGGCGCTTGATAAGGCGCTGAACCGTGCGCAGAACGGTGACGCACCCGCCCAGACGCTGGTGGCGGAAATGATGTCGCGCGGACTTGGCATTGCGCGTGACGAGAAAACAGCCGCGTTCTGGTATCAGCAGGCCGCACAGGGCGGCGATCCCGTCGCCATGTTCAAATTTGCCCTTATCCTGATGGAAGGAAAGTTCGTTACGCGCGACAAGGCGAAGGCCGATGATTTCATGCGTCGTGCAGCGGAAGCCGGCAACGCCTCTGCCCAGTTCAACTGGGGCCAGATATTGGTTTCGGAAAATCCGGGCGCCAAGGGTCTGCTGATGGCTTTGCCCTTCTATGAAAAATCCGCCGAACAGGGCATTGCCGATGCGCAATATGCGGTATCGCAAATTTACTGGTCCGTGAAGGATGTGCCTGCCGAGAAAAAGGCAAAGGCGCGCGACTGGTTGATGCGCGCCGCAAAGGCCGGCTATGACACTGCACAGGTCGATCTCGGTATCTGGCTGGTCAACGGATTTGGTGGCGAGCGTAATCTCGACGAAGGCTTCCGCTGGCTCTATGGCGCAGCACAGCGCGGTAATGTCGTGGCGCAGAACAAGGTTGCGCATCTCTATATTCAGGCACTCGGTACCCGGCCTGATCCGGTTGAGGCAGCCAAATGGTACGTGCTTTCCCGCCGCGCCGGATTGAAGGATCCGTCTCTCGAGGACTTCTATCTCGGCATCAATGACGAGCAGCAGAAGAAGGCGATCGAGGCCGCCAATCGTTTCCGTCCGACCTGATGGAAGGGTTGCGTTCCCTGGCCGCGGTTGACCCATGGGCTTTTTACCTTGAATTTCCGCGCGTTTTGTGGTCTTGAACCGCAAACTTTCAATTCAAGAAAATAATGACGTGCCTGCCCGGTGAGCTTCCGGGCGGTTCGCAAGCTTTCCAGGAAAAAACATCGATGGCCCGTTCAGCCCTTCTCAATGTCATGGTTCAGGCCGCCATCAAGGCGGGTAAGTCTTTGTCGCGTGACTTCGGTGAAGTGCAGAACCTGCAGGTCTCGGTCAAGGGACCGAGCGACTTCGTTTCGCAGGCGGATCTGAAGGCCGAGAAGATCGTGCGCGAGGAGCTGATGAAGGCGCGCCCGACCTATGATTTCCTGGGTGAAGAAGGCGGCGAGGAAAAGGGAACCGATGGTGCACATCGCTGGATCGTCGATCCGCTCGATGGCACGACCAACTTCCTGCACGGCATTCCGCATTTTGCGGTTTCCATCGCGCTTGAGCGTAACGGCGAAGTCGTCGCCGGTGTGATCTTCAATCCTGCCACCGACGAACTCTACACCGCCGAGCGCGGCGGCGGCGCGTTCCTCAACGATCGCCGCATCCGCGTTGCCGCGCGCAAGGCGCTGACGGATTGCGTCATCGGCTGCGGCGTGCCGCATCTCGGCCGCGGCAACCACGGCAAGTTCCTGGTCGAGCTTCGTCACGTCATGGGGGAGGCTGCAGGCATCCGTCGCATGGGTGCGGCGTCGCTCGATCTCGCCTACGTTGCCGCTGGCCGTCTCGACGGTTACTGGGAAGCCGATCTTTCGCCGTGGGACATGGCGGCCGGCCTCGTGCTGATTCGGGAAGCCGGTGGTTTCGCCTCCGACATCAAGGGCGGCACCGATATCTTCGGCAGCAGTTCCGTTGCTGCAGGCAACGAATATATCCACAAGGCGCTCGTTGAGGTGGCCAACCGTCCTATTCCGGGCCGCTGATTGGTTTTCAGCAGAAAACCTGCCGTTTTCTGCAAGTTTTCGATGCCCGGCGAATGTTCGCCGGGCGTTTTTGTTTTCCCTCGCCCGGCTCCATGCCTTCTTTCGTGAAAAGCCTGTGACGAAAGACCGGCTTTTCGCTTCAAATCGTCGCAATTTTCAAATAGCTTCCGCTGGATAGCTGACCAAAGGGAATGCGAACGTTATGGCGGATTCGGAGCTGCTCGATCTTGGCGTCGAGAAACCGGTGACCACACGGGAATACAGCCACAAGCTGTCCAGCCCCACACCGTTTCTCTGGACGATGGTTCTGTTTCTGATCCTCGTCGGTTTTCTGGCAGCGATTCTCTATCGGCAGGCGCACACCGCCTTCATGACCAATCCGGGGCTCAACGGCTTCATTCTCGGTGTGCTCGCCATCGGCATCATTCTGGTGTTTACGCAGACGATGAGCCTGCGTGCGGAAGTCCGCTGGTTCAACGCCTTTCGTGCCGCCGGCAGCGTCGAAAAGGTCGGTCGCGCGCCCAAACTGCTTGCGCCGATGAGCACGCTGATCGGCAAGCGTGGTGAAGTCCGCCTTTCTGCCGTTACGCAACGCACGATCCTCGATTCCATCGCAACGCGCCTCGACGAGACGCGTGATACTTCGCGTTATCTCGTCGGCTTGCTGGTATTTCTCGGCCTGCTCGGCACCTTCTGGGGCCTTATCGGCACCATTGGCGCCATCAGCAACGTCATCCAGTCTCTCGACCCAAGCGCCGGTGACAGCAATGATATTCTCGGTTCGCTTAAGGCCGGTCTCACCGCGCCGCTGGCGGGTATGGGAACGGCCTTTTCCTCGTCACTGCTCGGTCTTTCCGGTTCGCTTATTCTCGGTTTTCTCGATCTTCAGGCCGGCCGCGCCCAGAACCGTTTCTACACCCAACTCGAAAACTGGCTTTCCTCGGTGACGGATACGACGGACGCCCCAAGGGAGTCCCGGGGCGACGCAGGGGCCGTGGTGAGCACCGAGCGTTCGCTCGCGGCCATGACCAGTCTTGCCGAAGGCATTCAGGGTCTGGTCAAGAACATGCGCAGCGAACAGCAGATGTTGCGCGACTGGATCGAGGCGCAACAGGAGGAATCCAAATCGCTCCGCCGCACGCTCGACCGGCTTTCGGCGCGGATTGACAGCGATACGAAGTCTTCCGGACGCACCCGGCACGATAACGGGAGCGAATAGCCATGGCGCTTGCGCGCAACCGCCGCCGCGACAGGGGTGTGGATTATTGGCCGGGCTTCGTCGATGCGCTGTCGACGCTGCTGATGGCCATCATGTTTTTGCTGACGGTCTTCGTGCTCGCGCAATTCGTGCTGTCGCGTGAGATTACCGGCAAGGACGAGGTGCTGACGCGTCTCAACAGCCAGATTGCCGAATTGACCGAACTTCTGGCCATGGAAAAGGGCAACAAGCAGGATGTGGAGGACGCCTTGGCGAGCCTGCAATCCACTCTTGCCGCGTCTGAGAATGAACGGTCGCGGCTGCAGGCACTGCTCGACGCTGGCTCCGGCAACAATGCCAGCGCCAACGCCCGTATCGGCAGTCTCACCGGTGAACTGGACGAGCAGCGGCAGGCCAATTCCCGCGCCTCCGCGCAGATCGAGTTGCTCAACCAGCAGATTGCGGCGCTGAGGGCGCAGATTGCCTCGGTCGAAGCCGCGCTGCAGGCTTCGGAAGCCAAGGATGCCTCTTCTCAGGTCAAGATCGCCGATCTCGGCCGCCGCCTCAATGTCGCGCTGGCGCAGCGGGTGCAGGAACTGAACCGCTATCGGTCCGACTTCTTCGGGCGGTTGCGCGAAATTCTGTCCGATCGTGAAAACATCCGCATCGTCGGCGACCGATTTGTCTTCCAATCCGAAGTGCTCTTCCCTTCCGGCGGCAATGAACTCAATCCGGAAGGGCAAGCGGAAATGGCGAAGCTCGCAACCGCGCTGCTTGATCTCGCAAAGGAAATCCCGGCGGAGATCAACTGGGTCCTGCGCGTCGATGGCCATACGGATAATGTCCAGCTGTCCGGCTCCGGCCGCTACCGCGACAATTGGGAACTCTCCTCGGCCCGTGCCACTTCGGTTGTGAAGTTCCTGATCTCCAAGGGCGTGCCGGCAAACCGTCTGGTCGCTGCCGGCTTTGGAGAATATCAGCCGATTGCAGAAGGTGACTCACCGGAGGCACGGCAGCAGAACCGCCGTATCGAACTCAAGCTGACCGAGCGCTGAAATCGCGGACCGCATCTGGGCGGTTGCCTTCCGACGAAAGTAAACTTACGTTCGCGTAAAAGTAATTCCGTCATATCTGGGAGGGGCTGATGGAACGCTATGATGTGATCGTTGTCGGGGCGGGGCTTGCCGGGCTGGTTGCGGCAACGGAGGCTGCCGCGCGAGGTCTCAGCGTCTGCGTGGTTGATCAGGAGGGTGAGCAGAACCTGGGCGGACAGGCCTTCTGGTCGCTTGGCGGCCTGTTTTTCATCGATAGCCCAGAACAACGTCGGATGCGCGTGCGAGACAGTCTCGACCTTGCGAGGCAGGACTGGTTCGGTTCGGCCGGTTTTGATCGCCCGGAAGATCACTGGCCGCGTCGCTGGGCGGAGGCCTATCTCGATTTTGCTGCCGGTGAGAAGCGGGAATGGCTGCACCGCATGGGTATGCGCTGGTTTCCCGTTGTCGGCTGGGCCGAGCGTGGCGGCGGTTTGGCCGATGGCCATGGCAATTCTGTTCCACGCTTCCATGTCACCTGGGGCACAGGCCCCGGGGTGCTTGCTCCCTTCGTTAAAAAGGCAAAGCTGATCGCGGCGGATGGGCGGCTATCCTTCCGCTTCCGCCACCGGGTTGATCGGCTGGATATCGCCGATGGCCGGGTGACCGGCGTTTCCGGCGCGGTTCTTGCAAGCGATCCGGTGCAACGCGGAGAGGAGAGCAGCCGGGAAGAGCAGGGCGAATTCAGTCTTTCCGCTGCTGCGGTCATTGTCAGTTCCGGCGGCATCGGCGGAAATCAGGAGCTGGTACGGCGCAACTGGCCCGTGGAACGACTGGGCCAGCCGCCGCAAAACATGGTTTGCGGTGTGCCGGCGCATGTGGACGGCCGCATGATCGCCATCACCGAGGCGGCGGGTGGCGGGGTCATCAACCGTGACCGCATGTGGCATTACACCGAGGGTGTCAAAAACCACGACCCGATCTGGCCAGGTCACGGCATCCGCATTCTGCCCGGTCCTTCGTCCTTCTGGTGCGATGCGAATGGTGACCGGCTTCATGCGCCGGCCATGCCTGGCTTTGATACGCTTGGCACACTGAAGATGCTGGGTGAACGTGGCAGCGGTTACAGCTGGTTCATTCTGACCAAAGCGATCATCAAGAAGGAGTTCGCGCTTTCAGGTTCGGAGCAGAATCCTGATTTGACGGGCAAGAACATGCGCCTGTTGCTGAAAAGGTTGGGAAAGGAGCCGCCTGGACCCGTGCGGGCTTTCATGGAACGGGGCGAGGATTTCGCCGTTCGTGATACGCTGGAAGAATTGGTGCCTGCGATGAACGCCATCGCCGGAAATGATCGTCTGAACACCAACCACATCCGCCGGCAGATCGAAGCGCGCGACCGTGAGATTGAAAACGGCTTTAGCAAGGATACGCAGGTAACGGCGATCCACGGTGCGCGCCGTTACCTCGGTGACCGGCTGATGCGAACGGCGAAACCGCATCGCCTGCTCGATCCTGCCATGGGGCCTTTGATTGCCGTGCGTCTGCATGTGCTGACGCGCAAGACCCTGGGCGGCCTGCACACCGACCTTGAGACGAGGGTGCTGGACGCCGGCGGTGAGCCGGTGCCGGGGCTTTATGCCGCTGGCGAGGTGGCTGGTTTCGGCGGTGGCGGCATGCATGGATATAACGCGCTTGAAGGCACTTTCCTCGGAGGATGCCTGTTTTCCGGGCGCGTTGCGGGGCGCAGTGTGCTGACGTAACTCAAGCCTGTGCGCGCAGTTCTTCGGGCCCGGTCTGGAATTGCAGACGGGCGAGCCGGGCATAGAGACCGTTCTGGCGAATGAGACTCTGATGCGTGCCTTCCTCGATGATGCGGCCTTCATCCATCACCAGAATGCGGTCGGCTTTGAGAACGGTGGCAAGGCGGTGGGCGATGACAATGGTGGTGCGGCTGCTCATGAGCTCATCGAGAGCCTTCTGTACCAGTGTCTCGCTTTCCGCGTCGAGCGCCGACGTGGCCTCGTCCAAAAGCAGGATAGGTGCGTTGCGCAGGATGGCGCGGGCAATGGCGATGCGCTGGCGCTGCCCGCCGGAAAGCGTCACGCCGCGCTCTCCCACCTGGGTGTCATATCCGTCGGTAAGGCGTTCGATGAAGCTGTCGGCCTGCGCGGCGATGGCTGCGGCGCGCACTTCTTCCCGTGTCGCGTCAGGCCGTCCAAAGGCGATATTGTCATGGATGGAGGAGGCGAATATCGCCACATCCTGCGGGACGATGGATAGACGCGCCCGCAGATCGGCGAGCTTGACGTCGCGGATATCAGCGCCGTCAATGGTGATACGGCCCTGCTGCGGATCGTAAAAGCGCATCAGCAGCGAAAAGACCGTGCTCTTGCCCGCACCGGAGGGTCCGACGATTGCGACGGTTTCGCCGGCACTGACTTTGAAGGAGAGGCCGGAGACGATCGGCCGTCCTGCCGCGAGCGGGTAGACAAAATCGACATTCTCGAATGCGGCTTCGCCACGCGGCGGCTGGGGCAGAGTGACGGGCGCGACGGGATCGAGAACCGGCGAGCGCTCGTCCAGCAGTTCGGACAGCCGTTCTGCCGCGCCGCCGGCCTGCGCCAGTTCTCCCCAGACTTCCGATAGCTGGCCAAGGCCGCTGGCCGCGATGACCGAATAAAGCACGAACTGACCGAGCGTTCCCGCGGTCATGCTACCGGACAGGACGCTTTGCGCCCCATACCAGAGAATGCCGACAACGCTGCCGAAGACGAGCGTGATGGCGACGGCGGTGAGGATGGAGCGTGCGCCGATGGCGGCGCGTGCGCCCTGATAGGCCGCTTCCACCGAAGCGCCATAACGGGCATTCGCCAGCGTCTCGGCATTGAAGGACTGTACGGTGCGGCTCGCCGCAATCGTCTCGGAAGCATAAGCGGCGGAATTGGCCAATGTGTCTTGTGTCGTACGGGAGCGGGCGCGGACCGAGCGCCCGAAGGCAATCAGGGGAAAAACGATAAAGGGAATGGCCAGCAGCGCGAGTCCGGAAAGACCGGGGCTGGTATAGATCATCATCGCCACGGCGCCGCAGCACATGATGATGTTGCGCAACGCCACCGACGCAGATGAGCCGAATGCGGAGCGGATCTGCACCGTGTCGGCCGTCAGTCGCGAGGTGAGCTCGCCTGAGCGGTTGGCATCGAAGAATTGCTGTGACAGCGTGGTGAGATGGGCGAACACATCGCGGCGCAGATCGGCAACGACCCTCTCGCCGATCGTCATGACGTAATAATAACGCATGGCGCTGGCGAGCGCGAGAACAACCGCAATGGCCAAAAGCATGGCGAAGTAGCTGTTGATCATACCGCCATCAGGCGTCTGAAAACCGTGATCGATGATGCGGCGAACGGCGAGCGGCAAGGCGAGAGTCGTGGCGGAAGACAGAACAAGTGCAAAAAGAGCCGCAGCCATCAAGCCACGATAACGCCTGAGATAAGGAAACAGGCCAAGGAGCGGTTTCAGGCTTCTCTGTTTCACCGCTTTATGCTGTTCGATGTCTGCCACGTCCTCTATGCTCCTCGTTCTTCGCCATTTTTCGGCCTTTTGCGGGCGAATTTCCGGTCTGCGGTAAAATTCCTGCCCGGCAGCCATCTCCTTTCACAAGGGGATAGCAGGCTCTTGTTATCTCGGCGACCTTCATGTATAGGCTCCGCATCGAATTGGGAAGCCATAGCCCATCTGGACTATGGCTTCATTTATTGAATTGGCTCAGTTGACGCAATTGCGGCAAATGGACCGCACGTCACTTAACCAGGAAGATTGTCATGAAGGCTGATATCCATCCCGATTATCACACGATCAAGGTGGTCATGACCGATGGCACCGAATACGAAACCCGCTCTACCTGGGGTTCGGAAGGCGCCGTCATGAACCTTGAAATCGACCCCAAGTCCCATCCGGCATGGACGGGCGGCAACCAGCAGCTTATGGACCGCGGTGGTCGCGTTTCCAAGTTCAACAAGCGTTTCGGTGGCCTCGGCCTCTGATTCCCTTGCGGGCGGATTGTTAAAAAAGCCCGGTTTTACCGGGCTTTTTTGTTGCGCTGTTTTGGCGACGGCATCTACCCGGCATGACCGCTGAAAAAAAAGCAGGCCGGTGAGCCTGCTTTCAAATTGTCCACTCAATGTGGTTTTTTCTCAGTTGATCGAGAAAGCCGTGCGCAGAAGGTTGAGCTGCGCCTGAACGCTGTTCTCATTGTCCGGCACCTTCGCGGCTTCGGAAGGGCGATAGATTTCGCGGTCGAGCAGGGCGATGCGGTTCTGGAGACGCAGCGAGCGCTCGATAAGATCGCGGAAGGACTCCGGCAGGTCGTTCCAGCCGGGCGCGTTGCGGTCGACGTTGAAGCTGTCGAGGCGAACCTTATTCTTCTCGCTCAAAACCTGATCGCGGGTCATTTCACCGTTGTTGACGGCGCGCTGGAGCAGCAGCCAGGAGGCCATCTGCATCAGGCGAGTCGTGAGGCGCATCGATTCCGCGGCATAAAGCACTGAGGCCATGCGCGGCAAAACTTTCGAGGCAGCGCGGCCGGCGCCGTCGAGATAGCTTGCAGTTTCCTCGACCAGGGTCATGCCTTCGGTATAGAGGGTCTTGAACTGGTTGGAAGCAGCCGCGCGCCCCGCAAAGCTTATGGTATTTAAAACCTGTTCCGACATTTCTTTAAATCCCTGCTCACGCACCACACTGTCAGGCAACGACGATCCGGATATTTTGTTCCGGCCTTTAGTGTTTTCAGGATGGTATCTTTACCTGAAATGCGCAAGGCAATTATTAAAGAAGGGTTAATACCCACAGTTTTACCGAAGCCGGCGGCGGCAAAAAAAGAGCCGCGAAAGCGGCTCTCAAGGTAAAACAGGGAGAAAAATCAGACCAATTCGCCGAATGGAGAAGATGCCTGAAATCCAGAAGAACTGGACATGTATAGTAATCTCTCAGAAAGCTTAATTTTTGGTTAATGGTAAACGAAAGACTGACCCAAAACCTCTTATTTTGGAACGCACGTTGAACCGATTCTGCCGTTAGGCACGTGCGGGCCGGGTTTATTGGTCGCCGCGCATCAGGATCGGAAAAGATTCTCCGCCGCCTGTCTTCCCGCGGATTTCCGCTTTCTTTCCTCTTCGAGTCGGGTGATTTCGGCCTGGAGAAGCTCGATCCGGCTGTCCAGTTCGTCCACGGAGAGGAGGCTAAGATCGCTGCCAATCTGGTGTGCAGCGGGTTTTTGCGGGCGGTCGTCGTCAAAGAGGCTCATATGCCTGCTCCTTTTTCCACGTAGTCCCCATCCTCGCCGGGATATTGCGGCGCGCGCGGGTCAAGCGCAATACTCTCCGGTGTCACCAGCGGCGAAGGCGTCGTCGGCATCATCGTCGAGAAATTGTCCTTCTCGTCGGTTGAAAGCGCGGCGCGCCTGCGGCTTCTGATAATGGCATAGGCAGTAATCAAAATATGGGCGACGGCTGTGACCAGAAACAGCGCATAGGGCCCGGAATAGGTCATGACAGCGCCGCCGAGCGTCGGTCCGATAATGGTGCCGACGCCGTAAAGCAACAGCAACCCGCCTGAAACCTTAACGAAATCCTCGGACGCCGCAAAGTCGTTGGCGTGCGCCACGGCGATGGGATAGAGCGCATTGGCGGCTGCACCGTAAACGGCGATCATCGGAATCAGAACGTAGACGTGATGCGGCTGCACGGCTGCGACCGCAAGTCCCGCGACAGCGCCAAGCCCCGCGAGGCCGGCCAGCACGTAACGACGGTCTATCCTGTCCGAAAGGCGACCCGCCGGGAACTGCGCCAATGCGCCGACGAAAATCGTGACGGACACCATGATGGCGATCATGGTCGGATCCAGGCCTGCCCGGGCACCGAAGACGGCGCCGAGCGTGCCGTACGCGCCGTTGGCGATGCCGATCATCAGAATGCCGACGAAGGAGACCGGGGAGTTTCGATAGAGCGCCGGCAAATCCAGTTTCACCTTCTGCAAAGGCTGTGGACTGGCCGCCTTTGAAAGCGTTGCCGGCAGAATGGCGATGCAATAAATGATGCCGCAGATCATGAACAGCGAGGTATTGCTGATATCTCCCATCGGCACGATCATCTGTCCCGCCACGACGCCCAGAAGCGTGATGGCGATATAGAGCGAAAAGATCATGCCGCGGCTTTCGTTCGTGGCGCGCTCGTTCAGCCAGCTTTCGATGATCATTGAGGTGCCGGCGGTGCAGAAGCCGGTAAGCGCACGCAGCGTAATCCACCAGACGTCATCAACGATGAGACCGGTCATGAGCACGGTCAGGCATACCAATGCGACGAAAGACGCAAAAGCCCGCACATGGCCGGCACGGCGCACGATGGCCGGCGCGACAAAACAACCAACAACGAAGCCCGCAGCCCAGGAGGTTCCGAGGAAACCAAGTATCTCGTTGGAGTAACCTTCTGCCGAGCCACGCACTGGCAGCACGAGGCCCTGAAGACCGTTGCCGAGAAAGAGGAACAGAGTGCTGGATAAAAGAGCGAATACGGGTAGAAGATTTCTGCTCATGACAACACTCTCATGCGTTCGGACGGACGGTCGGACAGGTCATACAACGGGAGTTACCCGAATGAGTTGCACTCTTCTGGTGAACGGTAAAAATGTCCAGCCTGTGACGATGCAGAAATAAAGAAAAGGCTCAATAAATGACGAAGGCGATCGGCCTTTTTTTACTGCTGGCCATGGCCGTCCAGATTATCCGGCCGCTCGGCCTGCCGGGGCTGAAGAAACGGGGCGATTGCTGGAAGATAGCGGTTGCCGCCTTTGTCATCTGGTCGGTAACGCTGCTTCTGCGCCCATAAGAAAAAGCCGCCCCGGGAGGCGGCTTTCATTCACTAAAGCTCTGGAGCGAAGCCTCAGGCTGCTTTTTCGAGTTCCTGCTTCCAGTTACCCTTGGCCGCCAGACTGTTCATGGCGGCGCGGTGCGTGAAGGCGCGCTGGCCGGCAGCGACATTCTCCTGCTTGCCGCCCCAGGTCTTGAGGGCCGTATCCTGAAGCGCGCGGCCGTAGGAGTAGGTGAGAGACCAGGGCAGGTCATAGCCGGAATTCATGGCGGAGAGATGCGCCGTTGCCTCTTCGGAGGACTGGCCGCCGGAAAGGAAAGCAATGCCCGGAACGGCGGAAGGTACGGTCGCCTTCAGGACCTTCACGGTCTTTTCCGCCACTTCCTCGACGGAAGCCTTGCGGGCCTTCTTGCCGTCGATGATCATGTTCGGCTTGAGGATCATGCCTTCGAGGTTCACGCGGGCGTCGAAAAGGTCCGCGAAGACGGTCTGCAGAACCCATTGCGTGACTTCCGCGCAGCGGTCGATGTCATGCGTGCCCGGCTCGCCGTCCATCAGGACTTCAGGCTCAACGATCGGCACGATATCCGCCTGCTGGCAGAGAGCGGCATAACGGGCGAGCGACTGGGAGTTTGCCTTGATCGAACCCCAGCTCGGGCGCTGTTCACCGATGGTGATGACGCCACGCCACTTGGCGAAGCGCGCACCGGCTTCGTGGTACTTGCGCAGGCGCTCATAAAGACCGTCGAGGCCTTCGGTAATGAATTCATGCGGGTGGAAGGCCATCGGCTTGGCGCCGATATCCACCTTGATGCCCGGCAGGCTGCCAGCCGCCTTGATGATATCAACGAAAGGTGTGCCGTCGGCAGCCTTCTGGAACAGGGTCTCTTCATAGAGAATGACGCCGGAGATATATTTCTTCATGGCGTCGTCGGAACGGAACAGCATCTCGCGATAGTCGCGGCGGGCGGTCTCGGTGGACTCCAGATTGATGCTGTCGAAACGCTTTTTGATCGTTCCCGTGGATTCGTCGGCGGCGAGCAGGCCCTTGCCGTCGGCGACCATTTTGATTGCGATGTCTTCGAGACGTTCGGTCATTTGCTATTCTCCCAAGGCACAATAAATTTCCGATAACAGAAGTTCCAGGGCAGGGAAATGGCACGCTAACTCATTGAAACGATTGAAATGATTTCAATCGTTTGAAACTTTTCCTCCCGCGTGCACTTACCAAAAGACAAGGCCGGACAAGCATCGCTTGTCCGGCCTCGTGTCAGGCAAGTGAGATAAGTTTACTTGGCGGCGGTCAGGATGGCAACGCCCGGCAGTTCCTTGCCTTCCATCCATTCAAGGAAGGCTCCGCCGGCGGTCGAAACATAGGAGAAATCCTCGGAAACGCCGGCATGGTTGAGCGCGGCCACGGTGTCGCCGCCGCCTGCGACGGAGACGAGCTTGCCGGCCTTCGTGCATTCCGCGGCATGTTTTGCGGCAGCCACGGTGGCTGCATCGAAGGGCTCGATTTCGAAGGCACCGAGCGGCCCGTTCCAGACCAGCGTTTCCGCGCGTGAAATCCAGGCCTTGATGTTTTCAACCGATTTCGGGCCGACATCGAGCACCATGGCGTCAGCGGGAATGGCATTGATGTCGACCGTTTCACTGGCCGCACCGGCCTTGAATTCGCGGGCAACGACGCCGTCTTCCGGCAGCACGATGGCACAGCCGGAAGTCGCGGCCTCGATCATGATCTGCTTTGCGGTTTCGGCCAGATCGTGCTCGCAGAGCGATTTTCCAACCTGGGCGCCACGGGCGGCGAGGAAGGTGTTGGCCATGCCGCCGCCGATGACGAGGGCATCGACCTTCTTTACGAGGTTCATCAGAAGATCGATTTTGCTTGAAACCTTCGCGCCGCCGACGATGGCGACGACGGGACGCACCGGCTGGCCGAGGCCCTTTTCCAGAGCCTCAAGCTCGGCCTGCATGGTGCGGCCGGCATAGGCGGGCAGGTGGCGGGCGAGGCCCTCGGTGGAGGCGTGGGCGCGATGCGCGGCGGAGAAGGCGTCATTGACATAGATATCGCCATTGGCCGCCAGAGCCTCGACGAAGGTGGGATCGTTCTTTTCTTCGCCCTTGTGGAAGCGCGTGTTTTCCAGAAGCAGGATATCGCCGTCATTCAGTTTCGCAACGGCTTCCGCCGCCGGCGCGCCGATGCAGTCGGACGCGAAGGAGACGGCATGGTCCAGCACTTCCTCTACTGCTGGTACGATCTGGGAAAGCGACATGTCAGCCACGGGTTCGCCCTTCGGACGGCCAAAATGGGCAAGCAGAATAACCTTTGCGCCCTTCTTGGAAAGTTCCAGAATGGTCGGCGCGACCCGCTCGATACGGGTCTTGTCCGTAACTTTGCCATCCGCGACCGGCACGTTGAGATCAACGCGGACGAGAACGCGCTTTCCGGCAATGTCGTTGAGGTCATCGATGGTCTTGAAAGCGGGCATAGGTCGATCCTGATTTGTTGCGAGTTCGGCAGGGACCATACTATGCCTGATTGCCGACGCAAGCCGGTCAGGCTTCATTTTCTCTCACGGTGTTTGAAGGTGCGACCACGTCTTGTGCGGTAGCGGTGGAACGCGACTGACGCCGCTGCGCCAGATAGTCACGCACCCGTTTGAAAATTTCCGAGAAGCTGATGAAGATCGGCAGGGTGGTAGCCGGTTCGACCGGCTCCAGCGAAATTCCGACACCCGCTATCGCCTCATGTTCGTCCAAAGTCCGCACGATCAGGACGATGGAGCCGAGGCGCACGCGGTCGGCATAATCGGCCCGTCCGGCAAGACGTGTCTCGATGAGTTCTGCGATGCTCATTGCCTGTTCTGCTGGCGCAAGCAGGCCGGGACCATAGGCGGCATCAAGCTCCTTCGCCGGCCGGGCGGGAGAGATCGCGAAGGTGCCGAAGAAATCGGCGTCGTCATCGGCGACGGGCAGGGCGCTCGCGAAGAGCCGGTCGATCAGGCGGGAATAACCGGGGGCGATGAAGAGATAGACAAGATCATTTTCACGCAGTCGCCCGGCATATTGGTAGCGAATCGATTTGCCGTCACGCACCACCAGCGAAGGCATCGCCCAGCGGGGAATGCGCTCGCCCTGCAGGATGGCGCTGCCCTTTGCCACGCGGTAGGAAATCAGTTCGTGATTGGCCGTACCGGGAAGGTCAACCTCCAGCTTGTCCACCTCGCCCATGCGTGGCGGCACGATCAGCCCCAGCCTTGTTGCCACCGGTTTGATGGTCCAGCCCTGCACGAGGAGCGATACCAGCACGATGATGAAGGCGGCATTGAAATATATCTGGGCGTCATCAAGTCCGCCGAGGATGGGCATGATGGCAAGCAGGATGGAGACGGCGCCGCGCAGGCCCACCCAGGCGACGAAAGAGGTTTCCTGTTGGGTGTAGTTAAACGGCATGAGGCTGAGCCAGACCGCGAGCGGACGGGCGACGAAGATCAGGAACAGCGCCAGCAGGATGGCTGGAATTGCGATTGCAGGAAACTGCGACGGCGTGGCAAGCAGGCCGAGCATCAGGAACATGATGATCTGTGCCAGCCACGTCAGCCCTTCGTGGAAGCGACGGATCGTTTCCTTGGCGAAGATCCTGCGATTGCCGGCGACAATGCCGGCGACATAGACCGCCAGAAAGCCGCTGCCGCCAATCGTGCCGGTGAAGGAAAACACGAGCAGCGCCAACGCAAGCACAAAGATTGGCGCCAGTCCCCGATCGGCGGCAAAACGGTTGACCACGGCGGCGATCATGAGACCGCCCAGCACGCCGACGATCACACCGAGGCCCATTTCCTCAACAAAAAGCAGCAGAAAACCGCTGTCGATACCGGCCAGGCCCTGTCCTTTGGCGATGATCTCGACCAGGGCGACTGTGAGGAAGATGGCCATTGGATCGTTGGTACCGGATTCGACCTCCAGCGTGGAGCGCACCTGATCGCGGATGTGGATGCCGCCGATGCGCAGCAGGAAAAACACCGCTGCCGCATCGGTGGAGGCGACGATGGCACCGAGCAGCAGGCCCTCTAGCCAGGAGAGCCCGAGCAGGAGGGCGGCTGCGCCCGCGAAAAAGACGGATGTGAGAATAACGCCGACCGTGGCAAGCGCCATTGCCGGTGCCGCGGAAAGCCGGAAAGACTGGATCGACGTGCCAAACCCGGAGTCGAACAGGATGACGGCAAGTACCAGCGAACCGAGCATATAGGCGAGAGGGTTGTTGGTGAATTCGATACCGAGTCCGTCCACACCCGCCGCAAGTCCAATCACAAGGAAGAGCAGCAGCAGCGGCGCGCCGAAGCGGTAGGCGATGAGGCTCGAGAAGGCAGCGACGAGGACAAGAACAGTTGCCACCAGCAACAACAGATAAAATGATTCCACGTCCACCGCCTCTTTCACGCCGCGCTGGCCACCGCAATGATTGCTCTGCACGTTCGCAGTCAATGCGCCACGGGTTGCGGTCTGTCAGCGCTCGGTCGGCGGCGTTGAAAGGTAACGCAAGGCGGGGTGTATCGAAAGATACGGCAGGGCCGAAGTGCATTGCGCACGACCGTTATCCCTGCGTCCCTTGTCCGTTTCAAAATGGACCAGACAAAGGCAGGAAATTGAAAACATGGCGGCACTGTAGAGGAAAACCGGGAATAAAAAATCCGGCGGGATCGCTCCCGCCGGAATGCATCGACTGATGGGTATTCGTTAGATGGTCTTCGCGAAGGCGACAGCCGTATCCGACATGCGGTTGGAGAAGCCCCACTCGTTGTCGTACCAGGACAGGACGCGCACGAAGTTGCCTTCCATGACCTTGGTCTGGTCATTGGCGAAGATTGACGAGTGGCTGTCGTGGTTGAAATCGCGGGAAACCAGCGGCTCGTCGGTATAGCCGAGGATGCCCTTCAGCTGGCCGTCGGAAGCCACCTTGATGGCTGCGTTGATTTCGGCAACCGTCGTGCTCTTCTTGGCCACGAACTTGAAGTCGACGACCGACACGTTCGGGGTCGGAACGCGGATCGACGTGCCGTCAAGCTTGCCCTTGAGGTGTGGCAGGACGAGGCCAACAGCCTTTGCGGCGCCTGTCGAGGTCGGGATCATGGACAGGGCTGCGGCGCGGGCGCGGTACAAATCCTTGTGCATGGTGTCCAGCGTCGGCTGGTCGCCGGTGTAGGAGTGGATCGTGGTCATGAAGCCATGATCGATGCCAACGGCGTCATCGAGAACCTTCACGACCGGCACGAGGCAGTTGGTGGTGCAGGATGCGTTGGAGATGACGAGGTGATCTTTCGTCAGCTGGTCATGGTTGACACCGAAGACGACGGTGAGGTCGGCGCCGTCAGCGGGAGCCGAAACGATGACGCGCTTGGCGCCGGCCGTCAGATGGGCAGCAGCCTTGTCGCGGGCTGTGAAGATGCCGGTGCACTCAAGCGCGATATCGACGCCCAGTTCCTTGTGCGGCAGCGTTGCCGGGTCGCGAACGGCCGTCACCTTGATCGGCTTGCCACCGCCAACGATGATGGTGTCGCCTTCGACCTTGACGTCGGCCGGGAACTTGCCGTGGATCGAATCGTAGCGCAGCAGGTGAGCGTTGGTTTCAACCGGGCCGAGGTCGTTGATGGCGACGACTTCGATATCGGTGCGGCCGGATTCAACGATGGCGCGCAAAACATTGCGGCCGATGCGGCCGAAGCCGTTAATGGCAACTTTTACAGTCATTTACAGTCTCCCGATCAAGAATGGGCTTGGTCTTTGCTGAATGGTGAGGGCTTGGGAAGCCCTTACGCAAGTTTTGCCTCGACTGCGGCGACGACAGCTTCTGCCGTGATACCGAAGTGCTTGAAGAGATCCTTCGCCGGGGCGGACGCTCCAAAGGAGTGCATGCCGACGAAAGCGCCATCGTTACCGATGAAGTAATCCCAGCCCTGGCGGATGGCGGCTTCCACCGCGATCTTGACCGGAGCCTTGCCGATGATGGCGTTGCGATAGGTTTCCGGCTGTTCCTTGAAGAGTTCGAAGCAGGGAACGGAAACGACGCGGGCGGATACGCCCTTGTCCTTCAGCGTTGCGGCCGCTTTCAGAGCCACTTCGACCTCCGAACCGGAAGCGAATATCGAAACCTTGGCGTCGCTGGCGGAGACGAGTTCGTAGGCGCCGTAAGCAGACAGGTTCTTCTCTTCATATTCCTTGCGCGAAGGAGCGAGATTCTGGCGGGTGAGGGCCAGCGCAGACGGACGATGCTTCTGTTCCAGCGCCAGCTGCCAGCATTCCGCCGTCTCGGTCTCATCCGCCGGGCGGAAGACGAGCAGGTTCGGAATGGCGCGAAGGGCAGCGATCTGCTCCACCGGCTGGTGGGTCGGGCCGTCTTCACCAACGCCGATGGAATCATGCGTCAGAACGTGGACGACACGGATGCCCATGAGCGCGGCAAGACGGATCGACGGACGGCAGTAGTCCGAGAAGATCAGGAAGCCGCCCGCATAAGGAATGAGACCGCCATGCAGTGCGATGCCGTTCATGGCAGCAGCCATGCCGTGCTCGCGGATGCCGTAGTGCAGGTAACGGCCGGAGAAGTCCGTCGGCGTGATGGACTTCATCTGGCTGGTCTTGGTGTTGTTGGACGGCGTCAGGTCGGCAGAACCGCCGATCATTTCCGGCAGCACGCCGTTAATGACTTCGAGCGAGTCTTCCGAGGCCTTGCGGGTCGCAACGGTCGGGTTGTTCTCGATGATCTTCTTCTTGAAAGCATCGATCGAGCTATCGAAATTGCCCGTCAGGTCGCCGGCGAAGCGGCGCTTGAACTCGGCTTTCTTGCCGGCCTCAGCGGCTTCGAGGCGGACTTCCCAGTCCTGACGCGTCTTGGTGGAGCGCAGACCGGCAAGACGCCATGCATCCAGCACGTCTTCCGGAATGACGAAAGCTTCGGCTTCCCAGTTCAGGCTCTTGCGGGCCGCAGCGATTTCTTCTGCGCCGAGCGGGTTGCCATGAACCTTATGGGTGCCCTGCTTGTTGGGCGCGCCGAAACCGATGACGGTCTTGCAGGCGATGAAGGTCGGGCGGTCCGATTTCTGCGCGGCTTCGATGGCAGCGGCGATCGCATCCGGATCATGGCCGTCAACACGGATGGTGTTCCAGTGAACCGCCTGGAAACGGGCAATCTGATCGGTGCTGTCGGAGAGGCCAACTTCGCCGTCGATGGTGATGTTGTTGTCATCCCAGAAGAGAACGAGCTTGTTAAGCTTCAAATGGCCGGCAAGCGCGATGGCTTCGTGGCTGATGCCCTCCATGAGGCAGCCGTCGCCGCACAGTACATAAGTGAAGTGGCTCTGCAGGTCGGAGCCGAACTCCTCTTCCAGCTTGCGTTCGGCGATTGCCATGCCCACGGCGTTGGCGATGCCCTGGCCGAGCGGACCGGTGGTCGTTTCGATGCCGGTGGCGTGGCCATATTCAGGATGGCCGGCGGTCTTGGAACCGAATTGACGGAAACGCTTGATCTCGTCGATCGTCATGTCCTCGTAGCCCGTAAGATAGAGCAGCGAGTAAAGAAGCATCGAACCATGACCTGCCGACAGCACGAAACGGTCGCGATCCGGCCAGAGCGGCGCCTTGGGATCGAATTTCAGGTAGCGGGTGAAGAGAACGGTGGCGACATCAGCGGCGCCCATCGGCAGACCGGGATGGCCTGAGTTGGCCTTCTCCACTGCATCCATGGCAAGAAAGCGGATCGCATTTGCCATCCGGTTGTGTTTGTCGCGAGAAATCATGGCTTTTCCGTCTGTTTCCGGGTGAAAGGAGATAGTTTTACGCAACTATCCAAAAAGCGGGTTGATCCATAGCAGGTGAGGCAGGCAAGTCAATAAATCGACGGGCAATTGCGGTTCTGCGGTCGATAAAAATCGTTTCGCAAAGCGGGGGCTGGAACGGATTTCGTGTCCCGTCCGGCCCGGTTTCTTCGTTCATCCACAGAGCAAAACGCCACAATGCACTGGTTTGATTGACGGGATGGTAAATCGGGTAATAACCTCGTGAGCGTTTAAATGGCCTGAAACCGGACGATTCGGCCGGTGGCGTGCGAGTTGGAAAAAACGATGTCGGCTGAGAAGACCTTACAATCTGCGCTGACGGAGCTGAATGCTGCCATCACAAATCTCGAAAATGCCATCGATATGCGTATCGAGCGGCAGAGAGAGACCGGCGAGATCGATAACGAGGTGAAGCGCGTCCATGTCGACCGCGCCAGACTGGCGCAGGAACTGGACCAGGCCGAGTTTCGCGCTAACCGTCTTGAAGAAGTCAATCGCGAGGTTTCGCGCCGGCTGGTGACGGCCATGGAGACGATCCGCGCGGTGCTGGATCGATAGGAGCGGTATCATGGCGCAAGTTACTGTTATGATCGACGGAAAGGCCTATCGCATGGCGTGCGAAGCAGGCCAGGAAGACCACCTGACCGACCTTGCCACCAGTTTCGACCGGTATGTGGGGCATCTCAAGAGCCAGTTCGGAGAAATCGGCGACCTGAGGCTAACGGTGATGGCTGGTATCATGGTGATGGACGAGCTTTCCGAGCTCAACCGCAAGATCGAGAAGCTGGAAGGTGAGGTCGCATCCCTCTCCCGCAATCGCGATGGCATGGCCGAGCACAAGGCGAAGTCGGATGAGATGGTGGCGCTTGCCATCGGCGATCTGGCCGACCGGCTGAACGGCATTACCGAAAAATTGCTGGACCGCCCAAAACCGGCGGCACACTGATCATCCGGAATTCCGAAGCGATAAAATTTCGCTCTGCGCCTCTGGCGGTTTTTCCCGATCCGTCCTATATCTTGAATGCGTTCTGCGCTTCTCGACAGGAACCACAATCCCTGGGGCCATACTCGATCCAAAGGGAGCTGTCCCTGGCCAGTCCCGTGGGGCTGGACACACGGTGCCCACCTACTTTTGTAGGCACCCAGGATCGTAAATCTCCATCGGTCGCCGTGGAACGCGCTTGAAGTTTCGGGACAATTCCGATGCTTCCCTGTACCCTCGATATAGTCGACAGTCATTTTTCATAACTGCCGGGCACGGCTTTTTTATATTCCTGTCATTGCAATGGCGGAACAATTCCCTATTATCCGGATTGGTATGTCTGTCATGCCCTTTAAAAAGGGGCGCTGCGGCCAAAACCGCGACGTGCCGTTCAACAGCCCAAAGAGCTAAACTTGTTTACTGAAATTATGATCGTGGTCCTGCTCACCGTATTGAACGGTGTGCTTGCCATGTCCGAGCTTGCCGTTGTCTCCTCCAGACCGGCGAGGCTAAAGGTGCTTGCCACGCAAGGCAGCAAGGGCGCCACACAGGCGCTCAGCCTTTCCGAAAACCCCGGACGCTTTCTTTCTACAGTGCAGATCGGCATCACGCTGGTTGGCGTCCTCTCGGGCGCATTTTCCGGCGCCACGCTCGGTGCCCGCTTTACGGCGTGGCTTCTGGAGCAGGGTGTTCCTGACCGTGCGGCCGATGCAATTGGCGTCGGCTCGGTCGTCGTCGCCATTACTTACCTGTCACTGATCGTCGGCGAACTGGTGCCAAAGCAGATTGCGTTGCGCGACCCTGAAAAGATTGCCGCGCGTGTTGCGCCTACCATGATGCTGCTGTCCAAGGTCGGCGCGCCGCTGGTGTGGCTGCTCGACCGGTCGGGTAAGGCCATTCTGGCGCTTCTCGGCCATAGTGGCGAATCCAACGCGTCGGTCACCGACGATGAAATTCGCACTGTCCTGGCCGAAGCCCATAGCGCCGGCGTGATCGAGACCGAAGAATCGGCGATGATCACCAGCGTCATGCGCCTTGCTGACCGCAACGCGCGCGGCCTGATGACGCCGCGTCGCGACGTGGAAGTGGTCGATATCGAAGACAGCGCCGAAGAAATCCGCGAGCAGCTTCGCGGGACGCAGCGTTCGCGTCTGCCGGTGCGCAACGGCGCGTCCGACGAAATTCTTGGCGTGCTTTTCGCCAAGGACGCCTTTGATGCGCTGGCCTCCGGCAAGGAGCTCAACATTCGTGAGCTTCTGCGCGAGGTGCCCGTCGTGTCCGACCTGACGAGCGCCGTTGACGTCATCCAGTCGCTGCGTCGCTCCACCGTGCACATGGTCCTCGTTTATGACGAGTACGGCCATTTCGAAGGTATCATCAGCTCCGGCGACGTGCTGGAGGCCATTACCGGTGCCTTTCAGGAAGATGACGACGAAGAGCCGGCCATGGTCGAGCGCGAGGACGGTTCGTTCCTCGTTGCCGGCTGGATGCCTGCCGATGAGTTCGCTTATCGCATGGGCTTCCAGATCAATGAGGACGCCGAGTTCGAGACCGTCGCCGGACTTGTCCTGGACGAGTTCCGTCGCCTGCCGGAACTGGGTGAACATGTAACCCGCAACGGCTGGCGTTTCGAGGTCATCGACCTTGATGGTCACCGCATCGACAAGGTTCTCGTGAGCCGGGCCGCCTGATGCCCGGTGACGTTGCCGAAAAAGCAAGGTTGCGCGGCGAACGGCTCGCCGCGCGAGATGCTCTGACACTGGCGGAACGGCACGAGAAGAGCCGGTTCATTACCGCCCACGGTGCCGCGGATATTCCCCTTGTGCCGGGGACCGTCATCTCCGGCTTCATGCCGATCCGCTCGGAGGCGGATACCCGTCCGCTGATGGAAGCGTTGCGGGCAAGGGGTGGACGTCTCGTCCTTCCCGTTGTGCTGGATCGTGAAACCATTGTCTTCAGGGCTTTCGAGAGGGATACGCCGCTGGTGAAGACCGGCTTCGGCACGACCGGTCCGGGTGAGGATGCGGAGCTTCTCGATCCCGATATACTGCTCGTACCTCTGTCCGTCTTCGACGGACACGGGCAACGGGTTGGTTATGGCGCAGGCCATTATGACCGCGCCATCGCGCGGTTGCACGCCAAGGGCAAACAGCCCGTTCTCATCGGTGTCGCCTTTGACTGCCAGGAAGTGGCAGACATCCCCGCGGAACCGCACGATGTCTCGCTTCACGCCATTCTGACAGAAAGCGGTCTGCGCTGGTTTTCAGCCCCGTTGTCGATCTCCGATAGTGAGCAAAAGGCGCTTTAGCACTTTTTAAAAGATGGATTACCCGTTAGAGGGGACGAAATATCGAAACATGCGCAAGATCGGGGCGGGTGAATGAGGCTTCTTTTTCTCGGAGACATGGTTGGCAAGACCGGACGCACGGCTGTCTGGGAGCGATTGCCGGGGCTGATTTCCGATCTGAAGCTGGATTTCGTCATCGTCAACGGTGAGAATGCTGCTGGTGGTTTCGGTATCACCGAGGATATCTATCTCGAGACCATCAATGCCGGTGCCGATGTTGTCACCACCGGCAATCACGTCTGGGATCAGAAAGAGGCGGTTTCCTTCTGCGAGCGCCATGACCAGTTCCTGCGGCCCGCCAATTACCCCGAGGGTACGCCGGGCAAGGGCTCGGGCATTTTTTATGCCCGCAACGGCGCACGCATATTGGTCGCCAACATCATGGGGCGGGTCTTCATGCATCCGGAGCTGGACGACCCCTTCAAGTCGGCGGAAAGCATTCTTGCGGCCTGCCCGCTGAAGGAACAGGCGGATGCCATCATCTTCGATTTTCACGCCGAGGCGACCAGCGAGAAACAGTGCTTCGGACATTTCGTGGATGGCCGTGCAAGCTTCGTCGTCGGCACCCACACCCATGTTCCGACAGCTGACGCACAGATATTGAACGGCGGAACCGCCTACATGTCGGATGCGGGCATGTGCGGCGATTATGACAGTTCCCTCGGAATGGACAAGGAAGAGCCGATCAACCGCTTTATCTCCAAGATGCCGAAGGGCCGCTTTGAGGCAGCGAGCGGGCCTGCCACGATCTGCGGTGTCGGGGTGGAGATTTCCGACCGGACTGGGCTTGCGGAAAAAATTGCGCCGCTGCGCATCGGGCCGCGACTTTCGGAAACGCTGCCTTCCTTCTGGGTTTGATCCCGCCGAAGCGTTCACAATGACGAGAGTGCCAGCCTTCAGTTGCTGATGTAACTGGACGCTCGGCAAAACCTGTCCCATCCTCTCAGCTTCGCAAGTTCAGGGGAGTGGCATGATGCTGCGCGTGCTAATGCTTGCAATAACAGGACTGATCGCCTGTTCGGGAGCGGCCTTCTCCCAGTCGGCGAGCCGTCCTCCCGTCAGCCAGTGCCAGGCGATCGCCAGCGCCATTCCGGGCGTGATGTTCGCGCGCTTCGATGCGCGCAATGTTCAGCTGGCTCAGGCCACGGCGAAGGAAGAGGTGAAAATCAGCTTCATCGGCCACTCCACCTACCTGATCGAAAGTCCCGGCGGGGTAACGATTGCCACGGATTATAACGGCGTCTATCGCCCTCCCGTCATGCCGACGGTGGTGACCATGAACCGGGCGCATTCAACACATTTCACCCTCAATCCGGACCCGGCCATTCAATATGTGCTGCATGGCTGGAGCGATACGCCGGGAGAAAAAGCCGAGCACAAGCTGCTCGTGGGCGACGTTTACATCCGCAATGTCTCAACCGACATCCGCAACCGCTGGGGAGATTATGAGTCTTTTCAGGAAAACGGCAATTCCATCTTCATCTTCGAGGTTGCCGGGCTGTGTATCGGCCATCTCGGCCATCTGCATCATGAGTTGACGGACACGCATTATGCCGAGATCGGCCGCCTGGATGTGTTGATGGTGCCTGTCGATGGTGGTTTGACCATGGGGGCCGACAGCATGAGCAGGGTGGTCAAGCGCCTGCGCTCTGCGCTGATCCTGCCGATGCATCGCACCGGCCCGCCGCTGGAGCAGTTTCTGACTATGTTTGGCGAAAATTTCGCTATCGCCTATGCGAGCGATCCGGTCATCCGGGTCTCGATGAGAAACCTTCCCCGCCAGCCGCAGATACTGGTGCCGAAAGGCATGTAAATGGCGACGGGCGGGGAAAGGCTCGGGGAGCGGGTTCTCAGGCGAAGGTGAGGTGCTGGCGAACGCCGACGTCGGGCGTCTTGTCATCCGACATGTTTGCCTTGGCGATTTCCCAGCCGAATTTCAGCGTACTGTCCGTCGAAGCCCAGATATCGGCATCATCGACATGCAACGCCAGCATGGTCAGTTGCGGATCGCTCTTGCCGTGCTCGTACCAGGCGGCGGTGACTGAATTCCAGTATTCGTCGATCTTTGATTTGTCATCGCGCGCTTCGAGGACGCCCGAAAGGCAGGCGTGATAATCATGATCCTTGCCCACAAGGCAGAAATGCGCACGGGATCCGGATTTGAGCGATTTTACCAGATCCGTGTCTTTTTTGGAAAAAAACCAGATCGTGTTGGTCTTGGGGTCAGCGTGGGGCGCCATAGGCTGCATGTGACTGTGCAGGCCCTCAAGGCCGAGCATGCCGGCATGGACGGAATTGATCTCGTCCCAGAGCTGGCGGGCCGGGGCTTCTCTTGCTTCAGTCAGGCTGACCATATGTCTTCTCCTTCCGGTTTGGGGCTGCGGCGGAGTGGAAAAGATGGCCTTCTCCGTCGCGTTCATGATCAGAACGAAGAGCGGATAAATCAGTTCCTTCTGTTGTTGCGGCAAGAGAAAGCGCCTGCGGGCTTGAACGATGAGCCTATCGCACTTATAAGGCCCGCAATCTCCAAATTACGATAAATCAGGTTTTCCATGGCTGGTCATTCACAGTTCAAGAACATCATGCACCGCAAGGGCAAGCAGGACTCCGTGCGGTCCAAAATGTTTTCCAAGCTTGCGCGCGAAATCACCGTTGCGGCCAAGACGGGCATGCCCGACCCGAACATGAACCCGCGCCTGCGTCTGGCCATCCAGAACGCCAAGGCCCAGTCCATGCCGAAAGACAATATCGAGCGCGCCATCAAGAAGGCTGCGGGTGCCGAAGGCGAGAACTATGATGAGGTCCGCTACGAAGGCTACGGCCCTGGCGGCGTCGCCGTCATCGTCGAGGCGCTTACAGACAACCGTAACCGCACTGCCTCCAATGTACGATCCATCTTCACCAAGGCTGGTGGTGCGCTGGGTGAAACCGGATCGGTCTCCTTCTCCTTCGACCGTGTCGGCGAGATTTCCTACAAGGCGGAAGTCGGCGATGCAGACAAGGTGATGGAAGCGGCCATCGAGGCCGGTGCGGACGATGTTGAATCTTCCGAAGACGGCCACATCATCATCTGCGGTTTCGAAGCGATGAACGAGGTATCCAAGGCGCTGGAAGGCGTGCTGGGCGAAGCCGAAAGCGTCAAGGCCATCTGGAAGCCGCAGAACACGGTACCGGTAGATGAAGAAAAGGCACAGTCGCTGATGAAACTCATCGACAACCTCGAAGACGATGACGACGTGCAGAACGTCTATTCGAACTTCGAAGTGTCGGAAGAAATTCTCGCCAAGCTTTCCGCCTGACGTTTTCACGTTCCTAAAAAAAGCCCCGGCAGCGATCCGCGCCGGGGCTTTTTGTTTAGGCGGCCTTTTTGATGGATGTCCGCACGTCGGCGAAAATCTCGACCGACCGCAGCCGCTTTTCGATGTCGTGGATCGGCATCGAGACAATCAGCTCATCCGCCTGTGTTTCAGCCAGAAAACCGTCGAGATGACGCTGGATCGTTTCAGGCGCGCCAACGGCGGCAAAACGCAACGTATGCTCCACGGAGAAGCGCTCCATCTCGTTCCAGTAGCCTTCCATGCTGTGCACGGGCTTCGGGAACTGCGTGCGCACATTGCGCCGCAGATTGACGAATTGCTGCTGTGACGAGGTAAAGAGATGCTGCGCCTCCTCGTCGGTATCGGCGCCTACACCCATCACGCCAACCATCACATAGGGCTTGTCCAGCACCTCGGAGGGCTGGAAACGCTCGCGATAGATATGGATCGCTTCCATCAGCATGTCAGGGGCAAAATGGGATGCGAAGGAATAGGGCAGGCCAAGGGCTGCGGCCAGATGCGCACTATAGGTGCTGGAGCCGAGCAGCCAGAGAGGCACGTTCGAATTCATGCCGGGTACGGCGAGGATCGCCTGATCCTGCTGAGGCGGGCCGAGATATCTTTGCAATTCGACGATGTCGTGCGGGAAATTCTCCGCACCGGCGTCGAGATTACGGCGCAGCGCCCGTGCGGTTCGCATATCTGTTCCGGGGGCGCGGCCCAGGCCAAGATCGACCCGGCCGGGCAGAAGTGCTGCAAGCGTCCCGAACTGTTCGGCAATGACGAGCGGGGAGTGGTTGGGAAGCATGATACCGCCCGAGCCGACGCGGATATGTTTCGTGGCCGCACCCACATGGGCGATAACGAGCGACGTCGCGGCGCTTGCGATGCCCGGCATGCCGTGATGTTCGGCCAGCCATATGCGGCTATAACCTTGTTCTTCAGCCTTGATCGCCATCCGGCGGGAGTTTTCGAGCGCCGCGCTGACGCTCTCGCCTTCGCCGATGGGCGAAAGATCGAGAAGGGAAAAGGGGATCATCCGACGCTCCTGCGTAATCTGGGTCTTTGCAGCGGATGTAAGGCGCGCCTGCGGATTTACCAGACAAGTCGCGTAGAATTGAAGGATGGATCAAAAAAATTGGCCTTTGCCAAAGGTCGGCACTGGGGCGACTTTGGCCCCTATTTGACGCCTGTACCCGGGAATGTTGTCGTTTTGTTCACTTATCGCTGGCAGTCTCGCGGCCGGAAAGATAAGGTACCTCATGCAAAAGACGATTCGGATCATCGGCATCGACCCCGGACTACGGCGCACCGGCTGGGGCGTGATCGACACATTGGGAAACAGCCTGCGTTTCGTCGCTTCCGGCACGGTGACTTCAGATGGCGACATGGATCTCGCCTCCCGGCTTTGCCAGCTTCATGACGGCTTGGCGGAAATCGTGCACAGCCATCAGCCCGATGAGGCGGCTGTGGAGCAGACTTTCGTCAACAAGGACGCGGTGGCCACGCTGAAACTCGGACAGGCGCGCGGCATCGCCATGCTTGTTCCGGCGCGTGCCGGTTTGCCGGTGTTCGAATATGCGCCGAACGCCGTGAAAAAAGCTGTCATCGGTGTGGGGCATGGTGAAAAGCAGCAAATTCACATGATGCTGAAAATCCTGATGCCGAAGGCCGAGTTTAAGGGTAACGATGCGGCGGACGCCCTCGCGATCGCAATCTGCCACGCCCATAATCGCGGCGGTGACAGGATGCGTCGGCTGCTGGCGGCCGGTTAATTTTAAGTCTCATTGCAGCGGGCGCGATCATGATCGGAAAACTGAAGGGCAGCATCGAGGAAATCGGCACGGATTACGTGTTGGTGGATGTGCATGGCGTCTGTTACATCGCCTATTGTTCGGCGCGCACGCTGTCGAAAATAGGCTCCGTCGGAGAGGCCGTGATCCTCTTCATCGAAACCTATGTACGAGAGGACCAGCTCAAGCTTTTCGGCTTTCTTTCGGCGCTGGAGCGGGAATGGTTCAACCTTTTGCAGAGCGTGCAGGGCGTCGGATCGAAAGTCGCTCTTGCGGTGCTTTCCACCCTGTCGCCCACCGAGCTTGCCAATGCCATAGCGCTCCAGGACAAGGCGTCAATATCGCGTGCGCCGGGGGTTGGGCCCAAAGTGGCCGTGCGCCTCGTGACCGAATTGCGCAACAAGGCCCCGGCTTTCGCGGGCGAGGCGTCCGGGGCTATCGGACTGAAGCAGGAACTCGGGGAGGGTGTAGCCTCCGCGCCGGTGGCGGACGCCGTATCTGCACTCACCAATCTCGGCTATTCGCGTGACCAGGCCGCCAATGCGGTCGCCGCGGCGCTGAAAAATGGCGGTGAGGGCGCGGATAGCGCCAAGCTGATCCGGCTGGGGCTGAAGGAGCTTTCACGGTAAGGTGAGCCCGTTACACAAGCGTCCGGACGCGGTGTTGAATTTCGTGACGCGCCCTGGCGCGACAGCCATGTTATAGCGGCGAAGACGACCTCATGAATTCTAGAAATAATGGAATGCCCTGAATGAGCGATGCGGACAGACTGATCACCCCGGAAAAGCGCGGTGAGGACATCGACACCACCCTGCGCCCGCAGTCGCTGGACGACTTTACCGGGCAGGCGGAGGCGCGCGCCAATCTCAAGGTCTTCATCGAGGCCGCCAAGAATCGTGGCGAGGCGTTGGATCACGTGCTGTTCGTCGGTCCGCCCGGCCTCGGCAAGACCACGCTGGCGCAGATCATGGCCAAGGAGCTTGGAGTAAACTTCAAGTCCACCTCAGGGCCGGTGATCGCCAAGGCGGGCGATCTCGCCGCGCTCCTGACCAATCTTGAAGAGCGCGATGTTCTCTTCATCGATGAAATTCATCGCCTCAACCCGGCCGTGGAAGAAATCCTGTATCCGGCGATGGAGGATTTCCAGCTCGATCTGATCATCGGGGAAGGCCCGGCGGCGCGTTCGGTGAAGATCGATCTTTCCAAATTCACGCTTGTCGCCGCCACCACCCGCCTCGGCCTCTTGACGACACCGCTGCGCGACCGTTTCGGCATTCCCGTGCGTTTGTCCTTTTACACGGTTGATGAACTGGAACTTATCGTCCGTCGCGGTGCGCGGCTGATGGGTCTCAACATGACGGATGAGGGTGCCCGCGAAGTGGCGAGGCGGGCGCGTGGCACGCCCCGCATTGCCGGACGGCTTCTGCGCCGGGTGCGCGACTTTGCCGAGGTGGCGCGGGCGGAAGCCGTTACCCGGGATATCGCCGACGAGGCTTTGACGCGGCTGCTGGTGGATAATATGGGTCTTGACCAGCTGGACATGCGGTATCTGACCATGATCGCCGTCAATTTTGGCGGGGGCCCGGTCGGCATCGAGACCATTGCTGCCGGACTGTCGGAGCCGCGCGACGCGATCGAGGATATCATCGAGCCCTATATGATCCAGCAGGGTTTCATCCAGCGCACGCCGCGCGGGCGTATCCTGACCGCCACGGCCTGGAAACATCTGGGCATGCAGCCGCCGAAGGATCTCGAGGCAGCACAGTTCCGGCTCACGCTTGAGGACGATTGAGGGGAACAAACCCGCCTTGCCGGCTTTGATCGTCTTTGGCACGGAGATGGTCATGTCTGGATATCGCAAGGGTACGAAGGTCCGCTGGAACTGGGGCACGGGTACAGGTGAAGGGAAAATCCTTGAAGTCTTCACCGAAGATGTCGAAAGAACGATTTCCGGTTCCACGATAAAGCGTAAGGCCAGCAAAGACGAACCCGCTTATCTCATCGAACAGGAAGATGGCGGCAAGGTTCTGAAAAGCAGATCAGAGCTCGAACGCACCGATTGAACGACGCCGTTAGGTGTTACGGGAGGGATGCCGATGCCTTATGATCCGCTGCGGGTTTTCCGCAAACTTGCGCGCAACAACCGGCTCGCCAATTACCGGCTGCATCAAGCCTGTCTCCAGCTTTCGCAGGAGGCGTTTGTTGCCCGCCGCATCAGTTTCTTCCCGACGCTGCGTGCGACGCTCAATCATATCTACACTGTCGACCGCTTTTATATCGATGCGTTGCAGGGCGGCACACTGGGACTGGCCGCCTTTGCCGTAGAGGAACCCTTTGCCAACATGCTGGCGTTGCAAGGCGCCCAGACAGAGCTTGACGAGGTGTTGATCGCCCTTGTCGACGGGCTCGATGAAGATCGCCTCGCCGCTATTGTCAATATCCACCGCGGCAGGCGTATCCAGCAGGATCGCTGCGACGACGTTCTGTCGCATCTCTTCCAGCACCAGACGCATCATCGCGGGCAGGCGCATGCGATGCTGTCCGGGACCCCGGTCAAGCCGCCGCAACTGGATGAATTCATTGTGGGAGATGATGCAAAGGCGAGAAAAGACGAGATGGATGCATTAGGGTGGACGGAAACCGATTTGATGTTTCCAGCCCGCAGGCCCGCCCAATGACACACAATACCAAGCAGGACACCCGCATCCGCATCAAGTTCAAGCCGAAGCGCATTTTCCAGATGCGGGTCGCGGGGCTGGCCTTTCGCGATGGCCACGTCTTGGTGCACCGGGCCACACATGAAAAATTCTGGACCTTTCCAGGCGGGCGTGCCGAAATGGGTGAGCGCTCAGAAGAAACGCTGGCGCGAGAAATGGTCGAGGAGCTCGGTGTGGAAGCCAAGATCGGGCGGCTTCTCTGGGCGGTCGAAAATTTCTTCCATTACGAAGGCAAGGACTGGCACGAACTCGGCTTTTATTACCTGATGGACCTGCCGCAAACGCTTGCCTTTCATCCCACCGACATTATTCACCGTGTTCAGGATGGCGATAACGAGCTTGAGTTTCGCTGGGTCGCGGCAACCCGGCAGGCATTGACGGAGCTCGATATTCCCCCCTATTTCATCGCCGACGAAATAGAGAACCTGCCCAGGGCCACGCGACACCTCGTCTGGCACGACGGCGATCTGGACGATAAATGACCTCTCCGCCCCAACGTCACATGATCCGGTTGGATCGCAGACCGCAGCTTTTTAGCATGCGCGTGGCAGCCCTCATTTTTCAGAGTGATCATCTTCTGGTGCAGCGTGGCGCAGGGGATGACTACTGGGCCTTGCCTGGCGGTCGGGCTGAAATCGGTGAAAGCTCCGAGCAGACCATTGTTCGCGAGATCGGTGAGGAGCTTGATCGGACGTGTTCGGTGGAGCGCCTTTTATGGTCGGCCGAAAACTTTTTCGCCTATGACGGTTATTCGGCCCATGAATTGGGATTTTATTATCTCGTTTCGCTGGGCCATCCCCTGCCATTCCATGAAGACCACATCGTCCACAGGGTGATGGATGGCATCGAGGTCGAATTCCGCTGGCTGCCTTCACGAACTTCCGCGCTGATCAGGAACGATCTGCGCCCGCGCTTCATCGCAGAGTGCATCGAGGCGTTGCCCCTGCGGCACGAGCATCTGATTGTCCGCGAGGGCCGCTCTGACGCTACTGAAAATCCCAAGGAGACATTATGAGCGAGCTTTTGGTTTCGCTGTCGGGTGAATTGATCGAACACGGTCACCGCCTGATGCAACGCGTCTATTACGAGGATACCGATTTTTCCGGCCTGGTTTATCACGCGCGGTACCTGCATTTTCTTGAGCGGGGCCGTACCGATTACCTGCGTTGCCTCGGCTGCGAACAAAGTGCGCTTCTGACCGCTGATGAAGAAGGTCTGGTCTTCGTCGTGCATCGCATGGAGATCGATTTTAAAAGCCCCGCCCGGATGGACGACGTGCTGACGGTGACAACCATCACCGAGAAGGCCGGGGGCGCAAAAATGGTGCTCAATCAGGAAATCAGGCGCGGTGAAACGCTGCTCGTCGCCGCCAAGGTCATCATAGCCGTCATCAATGCCAATGGCCGGCCAAGGCGTCTTCCCGAGACGGTGGCGGAAAAATTTCTGAAGTAATTGACGGGCCGGATCAGTAAATCCGCCGGGCGTGGCCGGGTTGTAACACTCCTTTAACCATAATGGTGTCTTACTTTAGCAACTGGCATTTGTGCAGCGCACGCCTTCCTTTCACCAAATTTATTGGCAAGTAAGGCTTACTGGCAAGTATCGGGGTATGGCTAAGGGGTTGGCGGCTGTTGCCGCAGGACTTCGAGCGTTAACACGCGTTTGAATCGCCCGGTCCCGTACCGGGCGTTTGGATTCGGGGATTGGATATTTATGGAACAGGCAGGTTTGGCAGCGGCGACGCATGATGTAAGTCTCTGGGCGCTGTATATGCAGGCGGGCCTCATCGTTAAGCTCGTGATGATCGGGCTTATCGCCGCCTCGGTCTGGACGTGGGCAATCGTCTTCGACAAATATGTGAGCTTCGGCAAGGCGAGGCGCCAGTTCGACCAGTTCGAACAGGTGTTCTGGTCGGGCCAGTCTCTTGAAGAGCTCTATCGCACGCTGGCGGAGCGCCAGAATGGCGGTCTGGCCGCAATTTTCGTTTCGGCCATGCGCGAATGGAAAAAATCCTTCGAGCGTGGCGCACGTTCGCCCATCGGCCTGCAGATGCGTATCGACCGGGCAATGGACGTGACCATGGCGCGGGAAAGCGAACAATACGAGGCGCGCCTCGGCTCGCTCGCCACCATCGGTTCGGCCGGCCCCTTTATCGGTCTCTTCGGCACGGTTGTCGGTATCATGACCTCGTTCCAGGCGATTGCCGGTTCGAAGTCCACCAACCTCGCGGTCGTGGCTCCCGGTATCGCGGAAGCGCTTCTTGCAACCGCGATCGGCCTTGTCGCGGCTATTCCCGCGGTTATCGCCTACAACAAGTTCACGGCTGACGCACACAAGCTTTCCGCCCGAATGGAAGGTTTCGCCGACGAATTTTCGGCAATCCTGTCGCGACAGATCGATGAAAAACTTCAGACACGGCAGGCCGCCCAGTAAGCGGCCGACTGCAATGCCGTCGAGTGATTTGCCGCAAGGCAAAACGGAGTAGATGATATGGGTATGTCAGCAGGTGGCAGCGGCGGCGGTTCCGGCGGACGCCGAGGTGGACGCGGCGGACGGCGCAGAGGCGGCGCGATCAGCGAAATCAACGTGACGCCGCTGGTCGACGTCATGCTCGTGCTGCTCATCATCTTCATGGTGGCGGCGCCGATGATGACTGTCGGCGTGCCGATCGACCTGCCGCAGACCTCCGCCAATGCGTTGAATTCGGACACGCAACCGATCACCATTTCCGTCAATGCCAATGGCCAGATCCATTTGCAGGAAACGGAAATCCAGGCGGCTGAAGTGGCGGACAAGCTGCAGGCAATCGCCACGACCGGCTATAACGAACGCATTTTCGTGCGCGCGGATTCCGTTGCCGCCTATGGCGTCGTTGCGGATGTGATGGCGCGTATCCAGGCGGCCGGCTTCAAAAATATCGGCCTTGTGACCCAGCAGAAACAGGACAATTGACGTAAAGCGATGAAGGGCAGCCTTACCACATCCGCGATCGTGCATGCGTCGCTTCTGGCTTTCGCCCTTGTCTCCCTGGGCTCGCCGGAACCCCTTGACGTGTCTCAGGCTGAG
The DNA here is from genome assembly GCF_003261015.1 of Agrobacterium sp. MS2. Lineage (NCBI taxonomy): Bacteria > Pseudomonadati > Pseudomonadota > Alphaproteobacteria > Hyphomicrobiales > Rhizobiaceae > Agrobacterium > Agrobacterium sp. MS2. Next base: position 443,299 of record NZ_QLNF01000086.1, on the reverse strand, counting down.
GCCTTGCCGGTGGAGCTGGTGCCGATCGAGGAACTGACCCAGATACAGCAGGGCGATAAAAATGCGCCCAAGGCGGAAAAATCCGCGCCTGTTCCGACAACCCGTCCCGATATCATCGAGAACGCGCAGAATATTGGCAATAACACCGCGGATATCGAGGCGCCGCCGACGCCGACCGCCAAGCCTAACGACAATATCGCCGCGGCCGCACCGCCAAAGCAGGAGAAGCCGCAGCCCGTCGTTGATACCAAAGCGAATGAGGTGAAGGAAATCGTGAAGGAGGAAACCTCGGCTCCCAAGCCGCAGGAAATGGCCGCCTTGCCGCAGACCAAGCCTGAAGTCGCACCGCAGCCCAAGACCGAGCCGCCGCCGCAGGAAACCAAGGCGGAAGAACCGCCGCCTGCCACGCAGGAGCCGGCAGAAATACCGGTGCCGCAGAACGTTCCCCGTCCGAATTCGAGGCCCGAGCCGCCGAAGCCGGAAGAGCCGAAACAGGCCGAGACGAAGCCAGCGGAGCAGAAACCGGCCGAAAAGCCAGCTGAGAAAAAGCCGGATCAGGCAAAGTCGACGGACAAGCCTTCCGATAAGAAGCCCGGCGAGAAGAAGCAGGAGACTGCGAAGTCCGCTTCCTCGAAAGAAAGCGATTTCAACGCCGACGATATTGCCGCGCTGTTGAACAAGCAGGCGCCTTCCGGCGGCGGCGCAAAGCGCTCGACGCAGACGGCAGCCCTTGGCGGCAAGAAATCAACGGGCGGCTCGACGCTCAGCCAGACGGAAATGGATGCGCTACGCGGCGCGATCCAGAAGAACTGGCAGATCATTCCCGGCATGGCGGATGCCTCGGACGTTCGCGTCCGGGTGACCATGAAGCTCGACCGTGATGGCTCCATCATCGGTCGGCCCGAGATCGAGGCGACGGGCGGTTCCGAAGGGACGCGCCGTGCCCTTTCCGGCGGAGCTTATCGCGCCATCATGCGTTCTGCTCCATTCACGAACCTTCCTGCCGACAAATACGATGCATGGAACGAAGTCGTCGTGAACTTCGATCCCAGTGAATTGCTATGAATGCTGAAAGGCCTGGCAACATGAAGATATTTTCGCCGATCCGGCTGGTGCTCGCTGTCGCGGCCCTCATGTCGGTTTTCTCCGCACCGGCTTTTGCACGGGTGGAAATCAATATCAACAAGGGTAATGTCGAGCCGCTGCCGATTGCCATCACCGACTTCATGTCGAGCGACGGCATCGGCGCGCAGGTCTCCGCGGTCATCGCCGCCGACTTGCAGCGGTCCGGTCTCTTTGCGCCGGTCAACAAGAACGCCTTCATCGAAAAGATCAGCAATCCGGATCAGCAGCCGCGTTTCGAAGACTGGAAGGTCATCAACGCGCAGGCGCTCGTTACCGGTCGCGTGACGCGCGAAAGCGACGGCCGCCTGCGCGCCGAATTCCGCCTGTGGGATACCTTCGCCAATCAGCAGATGACGGGCCAGCAGTTCTTCACCCAGCCTGAAAACTGGCGCCGTGTCGCTCACATCATCGCGGATGCCATCTACGAGCGCGTCACCGGTGAAAAGGGCTATTTCGATACCCGCGTCGTTTTTGTTTCCGAGAGCGGCCCGAAGACGGCCCGCAAGCGGCAGCTGTCGATCATGGACCAGGACGGTTTCAACGTCCGCAACCTGACCAACTCGAACGACATCGTCCTGACACCGCGTTTTTCGCCGAGCCGCCAGGAAGTCACCTACATGTCCTTTGAAGGCCAGCAGCCACGCGTTTATCTGCTGCAGCTGGAAACCGGACAGCGTGAAGTCGTCGGCAACTTCCCAGGCATGACGTTCTCGCCGCGCTTTTCGCCTGACGGGCAGAAGGTGATCATGAGCCTTCAGCAGGATGGCAACGCCAATATCTACACCATGGATCTGCGCTCTCGTACCACGACACGCCTGACCAACACGTCGGCGATCGATACGGCCCCGTCCTATTCGCCTGACGGTCAGCGTGTTGCCTTTGAAAGTGACCGTGGCGGCCGCCAGCAGATCTACGTCATGAATGCCGACGGTTCCGGACAGCAGCGCATCTCCTTCGGCGATGGTTCCTATTCCACGCCGGTCTGGTCTCCGCGCGGCGATTTGATCGCCTTCACTAAGCAGTCTGGCGGCAAGTTCTCGATCGGTGTGATGAAGACGGATGGTTCGGGCGAGCGCATCCTGACCAGCGGCTTCCACAATGAAGGGCCAACCTGGGCACCGAATGGCCGCGTACTGATGTTCTTCCGCCAGAACGCGGGTGCGGGCGGTCCGCAGCTCTATTCGATCGACCTGACGGGCTACAATGAACAGCTCATCAAGACACCGACCTTCGCTTCAGACCCGGCCTGGTCGCCGCTTCTGGACTGATATGACTGCCATCACGGCGCCGGCTTAAACCGGTGCCGTGATGTTTTACGCATACCACAGGGAAATGTGCCTCTTTCTTGCCGCAAAGTGTTGTGAGGGAGCAAAAAACTGGGACATTTCCTTTCTGTTAACCATAAGCGTTTGCCGGCTATTAACCGCGATCAGTTAGTGTCCGGCAACGTTATTGAAATCCTAAGGAGAGACCGGCGATGAGCCGTACACATATTTCGGCACTCAGCCCGATGCAGAAACTGGCCCGTAACCCGGCTGTCATCGCCATGACGCTCGCGCTTGCTCTTGCAGGCTGCGCGAACAAGAAGAACATGCCGAACAGCGCCGGTGAACTCGGCCTTGGTGGCGCAGGCTCTGCAACGCCGGGCTCCCAGCAGGACTTCACGGTCAATGTCGGCGACCGCATCTTCTTCGACACGGACTCCACCTCGATCCGCGCCGACGCCCAGCAGACCCTGCAGCGCCAGGCACAGTGGCTTGCCCGTTACCCGAACTACGCCATCACGGTCGAAGGCCATGCCGACGAGCGCGGCACGCGTGAATACAACCTGGCACTCGGCGCCCGCCGTGCGGCAGCAACCCGTGACTTCCTGGCCTCTCAGGGTGTTCCGGCAAGCCGCATGAAGACGATCTCCTACGGCAAGGAACGCCCGGTCGCGGTTTGCGACGACATTTCCTGCTGGTCGCAGAACCGTCGCGCGGTCACGGTTCTCGGCGGCGCAGGCATGTAATCGCCTGACGTTTTTGTGAACGTAAATAAAGGGCGGTCTTCGGGCCGCCTTTTGTTTTTTTCATAGTTTGGCCGAAGTTAAGTTGCTTTTTCGGTCGATATGGAAAAAATCCGGCTTGCACTATTCCGGTGCAAATCAGTTAAGGCAGGACGAATGAGATGAAGAAACTTGTCGTGGCGGGAATGCTGGGGCTTGCAGCCTGCACCGGCTTGAGCGGCACAGCCGTTTCGGGTCCGCTGTTCGGTGCGGGGGGTAGCTTCGGCACGATCAATTCTCAGCAGCAGCTCCCGGTCGTCCGGGTTCAGGCCAATGAAGCCTATCGGGTTCAGCAGCTTGAAGAACAGATCCGGCAACTCAACGGCCGTATCGAGGAAATGAGCTTCCAGCTTTTGCAGATGCAGGAAACGATCCGCAAGGCGCAGGAAGACAATGAGTTCCGCTTCCAGGAACTGGAAAGCGGAAAGGGCGGAAGTCCTGCAGCAACGCCGAAAAAGAAGGCGGAGGCAAGTCCGGTGAGTCCGGCGACGCCCCCGACCGACGACGTTGCAACGATCATCGAAACGCCACCCGAGGGTGGCGCTTCCGTTTCACCGTCCGCTCCCTCCAGTGCTCCGACAGGCGCGCCGGGTGAGACCACGCTCGGTTCGATCGAACTTGATTCCAAGGGGATGCCTATTGGCGGCACGCTCAATTCAGGCGCCAACAATTCTTCCGGCAGCCTTCCCGGCGTGACGACAGGCAGCAGCACGCGCAAGACCGATCCCGTCAATACAGCGGCGCTGACCAGCGAAGGCGATATCTACCAGGCCGCTTACGGTCATGTCCTTTCCGGTGATTACAAGCTGGCGGAACAGGGCTTCCAGCAATATCTGCAGGGTTACCCCAAGGGCACGAAAGCCGCGGATGCGAGCTTCTGGCTGGGTGAAGCGCAATATTCCCAGGGCAAGTTCAACGAAGCCGCGAAGACCTTTCTTAACGGTCACCAGGCCTATGGCAAGTCTCCGAAGGCTCCGGAAATGCTGATGAAGCTTGGCATGTCCCTTGCCGCTCTCGATAATACCGAAACGGCCTGCGCCACGCTGCGCGAGGTGCCGAAGCGTTACCCCAATGCCTCGAAGACCGTGCTGAACAAAGTCGCCAGTGAACAGAAGCGGCTGAGCTGCTGATCTCTTCCCTGCCATCGCGGCGGTCTTTCCATGCCCGTTGATGCCCGCATTCCGAATGAACAGCCAATTGCGCCGCTTGCGGCCGCACGGTCCTTTGTCGAAAAATTCCGCGAACCTGCGCATATTCTCGTCGCAATCTCCGGCGGCAGCGATTCCACCGGGCTGTTGCTGGCATTGCATGAGGTGATGTCCGAGAAGGGGCGCGATCTGCTTCGGCTTTCTGCCGTTACAGTGGATCACGCTCTGCGAGTGGAATCCGCCGATGAGGCCCGCAAGGTTGCGACACTTTGCGCCGAGCTGGGCATTCCACACGTCACACGCCGGTGGGAAGGTTTAAAGCCGGTCTCCGGCATTTCGGAAGCGTCCCGTCTCGCCCGCTACCGGCTTATCGCGGAAGCAGCGGTCGCGTTCGATGCCGATCTCGTGGTGACGGGTCACACGGCCGGCGATCAGCGGGAAACCGTCGCGATGCGCGCTGCCCGCAACAGCGGCGAGGACAATCTCGGCCTTTCCGGCATGGCGGACGCGGTTTTATACGCTCGGCGCCATTGGATCATGCGACCATTCCTGAGGTGTGAAAGGCAGGCGATCCGCGATTACGTGTCGTCCCGTTCGCGGCGCTGGCTCGACGATCCAAGCAATGAAAATCCACGATATGAGCGTGTTCGCATGCGGCAGGCCTTGCCTGATGTTCCGCTTCCGGCCGATGGGGGAGAGGCGGAAAAAAGGCGTATATCCTCTGAAAAAACGGCAGTTTTCCTGCGCGCACACGCCGAGGTCTTTTCTGGTGCGCTCGCGAAATTGCAGCCGGACGGCGTGTCGCCTGATCGGGCGGATTTCCGGCACGGGCTGGCAGTGCTGATAGCAAGTCTCGGCGGGCGGCCCTATCTGCCGGCCGCGGGCAGCATGGAGCGCGTTCTTTGCTTCCTCAAAACCGGCAATTACGGACGTATGACAGTCGGTCGTGTCCTGCTCGATCGCCGACGGGATGGGCTATATATCTTCCGCGAGCAACGAAATCTGCCGGAGCTTCGTCTTGAGGCATATCAGAAGGGCCTGTGGGATGATCGCTTCATCGTGGAAAACCGGTCGCCTTTCCCTGTCCGGGTCAGCGCGGAGGAGGCTGGTACTGGAGCGGGTTTTCCATCGGTGCCGCCGGGAGTGACCAGATTGGCGCTATCGGGCCTTCCGCAAATCGCCGCAGCGGAAGCGGGGCAAACGGTCGGGGAGTTGACGGTCGATGTGACGCCAAGGCTGGCGCCCTTCGATCTTTTTCTGCCGCGCTTCGACCTTGAGTTGGCAAATACGATCGCCGTTTTGTTCGGACGGCCGGCATATCCACAGCCCCCGGTTTAAATCGGGCCTCATTTTCGTGAATTGCCTTGGAACAGTTTTTACACCAAAACGCATCAGATAATGCGCTTTGCCTTGGCAAGGGCAGATGTCGTCCTTATGTTAAGGGCACGTAATAGCGGGCAGTAGTTGTGCCCGTGTGAGTTCGGGGAGTTCGATGAACCCAAATTTCAGAAATTTCGCCTTGTGGGCCGTGATCGCCCTCTTGCTGATCGCGCTGTTCAGCATGTTCCAGACGTCGCCGACGCAAACGGGTTCACGGGAGATTCCGTATTCCCAGTTTCTCCGCGACGTGGATTCCGGGCGAGTTCGCGACGTGACCGTCACCGGTAACCGGGTTCTTGGAACCTATACCGAAAACGGCACGGCCTTTCAGACCTATTCCCCCGTCATCGACGATAGCCTGATGGAGCGCTTGCAGAGCAAGAACGTGACCATTGTGGCGCGCCCGGAAAGCGATGGCTCCTCGGGCTTCCTGAGCTATCTCGGCACGCTTCTGCCGATGTTTCTCATTCTTGGCGTCTGGCTGTTCTTCATGCGGCAGATGCAGGGTGGTTCGCGCGGTGCGATGGGCTTCGGCAAGTCCAAGGCCAAGCTCCTGACGGAAGCCCATGGCCGCGTGACGTTTGACGACGTTGCCGGCGTGGATGAAGCCAAGCAGGATCTTGAGGAAATCGTGGAATTCCTGCGTGACCCGCAGAAGTTCCAGCGCCTCGGCGGCAAGATTCCGCGCGGCGTTCTGCTTGTTGGTCCTCCGGGCACCGGTAAGACACTTCTGGCCCGCTCCGTCGCAGGTGAAGCCAATGTGCCGTTCTTCACGATTTCCGGTTCGGATTTCGTGGAAATGTTCGTTGGCGTCGGTGCCAGCCGTGTGCGTGACATGTTCGAGCAGGCGAAGAAGAATGCGCCTTGCATCATCTTCATCGATGAAATCGACGCCGTCGGCCGTCATCGTGGCGCCGGCCTCGGCGGCGGTAACGACGAGCGCGAACAGACGCTGAACCAGCTGCTGGTCGAGATGGACGGTTTCGAGGCGAATGAGGGCATCATTCTCATCGCCGCCACCAACCGACCTGACGTTCTTGACCCGGCACTTCTGCGTCCCGGCCGTTTCGACCGTCAGGTTGTCGTGCCGAACCCTGATATCGTTGGCCGCGAACGCATCCTCAAGGTGCATATCCGCAACGTGCCGCTCGCGCCGAATGTCGATCTCAAGGTTCTGGCTCGCGGTACCCCCGGTTTCTCGGGTGCGGACCTGATGAACCTCGTCAACGAAGCCGCCCTCATGGCCGCCCGCCGCAACAAGCGCGTGGTCACCATGCAGGAATTCGAAGACGCCAAGGACAAGATCATGATGGGTGCGGAGCGCCGCTCTTCCGCCATGACCGAGGCCGAAAAGAAGCTGACTGCCTATCACGAAGCCGGTCATGCCATCACCGCTCTGAAGGTTGCCGTGGCCGATCCGTTGCACAAGGCGACGATCATCCCGCGCGGCCGCGCACTTGGCATGGTGATGCAGCTGCCGGAAGGCGACCGCTATTCCATGAGCTACAAGTGGATGGTGTCGCGCCTCGTGATCATGATGGGTGGCCGCGTTGCCGAAGAACTGACCTTCGGTAAGGAAAACATTACCTCGGGCGCGTCTTCGGATATCGAGCAGGCAACCAAGCTTGCCCGTGCCATGGTGACGCAATGGGGCTTTTCCGATGCGCTCGGCCAGGTCTCCTATGGTGAAAACCAGCAGGAAGTGTTCCTCGGCCATTCCGTTTCGCAGTCGAAGAACGTCTCCGAAGCCACAGCCCAGACGATCGACACGGAAGTTCGCCGCCTGATCGACGAGGCTTATGCCGAGGCTCGCCGCATTCTGACGGAAAATCACGATGGTTTCGTTGCGATTGCCGAGGGTCTGCTTGAATACGAAACCCTGACGGGTGACGAGATCAAGGCCTTGCTGAAGGGTGAGAAGCCCGCCCGCGATCTGGGCGACGATTCTCCGGGCAGCCGTGGTTCCGCAGTGCCGAAGGCCGGCACCAAGAAGGACGGCCCTAGTGAAGCGAAGGGTGACGGTGAAGCAAAGGGCGACGGTGAAGCCGAAGGCGGCATGGAGCCGCAGCCGCATTGATCGACCGCGTCTGTTAGAAATTGTAAAAGGCCATCCGGGGTTCCGGGTGGCCTTTTCATTTTGGTAACAAGATATAAGCCATTTTTGCGGTAATTTACGTGCTGTTTATCGTGGTTTGTGGCATCTAGCCAAAAACGCTTCCGGCTGTTTTCAGCTTATGCCGGAATGCTGGAAAAGATTTGGAGTTAAAATGGCACGCCGTTATTTCGGAACCGATGGTATCCGCGGACAATCGAACGTCTTCCCCATGACGCCTGATCTGGCGATGCGGGTTGGCATTGCCGTCGGGACGATTTTCCGCCGTGGCCATCATCGCCATCGCGTGGTCATCGGCAAGGATACGCGCCTTTCCGGCTATATGCTGGAAAACGCCCTGGTTGCCGGCTTCACCGCCGCCGGTCTCGATGTCTTCCTGCTCGGCCCGATCCCGACGCCGGCCGTCGCCATGCTGACCCGCTCGCTGCGCGCCGATATCGGCGTGATGATCTCGGCCTCGCACAATCCCTTCTCCGACAACGGCATCAAGCTTTTCGGGCCTGACGGTTACAAGCTTTCCGATGAGCTGGAGCTGGAGATTGAAGACCTCCTCGACAAGGATATCTACGCCCAACTGGCGAAACCTGCCGAAATCGGCCGGGCGAAGCGCGTCGATGGCGACATCTATCGTTATATCGAGTTCGTAAAGCGCACCCTTCCGCGCGACGTGACATTGAGCGGCCTGCGAATCGCCATCGACTGCGCCAATGGCGCGGCTTATAAGGTGGCGCCCGCGGCTCTCTGGGAACTCGGCGCGGAGGTCGTCACCATCGGCAACGAGCCGAACGGCATCAACATTAACCTCGAATGCGGTTCCACGCACCCGGAAGCCCTTCAGAAAAAGGTCCACGAGGTGCGGGCCGATATCGGCATTGCGCTGGATGGTGATGCGGACCGCGTCATCATCGTTGATGAACGCGGTGAGATCGTCGATGGCGACCAGCTGATGGCCGTCATCGCCGATAGCTGGGCCGAAGACAACACGCTCCGCGGCGGTGGCATCGTCGCAACTGTCATGTCCAATCTCGGTCTTGAGCGGTTTCTTGGCGACAAGGGCCTCACCCTTGCCCGCACCAAGGTGGGCGACCGCTATGTGGTCGAACACATGCGCAACCACAATTTCAATGTTGGCGGTGAGCAGTCCGGCCATATCGTGCTGTCGGATTACGGCACGACGGGGGATGGGCTTGTTGCGGCATTGCAGGTTCTCGCCAAGGTCAAGCGCTCCGGCCGCACGGTGAGCGAGGTTTGTCGCAAGTTCGAGCCCGTGCCGCAGCTTTTGAAGAATGTCCGTATCTCCGGTGGCAAACCGCTGGAAAACCCGGTCGTGCAGCAGGCAATTGCGGATGCGGAAAGTGCGCTTGCCGATAATGGCCGCCTCGTCATCCGCCCTTCCGGCACCGAACCGCTGATCCGCGTGATGGCGGAAGGCGACGATAGCGCGAAGGTGGAGCGTATCGTCAATGATCTTGTCGGCATTATCGCGAATGCCCGCTCTGCCGCGTGAGGCATAGCAACAATAAATCAGCAAAAAGCCGGCCTTCCGCCGGCTTTTTCTTTGAGTATTTACTAATAAATATAGTGAATGAGCGTGGTTGTACAACTATTGTATTACAGCATTTTTCGAGAGGGCCAAAATAGATCGTCGTTCTTTTGGATTGGACGTAGGATAGTAGTTGAAGTTCGTTCGAACGAACTTTTTTGCATGCGGACGCCACCGATGTTCAGATGTTCACGCCGCAAATGCCCGGAATAGCCCGCTAATTATTCCGTCTTCTATCCTGTAGGCGGACACGCCGTTTTCTGTGACCACCACCGCCGAATAACTGGTGCTGTCAAAACTGATTTCGGTGATAAGCTCCCGTATCGCGGCGTGGGCCTCTGAGCGCAGTTCGTAGCGCGTGGCTTCTTCCGCTTGTTCCCACGCCACTCGCAGCTTTGCAATGCGGTCGCCCATGTTGGCAGAGTTGTCGTGCCGGATTGTGTGACGCTGGCGTTCTGTCTGCTGGTGCCGTAGCTCGGCCTCGACGGCTAGGCGTTCGCTCTGCCTCGCCTTGAGCAGATCAATAATGGCGTCCGGCGGCAGACTGTCGTCCTCGATGGCTAACGCGAGCCGCTGTTCTTTTTTGCGCAGCCCGTCCAGTTGCAGCGTCAGCGCGGCAATGGTCTCATCGATTACATCAAGAACGGTGTCGAACCGCGCCTCTTGCAGCGTTTCCGCCAGATTGATCTCCTTGACGTGATCGAGGATGACTGCCTCCAACGGCTCGTACCGGAAATGCCGTTTGCCCTCTATGCAGCGATGTCCTCGCACATAGTTGGCGCATACGAGATAGCGCCCGTTCTCATTGCCCTTCACACGGCTGAGCTTCATTGTCATCGGCCCGCCGCAGTGGGCGCAATGGCACAGGCCGGTGAAGAGATTAGCGAACGCTTCGCCTTTGCGGCCCGGTCTGCCGGGATTGCTGCGCATCGCCTGCACGCGCAGGAACAAGTCCTTGTCGATGGCGGCGGGGAAATAGTTCTCAATTGCATCGCCATCCGGTACTCGCTTGCGGTCCTCCATGCGATGCGGCTGGAATGTGCCGATGACATCATGCCGAGAAAGCAGCGCCTTGATGATGCTCTGATACCAACCGTCCTTGCTCTTGAAGGCCGGAACCCCGTCCGCGTTGAGCTTGCGTGCGATCACCGTAGCGCCGAGACCGCGCGTTGCCATCTCGTAGATTGCCCTCACCGTTTCCGCGTGATGGTTCAGCGTGAAGGCGTAGCGGCTCGCATGGATTCGTGTCGCGTCGATCCATGCGGGCACAATGCCTGTGATGTGGCCTTTTCCCTCTCGCGCCTGTTCCCGTTTTCGCTTGGCAACCGCCTTGATGCGCTCGCTCTTCGTCTGGCTCTCCTCGTGGCCGCGCGACATCACCGCAAGTCCGATAATCAGCTTGGTCCAATCCCCGTTGAGTCTGTCGCGGCTGTAGATTTGCCGATCTTCACCCAGCGTCGCAATGACGATACCCGCATTGATGATCGCCATGAACAACGTCAGCGCATCCGGCACGGCCTCCCGCGACAGCCGATCGAGACTTTCGATCAACAGATAGCTGCCCTTAGGGATTTCGCCGCTTTCGACCATGGACAGAAACCGCCCGAGCGCGCCGGTCTTGAAGTTCCTGCCCTTCCACGCACTGACACCCAAGTCCTGCAAGCTATCGTCCAGAAGCAGAGAGTGTTCGTCCGCAAAGGCTTTCGACCGCTCAAGCTGCCGACGCAAGCTATCGCCGCGAAGTTGCTTACGGGTGCTCATACGCACATAGGAATAGGCCCGCACCGGACCCGATGAATGTTGGTTGCCGGGAAAATCGTCCATGACCGCCTCCTTTGCGTCAGACCGCTAACACCAGAGGCGATGAGGTTCGAGCGCGAGGCGAGTGGGGTGTAAACGGCTAAGTCGGTGTAAAGCTGCGGCTTGCGGGAATAGGTAGAGAAGAAGCGGCACAAATCGCCGCTGGTTACATTGAGATTACTGTAGCCCACTCGGTTAACAAGAGATAAATTTTCCGCCGAGTGCAAAAACACTTGCCGGTACGCAAATTCGGCTGACGGAAGCAGAAACGCCTGACGGGAGGCTGCGTTACGGACATGAGCAAAAGACGCTCTGAAACAGAGAATCTGGCCCGTCAGCTTTATCGGGATCAAAGAAACGTACTGGATCTCATCAGGGAACCGAGGGCCGGCTTGGGTTTTGAACCCGCAGTCCATCGCCTGTTTGGTGACAATCCCGAGCAAGGAAAAATAGTCAGGATCGGCAACCGTGAATTCAAATATTCAAGCCGTGCGAAGAACCTCGTGAGCTTTCTACCTGCACGCTGGCACGAGGAACTGGATAAGACCAAGGACGCATGGCTCGGCTGTGAAAATTGGTGGGCAGGTTATCCGCTAATTGTCTGGGTCGAGATACGGACCAGCGATGACGGAACCACGGGTCACCTCACGCTGAATGCCGAAGTCGGCCCCGTTTCAAATCACAAGGTCCGTAAGGGGATTATCGAAGCAATTAAGGTCGCAGCATCCGGGAACGGCTTGGAACGAATTCAATTCCCGGCTGGCGCCTCTGACAAGGGACGTCTCTATTCACGGTTCTTGTGGAAAAATAAGATTGCCGTGAATGATATTCGCAGCACCGACGAAATGGAGAGGAGATTTGCAGAGCTTGTCGTTGGCTTCGAGCCGGAGTTCGACATGATCGCGAGCGTCATCCCGCAGTTCTTGAGCTTCAACAGTCCTACCGCATCGTCGCCATTAACCTTCCGTTAACTTACTCTGTTGCAATAGTGTTAACGAAAAGTGCTCGATTCCTATCGAGCAGCTCAAAGCTATCGAGTCCTCTCGTTCTTCGGGCATCGGTCTCGCCATGATGGCGGGCACCCTCCGTGGTTAACCGTCAGAAGTGTCCCTTTTATTGCTGGCTCCTTCATGCAGACCGTCAACGCGGACTGTAGGCCAGCGCATGGGCGAGCGGTTAACATGACCAGCATCTTGACGAATACGGCGGCAATGGCCGCGCTGAAAACCCTGCGTATGATCGGCTCGAACATGGCCGAGACACAACGACAGGTGAGTTCAGGACTTCGGGTGCAAATCGCTGCCGACAATGCCGCATACTGGTCGATCTCGACAACTATGCGTTCCGACAATATGGCGATTTCCGCCGTGGCTGACGCGTTGGGCCTTGGTGCCGCGAAAGTCGATGTCGCCTATGCAGGTCTCGATGCGACCGTAGATGTTCTCAGCGAGTTCCGGGCAAAGCTCGTCGCCGCCAAGGAAGACGGCGTAGACAAGGCGAAAATCCAGACCGAGCTTGACCAGTTCAAGGAACAGTTCGTGTCCATCGCGACTTCGGCGAGCTTCAACGGCGTCAACTGGCTCAATACCGATGCAACGCAGAACCTGTGGGAATTGTCCTCGCTGCCGACCAGCATCACATCGTCTTTCATCCGATCCGCTGACGGCTCCGTGCGTGTCGGTACGACGGAAATCGAACTCGCGGATATCAGCCTTTTCAATGTGGGTGGCGGCGGTGCCTTGCAAGCGGACCCGCGTTCACTCGGCGACATCGGCGGGTTTCGCAACTCCGATCTGAATTCGCCGGGTTCTCGCGGTTCGCAGACATGGGATTGGACCGGGGCACTCACGCTGACTGGTACGGACACAATAAAGTTCGACCTCACGCTCGATGCAAGTGCCCTGTCCGCAGGCGAGACCTATACTGTCACCATCAGCAAATCGACCATTGATGTAGCGCTGCTTACGACGGACGGTGTTATCAATGACCCCCATGAATATACAACGGTTCTTGCGCAGGCCTTCTTTGAAGCAGGTATCTCCGACAAGGCCATCGCGACTGTACCGGGCCTTCCCCCAACGCAGGTAGAAATCATTACCAGTGAGAATACCGGGAATCTTGGTTCCAGCGTTTCGATCAGCAACGTTGTCGATACGACCGGCGGCGACGCAGGCGGTTTGATGTTGCCGCCTGCACTCGATTTACCAGGCGGTTATGGTTCCGACCAATTCACTTTCACCACCGCGTTTCAAGTTTATCGCGACGTGACGTTCAGCTTCGATTTCATGGTCAATAACGACGAATGGCACTCCGTCACCATCGATCGCGACCTTGTAGACGCAACACTCGGAACGTCCGATGGCTGGATCAACTCGGCGTCTGACCTTGCCGCTGTCTTGAATGCAGTCGTGGACGGTATGGGGCTGAAGGTTTCTGCCGGCGCGGGCAACGTCGTCTTCGATGTCGATCCGGCGCTCTATCCCAAGATGGGCTCTCAATCCACGCTGGTCGTTGCAGGCATCATCGACAACATCGGTCCTGCACCGAATTTCGACATTCTCGATGTGGATATCACTGATCCAGCCAATGACCTCGACAACTACCTGTCGGGCGTCGATGCTATGCTGCAAAAAGTCATCTCCGGCGCATCGACGCTTGGAGCGGTCAAAACCCGCATCGACATGCAGGAGAGTTTCACACAGACACTCATGGACAGCATCGACAAGGGCATTGGTCGGCTGGTGGATGCCGACATGGACGAAGCCTCGACCCGCCTCAAGGCATTGCAAACGCAGGAACAGCTTGCCATCCAATCCTTGCAGATTGCGAACAGCAATGCCGAGAATATCTTGCAACTGTTTCGCTAATCCTCGACGCTCGCAACGTCAGGACCATGGCCGAACCGCGATCCTGCAGTAGCGGCGTGAGCCTTTCGAATATCCAATGCTCTTTAACGTGGCATTCTCCAACATCACGAAATTATCAAGGTTGCGTTTAAGCGCATGGCATATGGCCTTCGCAACTTCTAAGCTTGTTGCACGAATGCGCCGTCGGTCGCCCGGCAGGAGGAGTTTGAATTGAGCAATCCCAACGTTGACCATGAAGAACGCGCTGGCCGACTTTGGCCGGTGCTTGTCGTGTTGGCTAAGAACAAAACGACGACTACCTACGGTGACGCGGCTCGCTCCATCGGCATACACCATCGCCCGCTACGGTATGTGCTCGAACCGATTCAAGACTACTGCATAAAGGAAGGTCTTCCACGGCTGACCGCCTTGGTACTTTCAAAAAGTACAGGCCTTCAGGGTGCTGGCTATCTGGGGAGGCCGGGCCATGATGCCGATTTAGATGAGGTTTTTGCCTTTGACTGGAGTTCCGTCGATAATCCATTCTCTGATCTAAACATTGCGGAGCTGGAAGGCATTGCGGAAGAACTCGCACTTGACCCGACCGTCGCCTCAGAGAAATACGCCAAGATTTTATCGAGGGGAAACAGGCAGCGCGTGTTTAGGCGAGCAGTTTTGAATGCCTACGACTGGAAGTGCTGTATGTGTGGTCTGACTTTCCCGGAAGGATTGGAGGCCGCGCACATCGTCCGTTGGGCTTCTGCCCAGCCTCATCTCAGAATAGACCCGCGGAATGGTCTGTCGCTGTGTTCAACCCATCACAAGCTCTACGACAACGGGTGGATAAATGTGACACCCGAATATGTTGTCAATTTTTCTGATCCTGATGAGTTGGAAAGCCGCTACTCAGAAGCTGACCGTTACCACAGTGTGCGTCTTCATGGATCCTCCATACAGCTACCAAAACGGCGTGCGCTATGGCCAGATCCTCAGTTGCTTACCATCCGCCAGGACGATTTGGAATAAGGCTTGGGGGGGCGAACGGCGAGGCCGCAACTCTTCGCTCGACCTTTTGGCCGACGGCTGTATCCCGGAAACACGTTCAACGGTTTCGGAAAGGATCACAGCATGTCTCACCTCAAGGCTCTCAAGCTCACCTCCGCAGTTCCGGTTCGCGCAGCAGTCGATCCCGTACAGCGGGCGCGGGAAAAGATGATTACCGCACTGGCCGAGCAGAAGCAGATGGCCGAGGCGAAGATCGCCGGTCAGGCTTTCACACCCACGCATATCGTGCGCAAGAAGAACGCCGAAGGTGTCCGTGTCGAGGTCGAAGCAGCCAAGCGCCTGCGTCAGGGTTGGTTCACCGACGGCAACGGAAAGGTGTTTTTCGCCCTGCGTTATGCGGGCAAGACCATCGAATTCGCCAAGGACAAGAACGCTGTTGAGATCGGCGAGCTTTCGGCGCTGCCGAAGGTCATCGACACGCTCGTTGAAGCTGTCCGGGCTGGCGAGCTTGACGCGCAATTGACTGCCGCCGCCGTCGAACGCGGCAAGATGCTGCGCAAGTCCGCATAAACAGCGCGGTTTTTTTACCGGGTAAGCATCCGAAGGACATGGGATCAAATGATCCCATGTCCTTCGTGCGTTCCTGCGATACAGGAGCGCTGTCAAAGAGCGTCGCGGACGCGCGGGTGGTGTTCCCCACTGCCACACTGCGTTTTTGCTCTTGTCCGCATTGCTTGACGCTTCTGTGCTTCTGGACGATATGGCTGGCAACACGAAATTGCCCTGCCTGTTAAACGGGATTTAAAGCATCCATCATAGCTTCAGTGTCATGGCAAAGAACGTCTATAAGTTCAGACGGATTAAATGGGGTGATCCAAGACCAAAGCTGAAAGTTCTGGTCGAAGATTTCAAACGCGCGCCATGGATTGACCGCTTATCCAGCGGAGCGTTTGTTCTGATCGTCGCACTGGCGGCTATTCTGGCGTTCGCAATTTCAGTAACGCTTACGCATCTGGTGCAATAATCATCGCTCTTGATACCGGGTGATCTGCTGGTAAAGGACAGTTCCAGAGTTCGCCTCTGGGATTACCAAATTCGTCAAAGTTGAGTGCTATGCGGACACTCTCCCTTGCATTTTCCGCGAGGGCTATCGCGTTTTGCGCGTGGACACGGACGGCATCCGTCTTGAGGGAATACCGCACCCGTACATAGTCGTTGTTTTCTTCGAGAACTTTGAAAGCTTTCAGCATGCCTTTCTTCGGCCGCAATCCCATCTTGGTTGCAGCGGCCAGCATCGCGGGGAGATCATGCTGGAATGTGCGCAAATCTGCGATCAGCATTCCGTGCGACCGCATGTAGGTTTTCAGGTACAGTTCGCACGAATGATATGCCATCAACCGTGTCGGCCCATATGTCAAAGCCTGCCTTGTTTCGAACGACGCTCGGGAAGCGGCAAGGTATTCATCCGCCAACAAGAATATGCCGAAAGGTGTCGCACCTGAACTTTCCGGGATCATGAGCTTTCTTCCAACTTGAGTATAGCGGCAGTTGCTCGGAACATTATGTCTCGCAAATTGTTGGCGCAAGACGGCATGGAAGTTGGTTTTTTGCCTTGTGCCCGCGTTCATCCAGCCGGATAATTTTGCCCAACTCTTCGCTCGCCCTTTGCACCATCTGGAAATTTGTTTCCGCCGAAATCGAGCGGAGACCAGATGCGAGACCATTCAGATAGCGATCACCAAGACCAGCCTACGCAGTTGCAAACCGATCTGGCCTTGCTCTTTATGACGGACCTGCAAGTGGGGTCCGAACAGCTCTATAAAATCAAGCGCAAAGGTACGTCGCTGAACCTGCGATATGAAATCGACGGAGAAATGCATCAGCGTAACTATCTGTCGGCGCTGTCGTGGCGGGCGATCATGCTGTTTGCACTGACCGAGGGCAAAAACGTCACCGTCCACGAAATGGACCTGCCCGGACGATACCGGCAGATGTTCCCGAAAACCCTGCTGCGCCGTTTTCAATGGCATACGCGACAGGATGGAAACTTTCCGCCGGTCGCCCGCCTCTATGACCCCAACGGCAGTACTGTTATGCTGCTAACCCGCAGCCGCGTTTGTGGTCATGCCGTCGATGCACTGCATAATCTCACCGATGGCGGACCGGTATTTCAGCCGCTGTGGATTTCCGATATCATGGCGTTGCGCCCGATGCTCGGCATCGAGTTTGTCCGCGACGAGACGTTCTCGGCTACCTTACCGATTAGCGCGTATCTGGAAGCTGCCGCGATAGCTGGCCGGATTGTCGATGAACCGGAGCTTTGCAGTTTGCCTCTCACTGGCAGCGTACCCCTGCTTGCAGCCCCAACGACATCGAAGGCTGTTCGCAGCATCTTCGATCAGGCATGCAGAGAAAACCCGGCAATGGCGAAGCTGCTGGGCCGCACGATATACGAGGACTACTCATTTTGGACTGATACCGAAAAAGTTCGTTGAGCAAACTTTTTACGGCTGCGTCATATCTCCGCGTGGAACGCCACCAGCTTGCTTCAACGCCATGATACTACGCAGACGCTCGGCAAGGCTTATAACGTTTCCTGCGCATCTGGATGTCTTGCTGACGGCATTCATGGCCGTGAAAAGCTCCGCTGTTTCCGCAGCTGATGGCGGCATCTTCATGCCGATATCTGTCCAGTTCGTATCCTGTACAATATTATTATACAAACAACGCGTTACGCCATTACCCACATCGAAAACATCCACACTTCCTCTTGAAACAACACGTCTGTCTTCAATAACGAAAGTCCCACTCATATCCGATATAACGGCATGAGCTTTCATTTCATCAATATGGTTTCGAGTACTAGAACGGTCTGATATCGCATTTGTCGATTTCTCACCGTCTTCAATCTCTTCACCAATTGAAATGTTCGAAGGCATGACACGTTGAACATCGTTAGCCGATTTGTCTTTGGCTTGCCCGATAACAACGCGGAGCGATTGAAAGCCGGATCGCTCCAGACATAGCCAGTCCACATATGCGCGGATATCTTCGGCTGGCCACCAATTTCGTTCGGTTGGATTTGCCTCATCGGCTTGTTCTGCCTCAATGAAGTCCTGAGCGTCTGGCCGCTTGTAGTCGCACTCGATGCGGAATTTCAGGCAATAGCGGACGATATTCTGAATATTGTCGCCGACATTGCGATATGCGCGAAATGGCTGGATATCCACCTGATATTTTGCCGTGTGGGTTTCCTTGCGTAAAGCGCTGGCGATTTCTTCCGTGGTCAATACGCCCTTGCGGACAATTGCATGAAGATGCGGACGCCAGATTGTTTTGTCCGGGGCTTCCATTAGCGGAAAGCCCAGCGCATCCAAAGCCAGTCGTGTGTTGCGGCCACAGGTCTCGAAATCACCAAAGCTCATGCGGTCGACTTCCCACCAGCCCAGCAATTGAAAATCATCCCAACGAGCATCCTTCTTGCGCTGCCGATCTATGAAAGTGCGAAGACGGCGTTTCTCGTTTTCTACGAGATCGGTCATGCCGGTGAAGTCCAGTTGCGGCGGCAGCAGGATCGTTGCGAAAGCAAGCTCCTCATTTGCCGCATCGCAGAATATCTTCTTGGTGGCCTTTCCCGTTTGCACTGCGCGTTCCCGCATATGGCAGCGCGGACAAAGCGGGACACCGCAATAATCGATGTTGCCGTAATCATCGACCTCGCCACAGGTTTCCATCCAGCGTCGGACCAGATGGTTCGCCGGAAGTGCCGCTTTCACATATTGGCGTTGAGCTTCGTTGGCCTTTGTCAGATATTTTATTTGGCGGCGTTCGTGACGGGTGAAGACACCCTTCGTCATCATATCCGCCTGTAGCTGTTCCATCCTTGTCTTCATTGAAAATCCCCTGCTGAAATAACGTGCTATTTATCCAGCACCATTTTAGCGCCGTGCCTTCTTGGAAATAAATATTTGTTTCAAGGAGATAGCAGAATGAAAATCAAAGACATCTACGAGGCATTGCGGGCGGATGGGCTGACCAGTTCGCAGATGGAGTTTTCGCGAATATGGCTTGGGCGTAGCCCACGTTATTATTCGCATCTCATCGCTGTCGACCGAGAGCCGGGGCTTGCCACGCTTTGCGGAATCTCATGGCGGCTGAAACGAATGCGGTTGGACAACTACCCGGCGCTGCTAGATTTCCAGCAGAAGCTCGCCAACGAGATCGAGCGCCGGGCAATAACCGATGTTCGCCGACACCGATCTTAACGTTTGACCAACAGCCACCCAATACAATCACCGCGTTTAACTACCGCATCTTTCCGTATCAGGAATTTCCCATGAACGCGCATATCTCACCCGCCAAGGCAGCGATTGTTGCCGCGCTGGCAATCTCCGCAATCTCCATTGCCTCGCCCGCCTATTCCCTCGACAAAGTCCGTTTCGGCACCGATTGGCTCGCCGAGGCTGATCATGGCGGTTTCTATCAGGCCGTCGCCGACGGCACCTACGCCAAATACGGCCTCGATGTTGAAATCCAACAGGGCGGTCCCGGCGCACAGAACCGCGCCCTTCTCCTAACCGGCAAGCTAGACTTTTATCTGGGCACCCAGCAGGAACAGCTTGTCGGCATCGAGCAAGGTATTCCGCTGGTCGATGTTGCTGCCTTTTATCAGAAAAACGCCCAGGTTATTTTGGCCCACTCCGACAGCGGCGTTGAAAAGTTCGAAGATCTTGCCAAGCTCGAAACAATTTTCATGACGCAGGGCGGGTTTGGCGCGTATTTCGAATGGATGAAGGCCAATTTCGGCGGCTTCCGTGATGAGCAGTACAGGCCTTACAATTTCAGCCCTGCGCCGTTTCTCGCCGGCAAGAACTCCGCTCAGCAAGGCCTGATCACCGCTGAACCTTATGAGATACGGAAGCAGACCGGCACCGAACCGAAAATCTTCCTGCTCGCTGACAGCGGCTACAAGCCCTATGCAACCACGATTACGGTTCAACAGAGTCGCATCGACAGCAATCCCGATCTCGTGCAGCGGTTTGTCGATGCCTCAATCGAGGGCTGGTACAACTACCTGTACGGGGATAACGCAGCCGCCAACGCGCTGATCAAAGCGACCAACCCCGAGATGACGGATGGCCAGATCGAATACGCCATCGACAAAATGAAGCGATACGGGATCGTGGATAGTGGCGATGCGCTCGACAAGGGCATCGGCTGCTTGACTGCCGAACGCTACAAGTGGCTTGCCGACGAACTGGTAAAGGTGAAGTTGCTAAAGCCGGATACCGACTATACCAAGGCGTTCGATACTCGCTTCTCCTGCAAGGGCGTTGGACTGAATTTAAAGAACTGAACAATTCTGAGATGGTGCCGAATTCGCTTGGCACCGTCCCACTCAGTTCCTCACCTCGGCGAACACATCCAACAAAGCCGTGCATTCCTGCAGCAAGTCTCTTGCGGCAGTCGCGCCTTTCAAGACGCGTGCCTCGAAAATCTTCTCGATAGCGACCTTGGCCGCACGCACATGAACCGGCATATCGTCGTCCAGCGGGTTCTCATCGAAGCTACGATTGAGAGCCTCGAACGCTTTTTTGAAAACCTCGACGTTGTGGTTCATCAAAATCCAGACGCCGTCTGTGGTGACACGCAACCGGCTATTCTGCATCTCGCAAATTTCGGCGATAGTCACTTTTGAACCGATGGCCGTTGCGACCGGAAGCGGCGTGAAGCGCAATTCAGGAGCCCCATTTCGAGCTATGGCGATCTCTTTCCTGAGGTCGCGGCCCATTTCGTTGAGCGTCCGGCTATCGTTGACGTCCGCATGTTGGGCAAACGAAGACGAAATGAACCCGCAACCATATTTGTCGAACCGGAACGACGTGTACATGTTGAAGTGCGCAGCGGCGAAAAACGGGCTGGATGTATCGAAGGAGACACCCATTTCCGGGTTGTATCGGCGCAGGCAACGAAGGATCGTCGTGAAGAGGTAAGCTGGCTCAAGGGTGGAAATGCCGAGGAAATGTATCCATTTGGCTTTCTGTAGCAGGCCATCATCATACATATCGAGCAGGCGAGCCATCGCCATGGAGAACGCACTCTGATGCGCACCTGCAAAAGCCCACCCTTCCAGCGGGTAGCCCTTTACCGCATCATACCAGACCTTGCTCTCGCGCTCGGTACGCCCTTGGATGACGTTCAGCAGGTTGGTCTTCCCCGGATTGCGGTTCTGGACGAAGTAGTCAAGGTTGAGCACCGATTGCGTGAGGCAGGCATTGTAGTCCAGCGATAGGCCATTGGCTGCGCTCATTGCGGTGATTTGCCCTTGTCCGTTCAGGCGCGCGGTGTGCTGTGCAACATTACCCGGTGATATTCCTCCCGTCGGAAAATCCAGCGACATGGAATAATCTGAATGGTCTTCCATCCAGCGCAACATGCGTTCGCATGTCACATCGCCGGTAAACCTGATCGTGCCTTCCTGTATTTGGAACCCGCCGCTGTCGCCGATAACAGTCGTCCGATCACGGTCTCTTTGGCTTACGATGTCATGTTGCTTAGCTGCTCCATCGGTTCGCGCTGCCTGTCCCGCGCTATAGAGCGCATAGGGGTAGTGGAACAATTTGCTCGTCGGATCGAGGAAATTCAGATCGCTTTCCGCAAACGGGAAATTGCGCTTGAGATGCTGGGAATGGCCGAGTTTCGCGAAGTTCGAGCTGATGGCGGGCATGTAGACAGCGTATGCGGATTTCGTGGAAAGCATTGAATAACCTTAAGAACACTGTCCCGCTCATCCGCTGCAATTTTTTAAGACATACACGGCTTGATTGCGGGCAATTGATGAAATCATTGCGAGCATCCAATGGGCAAAGCCGTTAAAAAAGAATCAATCGTTTCCGCGCTTGAGCAATACGAGAACCAGTTTCTGACCGTTCTTGATGCAACCCATCAATTCGAGAACCACGACATGCAGGGTCAGGCACTGCTCTATGTCGCCCTGGAGAAGCTTTTCGCGTTCGGAGAAGAAATCCGCCATGACATACAGACGTTCGAGAAATTCCTTGGTGATCACGACAAGGCATTGAACAAGATCACGAAGGAAAACCCATACAATGCTCTGATTGAACTGGCATTCACCAAAAATCGTAGCAAAAGCTGGCGCAGTGAGATCAGCAATGTTCTGAGGCTTGCTTCGGATATTAACGTCAAGGAATCGTTGAGCCACTGGCTGGAGTTAGGCGGTGGTATTTCCGGGCGCTATGAAGAGGCGGTGAATCACTTCGCTCGCCCAGCAGCCACGAAGGCGCAAAAGCTTCGGTCTTCGCGGCTCGACATGATTGCCACCGAATTGAAGCAATCGCGGATCGTCACGACTGCGCTGCCGGGGGTGACGCTCGCTAACGGCTTTCACCGTTCGTTGCTGTTTTCCGAGGGTGGCCAGACCTTCCTTGTCCACGTTCGCGATGAGGACGACCAGAAAATCATCGACAAGTATCTGCTCGAAATCGCTGGAAACAAGAATCCCGACGAGCATCCGCTTGCCGATCGTCCGCTTTATCCGCTGTTCCGGGCAATCGATCTGATTGCTGGCACATGCAAACCGTCCAACAGCGGTAAACTCCAGTTAATCGCTATCTGGAACGAAGCGGCCGACGATGCACAGGTCACGAAACTGCGTTTCTTGTCGGATGCCTATAGCTTCACGAATGCCACCGTCACGCTTGCTCATGCGCTCCCGGAACTGGATGGCAAAGGCCAGCTCGTTCTTGAGCTTTCCGACGCCGAAACCTTCCGGCAGTTTTTCCAGCATGATTGCCAATGGCGAGTATCGGACGACGACCAACACATTTCTCTCGTGGACGATGCGAGATCGCAAGCGCGGCTGACGCTTCGACCGATTGCGAATTATGTAGACAAAAAGCTGCGGCAGGGCGCGAAGCTGGGACAGCGAACACGTCATTTTCAGGCGACATGCACGGGGATGAAGGCTTCGGCCAGCAACCTCGACATGGCGACGGCCTTGTTCAAGAAGTCCAACACAGCGCAGCTTGCCGCCGACCCGGCACCCAAACGCCTCCAATGGCTATCGTCAGGAACGGCGCTGGAAGCCGGTTTCACCAGCACCCAAGGCTATTCCGGGCTGAGCTATCCGTTCTTGGATTTTGTCGCACCGGCGGCTGCGATCGATCCGCAGATGGAGCTTTCGCTGGCGGATATCGCTGCTCTCTGGAAAACCGCATCCGCCTATGGGGAAGACTTGGCCGGTCATATCGCGGACGGTGAGGTAGCCGACGCTGCCTTTTGCATCGATCACACCTTCGTTGGCGGAGACCACTTCGAATATGTCTCCCCGATGGTGCTCGGCGTCTCCATGGCACGAACGCAGGTTTGCGAGGATTTCGCCGCTGCCTCTGCCTCACCGCCAGTCTCTCCCGTGCCGCGTTCCCGCGACTATAAGCTGATCGAAGCGAACCGCAGAAAGAAAACGAACTTCCCCCCGATTCCATCATCGAGTAATCGGGCGTTCGGCGCCTTCATCACCAGCTATCTACCGGATACCACCGGACACCGAGCCGATCGAAAATTCGATTTCGAGTGGCAACTCGAATGGTGGAGGCGGATGACGGATATTCCCGTTAATGTAATTGCATCGAACTGGACCGATGAAGAAATCGCCGCAAGCAAGGAGGTGGGGCTACTTTCCGGGCATGGCGGCAGTGTTACCCGTGTTGGTCCGCGCATCTTGATCGAGAACCGCATCGATTGCCTCCGACAACTATATGCGAGCGATTTCGATTGGGGCATCATCATGGATGATGACGCCGTGCTGATGCAGGCTGAAAACCATAACAGTAGCTACCGGCTGTTCGCGGAAATGGCGGCAAGCGGAAAAGATGCCTACAACGGCGTTGATGTTTTTGCCCCGATCTATGGGCGGAAGGCTCCCTTCAATGGGGAACTCAATGGCCCCGGCAATCCGTACTCGGCCAACCATGTGTTCAAAAAGAACACGGACCTCAAAGGCAGCATGATCGTTGTCCGAAACTTTGCGAAGGACGGACGTCCACTCTTGCTGCCCGATCCGAGTTTCCGTTGCCACGGTGAAGATACCTATCTTGTGCTACAAGCCATTTCACTTGGCTACTCGACCATGACCTCGTGGAACATGGTTCTCGAAGAACTGTCGGGCGAAAGCACATTCGCAAACGGCGACGATGACCGGACGGAAAAGATGCGGGAGGGGCATGAACTTCTCGTGGAGAAATTCGGTCAGCTTGGTTTGCGCATGAAGACTGGTTCGCATGCCCTCGATAAGAAGGGGTTCGAAACCCGATGCTGGGGCGAGAAGTCAAAGCGGATCGAGGTTCCTAAACCTCTGTAGCTTCGGTCAGAAAAGTTCATTGAGCGAACTTTTGCCATGTCGGAATGGGCGACGGTCAAAGCAAATCGACCGCCGCTTTCATCATGTCGTCCCGTACATCGATGTAACGTTGTGTGGTCGTCAAGTTGCGGTGGCCTGCCAGCGTCATGATGACCTTCGGGCTGACACCGGAATGTGCAAGTCGTGTGATGAACCAGCGGCGACCGCTATGCGAGGTCGCCCCGTCGAGACCGGCGCTCTTGTATAATTGTCCGATTAACTGGCAGAGCGTGTTTGCGGAAAACGCCGTCCGCTTCTGCGTCACCAGCAGTGGCGCATCGGCGCCCTTGTTTTCGGGCCATTCGCTGCGATGCCGTTCGATCTCCCTGCGTAGCTTCTCGTTGAGAAACACCACACGCGCATGACCGCCCTTGGTGATCTCGGCCCGCAGCCGCAGTTGCTCGCGAACCTTCCCGTCGCTGTCGAGAACATCGCGCACCGTCAGGGCGGCAATCTCACCTACGCGCAACCCTGCGAGGTGCGACAGCATCAACGCAAGCCTATTTCGCCCCGCATGCTTCATCTGTGCCACCACCGCCAGCAGCCGTTTAAATTCGGCATCCGTCAAAACGCGCGCTTGCTTCATCAGAACCTCACAAAAAACAGCATTTCCATGCCGTTCGTTATGTTGCCGATGGGCAGGAAGGGCGAGCATTGTTGGCAGGCGGGAAATTGCTCTGCGGGATCAAGGTGTCAGCGCCATCCAGAGCGCAAACGTCAGAAAACGTGCGTTTCATTAGGTTTGGATTTGCAGGCTTCGCAGTGACTATTTCTGCTCGCTCTCATGCCAATGACGAAGGGCGAGCTCGGACAGCTTGGAGGTGAGGCCGAAGATGGCTGCCCCGAGAATAGCAAGCAGGATGAGGCAGGCAAAGAGGCGCGGCATATTCAGCCGGTATTGCGCTTCCAGTAATCGAAAGGCCAAGCCCGCATTGTTACCGGCCTGCCCTGCCGCGAACTCTCCGACAACTGCCGCCACCAACGCTAGCCCGCCTCCGATTTTGAGACCCGCAAAGAAACTCGGTAATGCCGACGGCAGTTTCAGATAAATGAGGGTTTGCCACCGGGATGCGCTATACGTCTTCAGCAGATCGGCATGATGCCGGTCGGCGCTCTTCAAGCCCTGCAGCGTATTCAGCATAACCGGAAAGAATGTCACGAGGAACGCGCATATCAACTGCGCAATCCACGGCGTCGGCGCGTAAATCAGGATCAACGGTGCTATCGCGATGATGGGCGTTACCTGAAGCGTGACCATAACCGGCGACAACAGCGTTTCGAGCCATCGCGATTGCGCCAAGACCACCGCTGCGCATCCTCCTCCGACGACAGCGAGGAGCAGCGCCACAAGGGTTGTTTGGGCGGTCACCCATAACGCCGCCAGCAAAATATACCAATCCTTGGTGAGCGCCGCAGCAACGGTGCCCGGTCCCGGAAGAATATACGGTGGAACTCCCGATAGCTCCACGTACAGGGCCCAACACGCGATCATCACGCAGACACCCACAAGCGGAACGGCGACACCGAGGGTCAAATCTCTCGCCGATGCTTTCAGCGGGCTTGTCTTGGCGTGTCTGGCTGTCACGTGATTCCTCGATTGCAGCAATCAGTTGTACGCATATCGAAGCACGATTTCTCGGAGCTTGCGGAAAGCGCAATGCCAAAATGGTCGGCCCAAGCAATGGCGCGCAGCCGAAGGTCACAAAGTCTATAATTTTCGTTTTGCACACTTACCTTGAGCTGGAGCAACTGTCTGAGCTTGTCAAGACGGCACAGGTCCTGACTTATGGGAGAATGAGATACATCGATTCGAGAATTAGAGACGCCAACCAAACGGTGGCGAAATGGATGAATGAGGCCGTAGCGGCGGGCATCGATGAAGTTCGTTGCCAAACGGGCTACTACACATTTGAAGGCAGTTCCCTTTTGCTGCCAGCTCTCAAGAAATGCGCCGAGAACAACGGTGTCTCGCGGTTCGTAATCGGCTCAAACCGGGGAGCGACTCTGGCTGATCATGTGCGAATGTTGAAAGACGCATTGGTTCTTCCTCGAGAACATGCGGCCATCGGCATAGCTGCGTTTGACACCTCACTGTTTCACCCCAAGGTCTATCATTTCAAATTCGCCAACGGGCGTCAAAGCGCATACATCGGCTCTTCGAACCTTACCGGGCCTGGACTTTCGGGGCTTAACATTGAAGCCGGAATTATTCTGGATACCGACGATGGGGACAACGATGAAGTCCTCGCCGGTATTGCGCAGCAGATAGATCAATGGCTAACGGGACAACAACCCGGCATCAGCCTTGTAAGCAGCCAGCAAGACATAGACGAGTTGACCACTTCAGGAATTCTCGCCCTACAAAGAATTGTCCTTCCAGCCGACCCCGGAGAAGGTGCCGAAGGGGCAGCAGTGCGTGGTGAACGCAATCTGACAGGCGCGCGGCTAAAGCCGCTTGTAAAAGTTCGCTGGGCGGCCGAGCGCAGCAATGTTGTCTCAAGTCGCGTAGCCCGCTTTGGTGGGCTGTCTGCACCACAGACCAGCCAACTCCAGCGTGCGACGGAGGCCAGTTTTCATTATCCGCAAGGTACGCACTTAGGCCACCTGCTGTCCATTCTATACTATTTCGTCAATGGAAGAGACGGTAGCGCCTTTGCAGATGACTATATCAAATTAGCCGGAGGATTTGGGGCAGGACGCATTGCGGGGTATCGGCGACAGGTCAAGTATAAAATTCTTGCCGCTATCGAAATTGGACTTCTTACTGATATCCGCCTCGCTGAGAATCCAGCAAACTTTACCCCTGAACTGACGCAAGATGGCCAGAGGCTATGGGATCTGCTCGAACCTTTCATAAATGTTGCCGAAATTCAAATATCAACGAACGAAGACGGCACATATTCAAGCGAAACTCCGCACAGGGCGCCGTTTTACAATCAGCTTATAGCCTCAGCATTGCCACAATCTGAAGAGCTTCGAAAACTATACACAAAGATATTCCTTAACATGCCTGCTGCGAAGCAGATGCTGCAATACCTATACTTTGAATACCGTATCGCCTCGATCCCAAAAGCCGATATCTATGATGGCTTCTTCGATTTCCAGCCGGTATTGGACTTTTGTGACGAGATGGGCATCGAGCCCGCGACTGAAGAAGCCGCAAGGCACCGTTGCCCCTTCTTGTTGAACATATTGGAAAGCTGTGGTGTGCTCACGCAAACCCCGAGGACAGTAAATCTACAAAGGCTTGCTCTCTCGGGAGACCTTATTGCGGCGGATGCTGGCTCCGTGGCTGCAAGCACCACAACGATAAGGACGGTTATCGGGGAGTGGAACGCACATGCCCCATCTCTTGAACCGGCAGAAAAGGCATCGCTTCGCGAGCTGTTTGGAACTACGTTTCTAACCGAAGCCTATCACATTAACGAAGTATTTGAGATCGGAACCTGATGTCTAATCGATCACACCGTAATGCCGGCCACATCGGCATGAACAGCTTGAAAAAAAACGGTCGAAAGCATTCGTCTGTGTCTCAGATCAAAGAGGATAACATCTGCGATACAAAGCATTTCGTCGCGGTAAGCGACTGCTTGGAAACACTCCGTCGGATACCGAGCAAATCGATTCAGTTGGTTGTTTGCGATCCACCCTACAACATCAATGTGGCTACTTGGGACGACATGACCGACTATGTGGACTGGGCCGCACAGTGGATCAGAGAGGTTGAGCGCGTCCTCACGCCTACGGGCAACTTCGTTCTCTTCGGTGGCCTTCAGTACCAAGGCGAGGCAGGGTCGGGGGATCTGTTAAGCCTCATCGCTTGGATGAGGCGCAACAGCGCCATGCTATTGGCGAACCTGATTATCTGGAATTACCCAAATGGAATGGGCGCACAGCGTTTCTTTGCAAATCGGCACGAGGAAATAGCGTGGTTTGCAAAATCTGATAAGTATTTCTTTGATCTCGACGCTGTACGACAAAAGCTCGATCCAGCCACACTGGCAGCCTACAAGAAAGACAAACGCCTCAACCCGGAGAATTTAGAGAAGGGCATAAACCCGACAAACGTCTGGAAAATTCCACGTCTGAATGGAAACTCGAAGGAGCGTGTGGGGCATCCTACGCAGAAGCCGAAGGCCGTGATTGAGCGAATTGTAAAATCCATGTCCTATCCCGGCTCAACAGTACTCGACTTCTTTGCGGGCAGTGGCGTGACGACACGCGTTGCGATCGAACTGGGCCGAAATTCTATTGCCTCAGATGCCGACAAGGCATTCATCGGCTACCTAAATTCCCACATCGGTCAGATTGCGAGAGACGACGAGACCCCACTTAGAGACTTCAACATCGTTGCCGACGATGAGTGGCATCTACACAGCGACTTGAAACCGCGAAAGGCATCCGTAGCAGACGCGTCGTTGTCAAAGAACGGAAAGAACTCACACCCAGAACGCAGCCCTATCGCTACTCTTGGCGAATAGCCCGAGCTTAGC
The DNA here is from genome assembly GCF_003261015.1 of Agrobacterium sp. MS2. Lineage (NCBI taxonomy): Bacteria > Pseudomonadati > Pseudomonadota > Alphaproteobacteria > Hyphomicrobiales > Rhizobiaceae > Agrobacterium > Agrobacterium sp. MS2. Next base: position 414,381 of record NZ_QLNF01000086.1, on the reverse strand, counting down.
ACAGTCGTAGCGCACCCGCGAACTGGAAGAGTAATATCAGGGACTTACACCGTAGTCTCCCAATTCCGATCTGAGCAACGACGTTAGTGCTTTTTGTTGATAAGCGTGCTGACGGTTCGTTTGCGTTTGTCAACAAGATGCGCATTCGGGTCTTGTCGGGATTGGGGGATTGCTGTTGTAAGCGTTTCTACACTCCAGCTGATGGGAATGACTTTCTCGCCAGTTCCTTCAATGGCGTGGCCGTTTTCGTCCTTATCTTTCCAAATAACTGGAATGCCGTGCTTTCGCATCAGGCTTCGATTGTCGATTTTTTTCAGCAACCGCCCGTCGCGATAGAACTCATACAAAATGAGATGCCCGCCAATTGAGACGCGATAGGTTTTTCGGTTAAAATCGAAAGCTATCACGTCGATATACGAATGCATCATTGCTGAAACCTTAGAACGGCTCGCATAAACTTCATCATCTGAACCAGTCGGCCAAATCAAGCGTTCAAGCTGTAGTCGCTCTACTGCCGAAGCGAGAGCGATTGCCTCTGTATCAATACGGGCAAGATCGCCCTTCATTTCCGCGATCTGTGTGGTCAGTTGCTCGACGGTGGTTCGCCGTTCTGACAGTTGGGAAAGGATGTCACTCATTGCGGCATCATCATCTGACAATTCAAGGGCACGAAGCAGCTTGTTTTTTCGCTTTTCCATCTCATCGAGATGAATTTCTTTTGACATTATCTCGTGAAGCAGAACCTCTCGGTCGGCGGTCTGTCTGCCTGTTCCAATATCGATGTCGAACTCTTTGATCTTATCGAGAATGGCAGCTTCCATAATATCATACCGAAAGCCACCGCCCGCGCTCGGGCAGCCTAATGCACGATATCTGTTGTCGCAGTGAAGGTGCCTGTGTGTCTTGCCGCTCGTCCCAGCGAGCCGCACGCGAATGGGACCATTGCAATGTTGGCACACGCAGAGGCTCGTAAACAAGTTTGTCAGTTGCTTGCCCTTACGTCCGCTTGAAACTCGACGCTGTTTGTTACGTTGCACGCGCCAAAACAGTTCTTCGGGTACCGCGGCGGGAAGGTGGTTTTTGATTGGTGGGCCGTTCGGGGTGGCTTTGCCGTTTACGGCGTGTGTTGGCTGATATGTACCGATCACCGCTTCATTACGAAGTATGCTGCCGACGTTTGGCTGTTGCCACCCGTTTTTCGACGCTCGGAACGTACCAATACCTTCGTCATTCAGTTTGCGCGTGATAACCAACTGACCAAGGCCGGCGTCCGCCATTTCGTAAATCTTGCGAACAGTCGCCGCATGCTCATTTAGCCGGTATTCAAATTTATTGGCAGCCACTTCGATCTGATCGATCCAGCCCCATATATTGTGGGAATAGCGGCCAATTCCCTGCGCAGCGAGCTTCTTTTTGTTCGCGTGGGCTTCTTTGAGACGCTTGCTCTTTGTCTGGCTTTCCTCATGTGCTCGCGACATGATCGCCAGTGACATCATCAATTGCGTCCAGTTCTCGTCGACCGTGGTTTCCGAATACACCTGTTTGTCAGCAAGGGTGACGATGGTCACGCCAGCGTTGATGATGTCGATGAATGGACCAATTGCATTACGGACTTGCTGACGGCTTAGTCGGTCAAGGCTCTCGACTAGCAAGTACGATCCACGTTTGATCAGACCACTCTGGATTAACTGCAAAAAGCGTCCAAGCGCGCCGTCTTGGACATTGGCGCCTGTCCACGCAGAAATGCCGATGTCTGTAAGGCTTTCATCCAGGACCAAGTTGTTCTCGGCTGCATATTGACGGCTGAGTTCCAACTGACGACGGAAGCTGTCGCCCTTCATCTGCTGCTGGCTACTCATGCGAATATATGAGTATGCCGTCTGCCTGATTTCGCTTTGTTTCATCAACGCAATACCCTTTGAACTTCTTTAACCTATGCGTTTTAGGGTTAAGAAAGCGCAAACCGTAGCAGCTTGTTTACCATCCTCAGTAATGACTGCTGTAATACAAATTTCCATTTTAATCGGGACTTAACCATTTTACGTCAATCTCCATGACTGAACAGTTCACTGGCATCTGCTGCCGCAAACGCACGTGCCTCTTCTGGAGTGGAAGTCATGAAAAACGCCCTGGCCGGATTTCTGGCCGTCCTGCTGACCGGCACCAGCGCCATTGCCGCCGATCTTTATCAAGCTGAGCCTGCGCCGACCTATGCTCCCGAAGTGGAGATCACCCAGGCAAGCGGCTGGTATCTGCGAGGCGACGTCGGTTATTCTTTCAATAAGCTGCGTGGTGCCAATTATTATCAGGGTGGCCCTGGTGGCTATCTCGCTGATTTCGATACCGCAAAGATCGACGATAGCTATGTCATTGGCGCCGGTGTCGGTTATCAGTTCAACAACTATTTCCGCAGTGACGTGACCTTCGACTATATGGGCAAGTCGGATTTCCGCGGTTCCACTAGTGGTTTTTGTGGCGGTGGTCCTTTGGGAAGCAGAACGCCGTGCGTATCGACCGACCTAAGCGCGCTGCGGGCTTATACGCTGATGGCGAACGCCTATGTCGATCTGGGTACCTACGGCCGCGTCACACCATACGTCGGCGGCGGTATCGGCGCGTCCTACGTGAAGTGGGACAAGTTGCGTAATACCTCCTGCGCGACAGACGGATCGGGCTATTGCGACCCGACCACCGAACACGGTGGCAGGGGCAAGTGGCGTTTCGCTTACGCCCTTATGGCCGGCGCATCCATTGATGTCACCTGTAACCTCAAGGCCGATATCGGTTACCGTTTCCGGCAGATTAACAAGGGCGACATGTTCGCCTATGAGAATGGCGGCGGCCCCGGCCGTGACAAGGGTCTTTATTCGCATGAGGTGCGCGTTGGTGGCCGTTATGTCTTCAATGGCTGCGATACCGCGCAATACATGCCGCCTGCCGATATTCCTCTGCAGCCTGCCGTTTATAAATAAACGTCACGCCAACCTGATAGTTTCGGGCCGTCCGCATCCTCCGGGTGCGGGCGGTTTTGTTTTATCGGCATGTGGCAAGGTACATGACGCATATGGACCAAGATTCTTCTGCGTAGCGACATATTCCGCTTGACTGGGATCGGCGACAGGAATAGCAACGGCGTCAGGACACTCCACCCTAACGTGGAGCGCCTATCTGGAAGGGTAGTCAAATGACAGATATCGTGAAGCCGGACGTCCGTCCGGGCAATACGCATTTTTCCTCTGGTCCCTGCTCGAAGCGCCCCGGTTGGTCGCTAGATGCTCTCTCCGATGCGCCGCTCGGTCGCTCGCATCGCGCCAAGGTTGGCAAAGCCAAGCTGAAGCAGGCCATCGATCTCACCCGTGAAGTTCTTGATGTTCCCGCCGATTATCGCATCGGTATCGTTCCCGCATCCGACACCGGCGCCGTTGAAATGGCGCTCTGGTCGCTGCTCGGCGAACGTGGCGTCGATATGCTCGCCTGGGAAAGCTTCGGCGCCGGCTGGGTCACCGACGTCGTCAAGCAGCTGAAGCTGAAGGACGTTCGCAAGTTCGAGGCCGATTACGGCCTGCTGCCGAACCTTGCCGAAGTCGATTTCGACCGCGACGTGGTCTTCACCTGGAACGGTACGACCTCTGGCGTTCGTGTTCCCAACGCCGATTTCATTCCCGCCGACCGCAAGGGCCTGACCATCTGCGACGCCACCTCGGCGGCTTTCGCGCAGGATATGGACTTTACGAAACTCGACGTCGTCACCTTCTCCTGGCAGAAGGTTCTCGGCGGCGAGGGCGGCCATGGCGTCATCATCCTGTCGCCGCGCGCCGTTGAGCGTCTCTTGAGCTACGCACCGGCATGGCCGCTGCCGAAAATCTTCCGCATGGTTTCCGGCGGCAAGCTGATCGAAGGCATCTTCAGCGGTGAAACCATCAACACGCCGTCCATGCTCTGCGTTGAAGATTATATCGACGCGCTGCTCTGGGCAAAAAATCTCGGTGGCCTGAAGGCGCTGATCGGCCGCGCCGATGCCAATGCCAAGGTTATTTACGACTTCATCGAGAAGAACGACTGGATCGCCAACCTGGCCGTGAAGCCGGAAACTCGCTCCAATACGTCTGTTTGCCTCAAGATCGTCGATCCCGAGGTCCAGGCGCTGGATGCCGCAGCACAGGCCGATTTTGCCAAGGGCGTCGTCGCCCTGCTCGAAAAGGAAAATGTCGCCCTCGATATCGGCGCTTACCGCGACGCCCCGTCCGGTCTGCGCATCTGGGCCGGCGCCACCATCGAGACGGCTGATATGGAAGCCGTCATGCCCTGGCTCACCTGGGCTTACCAGACGCAGAAGGCAGCACTTTCCAAGGCTGCCGCCTGATTTTGATACCGGCCCTGCGCTGATGCAGGGCCGCATAGTTCCCGCTTTCAAAACTGCACCGTTTTTCAAGGAGCCCGTGAACCATGGCACCTCGCGTACTCGTATCCGACGAACTGTCGGAAACCGCCGTCCAGATTTTCCGTGATCGTGGCGTCGAAGTCGATTTCCAGCCGAAGCTCGGCAAGGACAAGGACAAGCTTGCTGAAATCATCGGCAATTACGATGGCTTGGCCATCCGCTCTGCCACCAAGGCAACCGAAAAGCTGATCGAAGCCGCCACCAACCTCAAGGTCATCGGCCGCGCCGGCATCGGCGTCGACAATGTTGACATCCCGGCTGCCTCGCGCCGCGGTATCATCGTCATGAACACGCCATTCGGCAACTCCATCACAACGGCAGAACACGCGATTGCGCTGATGTTCGCCGTCGCCCGCCAGCTTCCTGCAGCCGACAGTTCCACGCAGGCCGGCAAGTGGGAAAAGTCGAAGTTCATGGGTGTCGAAATCACCGGCAAGACGCTCGGCGTCATCGGTGCGGGTAACATCGGTTCGATCGTCTGCTCGCGTGCACTTGGCCTCAAGATGCACGTTCTCGCCTACGACCCCTTCCTGTCGCCGGAGCGCGCCCAGGAAATGGGCGTCACCAAGGTTGAGCTGGACGAGTTGCTAGCCCAGGCCGATTTCATCACCCTGCATGTGCCGATGACCGACAAGACGCGCGGCATCCTCAACGCTGAAAACCTTGCCAAGACCAAGAAGGGCGTACGTATCGTCAACTGCGCCCGTGGTGGTCTGGTGGATGAAGCTGCCCTTGCGGAAGCCATCAAGTCCGGCCATGTCGCCGGTGCCGGTTTTGACGTGTTCGAAGTCGAGCCCGCCACCGAGAGCCCGCTTTTCGGCCTTCCTAACGTCGTCTGCACGCCGCATCTTGGCGCTTCGACCACGGAAGCACAGGAAAACGTTGCCCTGCAGGTTGCCGAGCAGATGTCGGATTACCTCGTCAAGGGTGCCGTGTCCAACGCCATCAACATGCCGTCGATCACGGCTGAGGAAGCGCCGCGTCTGAAGCCCTTCATCCGTCTCGCGGATGTTCTCGGGTCTTTCGTCGGCCAGGTACAGGAAAGCGCCACCAAGGAAATCGAAATCCTTTATGACGGTGCAACCGCCAACATGAACACGAAGGCGTTGACCAGTGCATTGCTGGCCGGCCTCATCCGCAGTCAGGTTGCCGACGTGAACATGGTTTCGGCCCCGGTCATGATCAAGGAGAAAGGCATCATCCTTTCCGAGGTCAAGCGCGACAAGACCGGCGTTTACGACGGTTACATCAAGCTGACGGTGAAGACGGAAAACCAGATCCGCTCGGTTGCCGGCACGGTGTTCTCGGATGGCAAGCCACGTTTCATCCAGATCAAGAACATCAACATGGATGCCGATGTCGGATCGCACATGATCTACATCACCAATACCGACGTTCCCGGCATGATCGGCTTCATGGGCACCACGCTCGGCGAGGCTGGCGTCAACATCGCCAACTTCCAGCTTGGACGTGAAAAGGAAGGCGGCGACGCCATCGCCCTGCTTTATGTCGACGGTCCGGTTTCCGAAGAGGTGCTGGACAAGCTGCGCGCCAACCCCGCCATCCGCCAGGTCAAGCCGCTGACGTTCAACGTCGACTGATCTATCGTTCCTCCCAAGGGGACAATAGGAACCGGTGCAGGGGAAACCCTGTGCCGGTTTTTGTTTTTCCAGCTTTCGAATTGCGGCAGATTTCACGCGCCTCACGCCTTGGTTGCATATCACAAAAAATTTAAGCCGAGCGGTCTAAAAATGATGATCATGAGTTGCTATATGGCCTGTTGAGATGCCGCTCATGGGAGGGCGGCCAACAGGAGATAACGATGTTTGCAGCCTTTCGGCGCTTCAAGGGTTTGTTCGCAGTCGCCGCGCTTGGTATCGCGGTTTCTTTTGTGGCGGTTGATATGGCAGAAGCACGTCGCGCCAGCGGCGGTTTCGGCAGCCGTGGCACGCGGACCTACTCCGCTCCGCCTTCGACCAGCACTGCGCCCGGCCAGACCGCGCCGATTAACCGCAGCATGACGCCCAACACCAACCAGGCAGCTCCTGGCGCTGCTCAGCCGGCACGTCCTGGCGCACAGGCGCCGCAACAAAATCGTGGCCTCTTCGGCGGCATGATGGGTGGTCTGATGGGCGGCCTTCTGATGGGCGGTCTGTTCGGCATGCTTCTGGGTGGTGGTTTCGGCGGCATGGCCGGTTTCTTCGGCATGTTGCTACAGGTTGCGCTGATCGGCCTTCTGGTCATGCTCGCCATGCGTTTCTTCGCGTCGCGCCGTCAGGGCCAGCCCGCTTATGGATCGGCCAACGGCTCGCACCGCACGGATCATTCCGGCTCCTCCTATAATGGCGGTTCGCAGGCGGGTCCGGCCGCATCCTCGTTCAAGATCCCGAAGATCGGCGCGATGGCCGGCGCTGCGGGCGGAGCGGCTGCTGCTGCCGCAACGGCAAAGCCCACGCCCCACGCCAACGCCATCTCGGAAGGCGACGAAATCGGCATCACGCAGGGCGACCTCGAGACGTTCCAGAAAATGCTGGAAGACGTGCAGGCTGCCTATGCCGCCGAGGATTATGGCACATTGCGCAAACTGACGACGCCCGAAGCCATGTCATATCTCGCTGAAGAACTCAGCGATAACGCGACCAGCGGTGTGAAAAACGACGTGCGCGAGGTGACGCTACTGCAGGGCGATGTCGCCGAAGCATGGCACGAAGAAGGGCAGGACTACGCGACAGTCGCGATGCGCTACTCTGCCATCGACGTGATGCGCGACCGCACCTCTGGCAAGGTGATCGAAGGTGACGAGCAACATCCGTCCGAATCGGTGGAAATGTGGACCTTTGTCCGCCGCCCCGGCAACGACAACTGGCAGGTCGCCGCCATCCAGGCCGCCGCCTGACGAATCAGAGCCTCTTAAACGGATAAGGCCCGGCGGTCGCTTCACCGCCGGGCCTTTGTTCGTTTCGTTCGATAAGCTTCCTAAAAAGCATGGCGGAATGCCGCCAAAAAAGATTGGGAGATCTTACGGGTGATATATCCGCCAACCACGCGCGGCGGATTCGGCTTTCCCCTGCCATGCAAGGCCTTGAGGCTTGTTTGCCTCGGTATGTCCCGGGCGCATGGCTCATCCGCTTCACGGAATTGCCTTTTTTCATTCATCCGTCATTCAGTCCCCGCGTCCTAACCACAGGGCGTACACGTCAATGTGACTTTTCGTGCCGGTTCTAAACCGCTTTGGGAGCGGAACCTCAGCCGCAAAAACGCGTTGACAATCCAATTCCCGGCATCTCGCAGGCCGGGCTGGGTGGCCGGGCAATGCACGGCCCGCGAGAACGGAGAGCTATCGAAATGAAACGCTTTGACCTGATCGACGGGATGCGTGGTTACTTCCTCGTCTTCATGCTGATCAACCATCTGGTGTTTGCCGGCGGCTTCTGGCTGGTGGAAATCAACCATCGCCAGTTCGCCTTTGTCGAGGACGCGCAGGGCTTCGTATTCCTGTCCGGCCTGCTGATCGGCATGGTATATGCGCGCAAGATGATGAAATATGGCTATGACGCCGGTAAACAGATGATCTGGAACCGCGCGCTGGAACTCTATCGTTATGCGATGGGTCTCGTCATCGCCGTTTTGTTCTTCCGTATGATCATCCCGCATGCGCCCTATATCTGGTACAATTGGCTCGGCATGACGTCTTTCGACGATCCGCTGCGTCTGGCGGCAATTGCGACATTTCTCTTCCAGCCGACCTTCATGGACATTCTGCCGCAATATATTGTCTACATGATTTTCGCGCCTGTCCTGGTGAAGCTCTGCCTCGATGGCAAGTGGGCCTATGTCATGGCCGGCTCGCTGCTGGTCTGGATGGCGGGACAGCTTGGCCTGCAGCAGATTGTGACGACGCCTCTCAATGAACTCGTCAAGGGCGCGGACGAACAGGGTATTCGCGTCAGCTTCAACCTGCTCGGCTGGCAGCTGGTGTTCTACTCGGCGCTGGTGATGGGTGCTATGACGGCGCAGAACCGCATTCCGTGGAAGAAGATTTTCTCCCCGGAGCATACCTGGCTGCCGAAGGCCGCGCTTGTCATCTGCCTGTTCTTCATGCCGCTCCGCATCGCTACCGCGTGGGGTCTGATGCCGGAATTCATGATGGGCAAGTTTTCGACGATGGAAATCCGCGCCGATTTCGGCCCGGTCTATCTCATCAACTTCATCGCCGTCGGCGTTGGCCTCACCTGGCTCGTGATTGCCGGACCGCATCACCATCGCCCGCTCGTGCGCTCCATCGCCGAAGGCGTTATCTGGGTGCTGTCGCTGAAATTCCTGCAATTGCTCGGCCGCCACTCGCTGCAGGTCTATGTCTGGCACGTGGCGATCGTTTACGGCGTTTATTATCTCGATGGCCGCACGGCGGAACTGTCGCAGCTGAACAAGACGCTGATCGCCTTCACGGCCATCGGATTGCTGGCCATGCCCGCCCTGTGGCGGGAGCGCGACAAGTGGTTCGGCAGCAGCGGCCAGAAGACGGCTGGCGCCTGAAGCCCTCCACAAGGGGAATCAGACGGCTTTACGGGGCGGTTTTCCGCCCCGTACTTGCGTGTGAAGCCATTCCTTTCTATATGCAGCCCTTAAATCCGCGGTATGGCGAGACAGGACGGCCCTTTTAGTGGGCAAGGTTTCTCGCGGCGGATGACCGACAGGCGGCGGGGCCTTTACCCCCGTTATGACTGACGATGGGAAAAAACGTGAATACGCTCGATTTTGACAAGAGGCCGGAAGATACCCGGATCGTTGTCGCCATGTCCGGTGGCGTCGATTCTTCTGTTGTGGCTGGTATCCTCAAGCGCGAGGGCTATGATGTCCTCGGCATCACCCTCCAGCTGTATGACCATGGCGCCGCCGTGCACCGCGCCGGCTCCTGTTGCGCCGGCCAGGATATCGACGATGCGCGCCGGGTCTGCGAAACGCTGGGCATCCCCCATTACGTGCTGGATTATGAAGCGCGGTTCCGTGAAACCGTCATCAACCCCTTTGCGGAAGCTTATGCGATGGGTGAGACCCCCATTCCCTGTGTTGCCTGCAACCAGACGGTAAAATTCGCCGATCTTCTAGCGACCGCGCAGGAACTGGGTGCCGATGCGCTGGCCACGGGCCACTACATCCGTTCGCGGCCCAACCCCGTTCCCGGCCAGCCGGGCCGCCGCGCGCTCTACCGGCCGATCGACAGCGACCGCGACCAGAGCTGGTTCCTGTTCGCAACCACGCAGGAACAGATCGATTATCTGCGCTTCCCGCTCGGTGGCCTCTCCAAGGCCGAAACGCGGGCTTTGGCGGAAGAAATGGGGCTTGTCGTTGCCAAAAAGGCCGACAGCCAGGATATCTGTTTCGTGCCGCAGGGCAAATATACCGATATCATCAACAAGCTGAAGCCGAATGCGGCTCTGGCGGGTGATATCGTGCATCTCGACGGGCGAGTGCTTGGTCGCCACGATGGCATCGTGCACTATACGATCGGCCAGCGCCGCGGTATCGGTGTTGCGACAGGCGAGCCGCTTTACGTCGTGCATCTCGATGCGCGTGGCCGCCGGGTCATCGTTGGCCCGCGTGAGGCGCTGGAAACCCGCCGCGTCTATCTGCGTGACATGAACTGGCTGGGTGATGGCGACCTGGCCGTTGACGCCGGGCAGGGCTTCGCCTGCTTCGCCAAGGTGCGTTCCACCCGTCCTCCGACGGAGGCAGTGCTGCATGCGGATGAGAATGGTATCTATGTGGACCTGATGACCGGAGAGGCGGGTGTCGCGCCCGGTCAGGCCTGCGTGCTTTATTCCGCGCCGGGCGCGGATGCCCGCGTGTACGGCGGCGGTTTCATTGAACGGTCCGAGCGCTCGGCGGAGGCCGAGGCGTCGCTCAAGGCGCTTCTGGAAAAGCCGGTTGCCGCCTGAAACCACTCGCTTTTTGCAGCGATGCGGAAAGCGAATTTTTTGCGCATCTTGCGCTTGACACTTTGGGGAGCGGCACCTTATAAGCCGCTCATCCTGATGGAACGAGCCGGTCACATGACTGTCACGTTTCCCCTGTGGCGGGGTAGCTCAGGTGGTTAGAGCAGCGGAATCATAATCCGCGTGTCGGGGGTTCAAGTCCCTCTCCCGCTACCACTTTTCTTCATACGAAAAAACCGTACCTCACCGTGCAGCGCGGGAGTTCGTTGCTTGTCTCAGCGGCAAATAGCAATGGATCAGACGCCTTTGCCGGCGAATCTCGCCCAAAAAAAGGGAAACCCGCTACTGCTGAAATGCAGCCAGCGGGCCTCAACCTCTACCCCCTCCCACAAGGGCGGCTGCACAAAAGCACACTGAATGAAATATGGCAAGATCAAGGCGTCATATTGTTGTTGCTGACAGGGTTGTTCTGCCATTCAGCCGCGTATGACAGGGCTCTCACCCGTAGTTTTAAAGGGGCGGGCGCAGGAGGCGACTTTAAAGAGGGTAAAAAAATGCCCGCTGGCAGCGGGCAATCAGAGGGAACTGAGGTTAGGAGCCTCAGCGTTCAAACGGCCATCCTCGATATAGGTTCCGCCCGGGGGACAATTTTTGTACCGCTCGCACACAGACAATATGAAGTCGATGACGCCGCAACGAAAACCGCCGCTGCGAAAAAATAAACATCCGGAAGATCATGACTTGGGAAACTGGAGCGGGCGAAGGGATTTGAACCCTCGACCCCAACCTTGGCAAGGTTGTGCTCTACCCCTGAGCTACACCCGCTCAAATCCACCGGTCCGGGGTAGTATGCTGAACCGTGGGCCGCCGAAGCGGCGACGGGCGCTATATCGCTCAATCGATTTTGGAATGCAACAGGGAAATGACAAAAACGCGAAAATTTCTTTGAGAAATGCGACAAGCGGCGGAAAAGATTGATAATTTTTCCTGCAGCCGATTTTTCCCGCGTTGCCAATGGGCGGCTGCCCCCTTAATCATGACGCAACGACAATGGAATCGGCAGAGGCAGGTGGCAGCATATGGCGGAGAATTCTCGCAAGACGGCAGCGGAACTGTTCGAATTTCTCGATGGGCTCGGAATTTCGCACACCACGAAACAGCACGAGCCTGTCTTTACCGTCGCGGAATCGCAGTCATTGCGCGACCTGATCCCTGGGGGCCACACAAAGAACCTCTTTGTAAAGGACAAGAAGGACCAGTACTTCGTTCTGACCGTGGAAGAAAACGCGGTGGTGGATCTGAAAAGCGTCCATAAGATCATCGGTGCTGCAAGCCGCGTGTCCTTCGGCCGGCCGGAAAAAATGCTCGAATATCTGGGTGTGGTGCCGGGTTCGGTCACGGTGTTCGGCGCAATCAACGACACGGACCGGCAGGTCACTTTTGTGTTGGATAGCGCGCTGCTGGAAAACGAACTTGTCAATGGCCACCCGCTCTCCAACGATCAGACGACGACAATCGCATCCGCGGATCTCATTCGCTTTCTCGAGGCGACCGGACATACGCCGCTTGTCTTGAAAGTCAGCGAGTGAGATACGATCTTTGCTTCAATCAAGACATATGACAGAGGTTACGGGAGACCGGCATGAGCGACACGAATAATCCTTACGGCGGTTCCTACGGCGGGCAGATGTCCGCAAGCGCGCACTATAGTGGCGAGCTGAATGGTGCGTCCTCCGGACACATCAAGGACACAACGACGGCTGGTTTCTCCAAGGACGTTCTCGAAGAGTCACGTCGTCAGCCAGTTCTCGTGGATTTCTGGGCGCCCTGGTGCGGCCCGTGCAAACAGCTGACGCCCGTGCTCGAGAAAGTCGTCAACGAAGCGAATGGCCGCGTGAAGCTCGTGAAGCTGAACATTGACGACCACCCGTCCATTCCCGGCCAGCTCGGCATCCAGTCCATTCCGGCAATCGTCGCTTTTGCCGATGGCCGGCCGGTCGACGGCTTCATGGGCGCGGTGCCGGAAAGCCAGATCAAGCAATTCATCGAAAAGATTGCCGGCCCTGATGCAGGCGATCCCAAGGCGGAGATCGAGGCCGTTCTGACCGAAGCGAAACAGCTTCTGGCCGATGGCGATTTTAACGGCGCAGCACAGCTCTTTGGCGCCGTCATGCAGGCGGATCCGGAAAACCCCGCAGCGATTGCCGGCATTGCCGAATGCATGATCGCCGCCGGACAATATGAGCGGGCCAGTGAATTGCTGTCGTCACTGCCGGCGGAACTCAATGAGGATGCGGGCATTCAGCTCGTTTCGAAAAAGATCGCCCAATATGAGGAAGCCCGCAAGATCGGCGATCCCGTGGCGCTGGAAAGCGAACTGGCAGCCGACCCGGATCGACACGAGGCACGGGTTAAGCTTGCGAAGGTGCTGAATGCGCAGGGCCGGCGCGACGAGGCGGCGGATCATCTGCTCTACGTCATGCGTAAGGATCGGACCTTCGACGACGACGGCGCGCGCCGCCAGCTTCTCGAATTTTTCGAGGCCTGGGGCTTTAAGGATCCGGCGACCGTCGCGGGCCGCCGGAAGCTTTCGTCGATACTGTTTTCTTAATGCGGGCATATCCCGGCTAGGCGGTTGATCCGCCGGCCGGCAGCAGTGAACAGGGGGCTTGATTCCCATGCATGTCGGAAATGCAAGATATGTGAAGAGCGACGACCTGCCGGAAACCGTGCCGGTTTTTCCCCTTCCCGGTGCTCTTCTGTTGCCGGAAGGCCATCTTCCACTCAATATCTTCGAGCCAAGATATCTTGCCATGATCGACACGGCGTTGGCGGGTCACCGTCTCATCGGCATGGTGCAGCCAGCCCTTCATGTCATTGAATCGGGCCTAGAGGGCGGGCCGTTGAGTGCGGTTGGGTGCCTTGGCCGCATCACCTCCTTTTCCGAAACCGGCGATGGCCGTTACATCATCTCGCTCACCGGTGTGTGCCGTTTCCGTCTGCTGGAGGAGGTGGAGGCCGGCAAGCCCTATCGCAGTTTCCGTCACGCGCCCTTCATCGCCGATCTTTCCGGCGAATACGATGAGGAGGCCGTGGACCGTGAAAACCTGCTGCGGGTGTTCCGCTCGTTTCTGGATGCCAACCAGCTGGAAGCGGATTGGGAGAGTGTGGAAAGGGCCGGCAACCGTGTTCTGGTCAATTCGCTTTCCATGATGTCTCCTTTTGGACCCGCCGAAAAACAGGCGCTGCTGGAAGCGCCCGATCTGAAGACGCGGGCCGAAACATTGATCGCCATCACCGAGATCGTTCTTGCCCAAGGATCGGGTGAGGGCGGCAACGTGCTGCAGTAGGATCGCCGCCATGGACGACAGGATGAACAACGTCGATCCGAAGCTTCTCGAATTGCTTGTCTGCCCTTTGACGAAGGGCCGCCTTTCCTATGAACGTGCCCGCAATGAACTCATCTCCGAAAATGCGCGGCTTGCTTATCCAATTCGTGACGGTGTGCCGATCATGCTCATCTCGGAAGCGCGTAAAATAGAGGACTAATCGCAGCTTCTTTTACTCTCCACAGATTGTCATGGCGCGAATTGACGAAGATGCGTTGACAACCATGCGTGGATTTGACCAGAGTCCCGCCCGACATGTCTGTTGCGGGGAGAGAACTGATGTCGTTGCGCGCGCTCGTCCGGATTTCGCTGGTTGCGGTCTCAGCCGCCATGATTTTCGCGCCAGCCATGGCGGCGGAACCCTCCCGCAAGGTCGTGACCACCCAAAATGGCGATTATTTCGGCTTCGATCTCAGGACGGAGCAAAACGTCTCGTTGGAGCAATGTGGCGAGATTTGCGCCGGAGACACATCCTGCAAGGCCTTTACCTACAATCCAAAGGTGAAATGGTGCTTCCTCAAATCTGATTTCAATCAGCTGAACGCCTTCCCCGGTGCGGTTGCCGGCAAGATTGTCGAAGTGGCGACGGAAGCCGATATCGGCGCGCCGCAGCGCCTGTCCTTCGTCACTGACAGCCTGCAGCAGGAAGCGCGCCGAATGAAATCCGGCCTTGCGGCGAATGACGGTGAGGGCCGGCAAGGCGTGGAAGCCCTCGTACAGACGGCGCGGCAGCAGGCGGCCGCGGGCAATATTCCCGATGCGGTTACGACCTATAAGCAGGCCCTTGCGATCACGCCAGACGACGGCGCGCTCTGGGCGGAGCTTTCCGAAAAGGCGGCGCAGGTCACCGATAATTATTCGATCGCAGGGCAGGCGGCGTCTGCCGCCATCAATGCCTATCAGCTGAGCCGAACGGTCAGCGCCCGCACCGAAGCCCTGAACCGGCTGGCGAAGGCATTTGAAAGAACCCAGAATTATCGCGCAGCCCTCAATGCCTATAAGGAAAGCCTTGCGCTTACCGACGATTCACAGACAAAGGCGGCCTATGCCGACCTGCGCACGCGCCAGGGTTTTCGCGTCATCAACAATACGGTGGATACGGACAGCGTAAGCCCGCGCGCCTGCGTGCAGTTTTCCGAACCGCTGGTGAAGAATGGCGTCGATTATTCTTCCTTCATCACGCTGGATGGGGCAGCCCCCAAGGCCATCGAGGCGAAGGGCAGCGAAATTTGCGTCGAAGGCCTGACCCATGGCCAGCGCTACAAGATCGCACTGCGCGCCGGCCTGCCGTCTTCCGTGGAAGAGCCGCTGGAAAAACAGGTCAATCTCGATATTTACGTGCGTGACCGCACGGCCAGCGTGCGCTTCACCGGCGAGAATTTCGTGCTGCCGGGCAGTGCGCGCCGTGGCATTCCGATTGTCTCTGTGAATGCCGACAAGGCCGACCTGAAGCTTTATCGCGTCGGTGACCGCAATATCACCGCGCTGCTCGCAAATTCGCAGTTTCTGACGCAGATGGACGGTTACAATGCCGACCGTATCGAAAACGAAATCGGCGAGCTTGTCTGGCAGGGCTCGATTGATATCCAGCCCGATCTCAACAAGGATGTGATCACGAGTTTTCCAGTGGATGAGGCCTTGCCGGAGCGCAAGCCGGGCATCTATGTGCTGACTGCCGTGCCGCCGGGCACGGCGCCGGAAACCTGGGATTCACGCGCCACCCAATGGTTCCTCGTGTCGGATACCGGCATCACCACCTATGCCGGAACGGACGGTTTGAATGTATTTGTCCGTGCACTCGGCAGCGCCAAACCGCTTGCGGACGTGGATTTGCAGCTCCTGGCCAAGAACAACGAGGTGCTGGGCACCGCGAAAACCGATGCGGACGGACGCGCGGTATTCTCTGCCGGCCTGATGCGCGGCACGGCGGCTCAGGCGCCTGCCATCCTGACGGCGCGCAACGGCGATGAGGATTACGTGTTCCTCGATATGACCCGTGCAGGCTTCGATCTCTCGGATCGCGGGGTGACGGGACGTGCAGCACCCGGTGCTATCGACGTGTTCAGCTGGACCGAACGTGGCATCTACCGTGCCGGCGAGACCGTGCATGCCGCAGCCCTGGCCCGTGACGTTGACGGCAAGGCAATCGAAGACCTGCCGCTCACTTTCATTTTCTCACGCCCTGACGGGGTGGAAGACCGGCGCTTTGTCAGCGACGGCAAGGCGCTTGGCGGTCATGCGGTGGATCTGCCGTTGCAGGCAAATGCCATGCGCGGTACCTGGACATTGCGCATCCATACCGACCCGAAAACGGCTGCGATCAGCGAAAAGAGCTTTCTTGTCGACGATTTTGTGCCTGACCGCACCGAGTTTGACCTCTCGAGCAAGGCAAAACAGATCGATCCGGGCGCAGAAACGGCAATCGACGTCGATGGCCGTTATCTTTATGGCGCGCCCGCTGCCGGCCTGACGCTGGAAGGAGAGGTCGCGATCAAGCCGACGCGCACCGGCGCCGATTTCGAAGGTTATTTCTTCGGCCTGGCCGATGAGGAAAGCGAAGAGGAAAACCGCACGACGCTTGCCGATCTGCCGGTCCTGGATGAAGAAGGCAAAGCGAGCTTCAACGTTGATCTCACCGATCTGCCATCCACAACGCAGCTTCTCTCCGCCAACATCACCGTGCGCATGCGCGAAGCCGGCGGCCGCGCCGTGGAACGCTCGCTGGCGCTGCCCATCAAGGCGGAAGCATCCGTCATTGGCATCAAGCCGCAGTTTTCCGGCGATCTCGCCCAGAACTCCGTTGGACGTTTCCATATCATCGGTGTCAGTGCCGATGGTGCCAAACAGGCGATGAATGGCCTGACCTGGAAGCTCATCAAGGTAGAGCGTAACTATCAATGGTATCGTCAGGGTAATTCCTGGCGTTATGAGCCCGTGGAATACACCAAGCAGCAGGAAACCGGCACGCTTTCGGTCGACGCCAATGGCGGCGAAATTTCCGTGCCGGTCACCTGGGGCCGCTACCGGCTGGAAGTGGAGGGTGCGGGTAATGGCGCACCGGTTTCCAGTGTCGAATTCGATGCCGGTTTCTATGTCGAGGCAAGCTCGACGGAAACGCCGGATGCGCTGGAAATCGCGCTGGACAAACAGAGCTACAAGATCGGCGATACGGCCAAACTCAAGGTCTCCTCACGTTTCGCCGGTGAATTGATGATAACGTCCGGTTCGGAAAAGCTGATTGCGGTACAGAATGCCGAGATCGGCGAAGAGGGCGGCGAGATCGACATTCCGGTCACCGAGGAATGGGGCGCTGGCGCTTATGTGACGGCGACGCTGTTCCGCCCCGGCGACGCGCAGGAAAGCCGTATGCCCATGCGCGCCATCGGCATCAAGTGGCTTGCCGTCGATCCGGCCGAGCGCAAGCTTGCCGTCACACTCGGCGCGCCGCAGAAGACGCTGCCGCGCCAGCCGCTCGAAATTCCGATCACGGTTGCGGGGGCTGGTGTGGGCGAAAAGGCCTACGCCATCGTTGCGGCGGTCGATGTCGGCATCTTGAACCTCACCCGCTATGAGCCGCCGAAGCCGGATGAATGGTATTTCGGCCAGCGCCGGCTGGGACTGGAAATCCGCGACCTCTATGGCCGCCTGATTGACGGCTCGCTTGGCGCCACGGGCCGGCTGCGCACCGGCGGTGATGGCGGCGGGGCGGCCCTTCAGGGCAGCCCGCCCACGGAAAAGCTTGTGGCCTTCTTTGCCGGTCCGGTTGAACTCGACGCTAACGGCAAGGCGACTGTGAGCTTCGATATTCCGCAGTTCAACGGGACGGCCCGCATCATGGCGGTTGCCTGGACGAAGACCGGCGTGGGACATGCGGTTTCCGATGCCATCATTCGCGATCCCGTCGTGGTAACCGCCAGCGCGCCGAAATTCCTCGCCCCCGGCGATATCTCGCAATTGCGGCTCGATATCGCCAATACGGATGGCGACGCCGGCGACTACCGGCTGGATGTGACCAGCAATACGGCTCTGACGGTCGATCAGGGTGAAGTGTCGCAGACACTTGCGCTGCAAAAGGGCGGCAAGTCGTCTTTGACCGTTCCGCTGACGGGCGAGCAGCCCGGCAATGGCGCGATCACCATAAAGGTCTCCAATGCGGCAGGTGTCTCGCTTGAGCAGGTTCTGAACGTTCCGGTGCGCCCGGCCGTTCTTCCAGTCACGACGCGGCGCGAAATCAAGATTGCGCCGAACAGCAGCCTGACGATCAATGGTGATCTTCTAGCCGACAGCATGCTCCTCGGCTCGTCCGTCGCCGTTAATGTCACGCGCTCGCCCGCTTTCGATATCCCGGCGCTGGTGATGATGCTGGACAAATATCCTTACGGCTGCGCCGAACAGACGACGAGCCGCGCGCTGCCGCTGCTTTACGTCTCGGAACTGACGAAGGACAGCGGCATGGCTGAAGATCCCGACACCCGTAAGAGGGTTCAGGAAGCGGTCTATCGCGTGCTGTCCTTCCAGTCGAGTTCCGGCAGCTTCGGCCTCTGGTCGCCGGGGTACGGCGATCTGTGGCTCGATGCCTATATTACCGACTTCCTGACCCGCGCGCGCGAGCAGAAGTACGATGTCCCCGAAGCGGCCATGGTGCAGGCGTTGAACAACCTGCAGAACGGCCTGTCCTATGACAGCAATGTCAAGGATCGCGGCAACGAGATCGCCTATTCGCTTTATGTGCTGGCGCGCAACCGCAAGGCGGCGATCAACGATCTGCGTTATTACGCCGATACTGCGCTTGCCGATTTCCCGACGCCGCTTGCCAAGGCGCAGGTTGCCGCAGCCCTTTCGCTTTACGGCGACCAGGCCCGTTCGAAGACCGTGTTCGGTGCTTCGCTCGACATGGCCAGCCGCGCCACCAATGTCAGCTTCGCCCGCGCCGATTACGGCTCCGCCCTTCGCGACGGTGCGGCGGCGCTGGCGCTGGCGGCGGAAAGCCGTCCGGTTCCGGCCGTCGTGCCGCAGCTTGCCGGTGCCGTGGCAAGGGAATGGGAAAAGAAGCCCTATACCAGCACACAGGAGCAGGCATGGATGCTGCTGGCCGCCCGGGCCGTGAAAGGCGAGGACAAGGACATCCGTCTCGATGTGAACGGTGATTTACAGACCGGCGGTTTCGGCAAGCGGATGAGCGGCGATGAATTGCTGGCGGCACCCTTGAAGATCGCCAATGCCTCGGCTGATCCGGTCACGGCCGTTGTCACTACGGTGGCCCCGCCGGCTCAGCCGCTTGCCGCCGGCGGCGAAGGCTTCACCATCACCCGCACCTATTACTCTTTGGACGGTGAAGAGGTGAACCCGAGCGACGTCACACAGAACGAACGTTATGTCGTGGTTCTGAACGTGGTGCCGCAGAATAACTGGCAGTCGCGCATTCTGGTGACGGATCTACTGCCTTCCGGTTTCGAGATCGACAATCCGAGCCTCGTCAATTCGGCCGAACTGTCGAATTTCGACTGGTTGCCGGAAACGGAGGCGGCGCATACAGAATTCCGCTACGACCGTTTTGTGGCGGCCTTCGATCGCTCGGCAGGGGACAGTTCGGAAATTGCGCTGGCCTATGTCGTCCGCGCGGTCACTCCCGGTACTTATGATCATCCGGCGGCGTCTGTTGAGGATATGTACCGGCCGCAATTTGCCGCCCGCACCGCAACCGGCCGCATGGAGGTGCGTTCGGCGACCCCATGAGACGGAAAAAGGCTGTCATCGTCGGCTTCGTTGTGGCCGCATTGCTTATCGGCGGTGCGGCCTTCGGTCTCGATGCGCTGGACAAGGCCTACC